>CABUDK010000031.1 GCA_902490315.1 uncultured Porphyromonas sp. | reverse complement strand
CCATAAAGAGATAGCGACACCCCGCATCGACCATATCGCGCATCACACGATGCAGCTCGAGAGCATCGGGCGTCGTATGGGTGGCGGGATACTCCTTGTCGCCGATGCGTATGCAGACCGTGCTAAAGAGCGCAGCTCGCATACCTAGCCAGCTCCACAGCTGATAGCATAGCGTAGCGGTGGTCGTCTTGCCATTAGTCCCCGTGACTCCAACGATCGTGAGTTGTCGCTCTGGACGGTCATAGTAGACGGAAGCTAAGACAGCTACAGCTTTCGCTGTGTCAGTCACCGTGAGCCATACGACCTCGTCTGAGACGCTCTCAGGTCGTGTATGCTCTGTGACGATGATGTGGCAGCCCGCTGCAAGTGCCTTCGGGATGTAGTCGGCACCGTCCACATGCACGCCACGTAGTGCTACGAAGATACATCCCTCAGAGGCACGACGTGAGTCTTGCTCGATAGAGGTCACTTGACACTGCTCTGTAGAGACGTCGCCTGTGTGTGCTTGGCTCAGTAGATGCTCCTCGGTGAGTGCTGCTATATAATTATTGAGTGGTTTGAGATTCATATCTATCTAAAAGGGGATTCCACTTTACTGTCTATGATTGTTGCCTAGATGGAGGACAACCTTTTGCCCTGGATGGATAGGCGTACCAATGGGGATGCTCTGCGCTATGACTCGTCCATAGCCGACCAGTTGCACCTCCAGCCCCTGCAGGCTAATCTGATAGATCGCTTCGCTGGGGGCTAGTCCCACGAGCCGTGGCATCACACCCTTAGAGTAACGAGCTAGGGGATGTAGCTCCACCCCATCACGGCCATACTGAGGTACGACCAATTGGTCGGAGGCTGTCTTGCTGGAGCTTTCGGATTTAACCTCGGGGATCTTGTAAGCCTTGACAAAGCTCTCGACACGTCTCTTCTCACCGCCGGCTAGATCCAAGTGCTTCAGCCGCTCACTAGCAGGATGAGGTGTGATCGTGTCTAGGAGGATAGGATTAGAGAGCGTGTAGATCTCCTCAGCGATACGCTTCACGCCACGACCAGCCACGATACCTCCTGAGGCACGACCTACACCGTGAGGATTGACCACAAAGATGAAGCAACTGTACTTAGGATGATCTGAAGGGAAGTATCCGCAAAACGAAGTCATATAGGTCAAACTGCCAGTACGATAACCACCGCTACCATGGTTGCTCATCAGAGCCGTGCCTGTCTTGCCACTGATAGAGATCAGCTCAGAGCGTACTGGCCCAGCGGCGGTACCCTTGAGAACCACATTGTCTAGCATGGAGCGGATCGAGTCGAGCGTAGCCGGCTTGCAGATATTCTCGTGCAGCACTTGTGGTTGAAATTCTTGAATCACCTTGCCCTCAGCATCCTCTACACGATCCACTAGATAGGGACGCATGACACGACCGCCGTTGGCAACTGCGTTGTAGAAGTTGAGCGTATTGATCGCAGGCACCGAGATTCCATACCCACGGCTGATGCTTGGGATCGTTGAGTTACCATAGCTCTTGTCTTCAGGTCGTATGATCGTTGGGGTAGCGACTCCATCGAGACCTACGTCCAGTCGCTCCAGCATGCCATAATTGCTCAAATGCTGATAGATTCCATCGGGATGATCCACATACCCCTTGATCGCAATCTTAGCTAGGACGATATTACTGGAGTACCATAGTCCCTGAGCAACCGATATACGTCCATAGCCACCACGATTGGCATTGTGATCACGGATGTTGTAGCCACCATACTTAAAGACTCCATTGCCCGTGTCGATCGTGTCGTTAGGCGTACAAACCCCATCATCTAGTGCAGCCATCATAAAGGGCGTCTTCATCGTAGAGCCAGGCTCATTGAGCGCACTGAGGGCATAGTTAGCTCCCTCGTAGTAAGACTGAGAGCCCTTCGTAAGATTGGCTAGAGCGACGATGCGACCCGTCTCCACCTCCATCAGGATAGCCCCTCCGTAGTCTGCCTCAAACTGTGTCATCTGCTCATAGAGCGCACGATGCACGATCTGCTGCAGGTTCATATCTAGTGTTGTGTACACATTGTAGCCAGCCCGAGGAGGTTGTAGGGTGTTTTGTCGTGTCGATCCTGCTAAGTATTGCCTCACAGCTAGCCCGGGCTCGCCACGCAGTAGGGTGTCAAAGCTTTGCTCTAGACCATACTCCCCCTGCGTGAGATCTCCCTTGACTTCCTTGTAGACACTACCTATCGTACGTCTCGCTAGCTCACCATAAGGTCTGTCGCGTAGTGCACGCTCCTCGTGCGTCAGCCCATTTCTGAGCGGACCACGGCGACGCACCATACGACCCTTGCGCTCTACCGTCATCATCAGTGGATAGGTCTGCTTGAGCCGCTGATACTCCACATGGCTCACCTCGTACGGGTATATAGATACGTAGCGATAGCCAGACTGCTTATGCTGCGCCTTGCGATAGCCCTCCCGTAGTCGCTTACGCAGTGCCTGATAGGTGGCTTGCTCACCCTTTCCCCAGAGACTCATCTGATAGGCTAGCGAGTCTAGCTGCTTGTAGAGCGAGTCTGGCTCCATCTGCTGAATAGACTCGGCGCCAAAGTCTAGGTACAGCTTGTATGCTGGCTTACTAATAGCTACAATGTGTCCGTCCGACGAAATGATATTGCCTCGTAGCGGTGAGATCGTCACCGTGTCAGGTCGGTGAAAGTTTTGCGCCATCTTGCGCCACGTAGGTCCCTCGACGAAGATGATGCCGATCACCTTGATAAAGATCCATAGAGTCATCAAGATGGCCAGGAAGCCTAAAGTGCGGTAGCGAGCTATGATAGGGCTATGCTTCGACATAGAGCGTGTTCGTTAGAGAGGGAAGAGAGATTATTTCTTAGCATCACGATAGAGGATGATCGACTGCTGCGAGGGTGCCTCAAGATCTGACCCCATCGCTTGAAGCTGCTGCTCGAAGTTGCCCCCAATGCTACGACGCGTTAGCTCGCTGACGCTCTCCATGTGCTTGTAAGTCAAGTCTCTGACCTGCGTCTCCAGCTTATCTATCTGGCGACGTTTGGAGATGATCTGATAGTTGCTTGTGACATGTATCAGACCCATCAGGAGGATCGCGATAAAGGCGGGTATATACTTCCTGAAGGCGGGTTGCTCCAGCATATCACCGCCTAGCCAATACCAAAGGCCTCGTGAAGAGCGCTTACTGGTAGACTGATCAGACTCTGCGGAGAATTCATCATTCATATCAACCTCTTGCTCTCCTAGAGTGTCAGGCTCCTCTAGAGGTGTAGTCATGGATTTTAAGCCGGTCGGATCGCTTTCCGTCACAGAATCCGTTTGGTCTGCTGCATAGGTTACAGCATCGCTTAGAGTATCGGTCTCATCTTGTCCAGATGGCTCTGCTTCGGCCTCTTCGTCTAGGAGATCTCCTAGCAAAAGCCTAGGCTGAGGCTCAGTCGCAGACTCATCAGTAGCCACTGGTGCCGGCTCCTGAAGATCCTCCTCTAGGTTATCGTAAAAGTATGTCTCGTCTATCTTAACCATCTTCTCGTCTCACTCAAATATCCTCACGACGCTTAGCAACACGTAGCTTAGCGCTACGAGCACGATTATTGTCCGCTATCTCATCCGCAGAGGGTGTGATAGCTTTTTTTGTGATCACACGTAGAGGTGCAGGCGTTGATAGAGGCATACCTGCTAGAGCCTCATTAGGCTGCTCAAAGCTCCCTAGACGGAAGAAATCCTTGACCATGCGATCTTCTAGCGAGTGGTAAGAAATGATCGCTATGCGTCCCCCAGGTTTGAGGAGACGCACCGAGTCGCTCAGCAGTTGACGCAGAGCACCCAGCTCATCATTCACCTCAATACGTAGTGCTTGGAAGATACGGCTCAGCTTATTGCGCAGCTGAGGTCCTCCCTTAGGTAGGACTGGCGTCAGCACCTCCATGAGAGCAGCGATCGTCGGGTAGCCCACGGCACGATGCGACACCAGCAGAGCTGCGATGCGACGAGCATCATGGAGCTCACCATAATAATATAGTATATCGGCCAGCTGCTCCTCGCTGTAACTCAGCAGTATATCACGAGCCGTGACTCCAGACCGGCTATTCATACGCATATCGGGTATTGCCTCCTCATAGCGAAAGCTAAAACCCCGCTCCTCACTATCGAAGTGATGTGACGAAACCCCTAGGTCCGCCAAAATTCCATCCACCTGCCCAGCGAGCCCCCAGTAGTCGAGCCACTGTCCTAGGTAGCGAAAGTTCGTCGCTACAAAGTGATAGCGACTATCCGTAGGAGCATTGACCACCGCGTCGGGATCTTGATCGAGACCGATGCAACGCCCCTCGGGTGAAAGTCGCTCGAGGAGCGCACGGGAGTGCCCCCCGCCACCCATCGTGACATCTACATAGAGACCAGAGGGTCTCGTAACCAATAAGTCGAGAGAATCCTCACAGAGGACAGCCGTATGATAGAGCTTAGTGGACAAGGAGTGAAAAGATGATAGAGTGATAAACGTTTGACAGGGAGCTCTGTACAGTCCCAGCAAAGGCGATTCAAATGCGTTACTCACAGAGCTACTGCAAAGGTAATCAAATTAGAGATTAGAAGTCAGAGGTTAGAGATTAGAAAATTAGAGGTTAGAGAGTCGGGTTAGCTCCTAAGAGCACTAGAAGCACTAACATCTTTTAGGGGTACTAGCATCTCTAAGAAGAGGGGTGAGATTTGGTTTCCACGCATTTTTGTACTACCTTTGTTTCCGAAAGGTTAAGGTAGACCCCCTTCCGCAATACAGAAGGGCGTATGTAGGGTGGTGCTTGCGTACGCTATCATGTGAGAGGTGGCTCTATCGGTTGCTTTTAGGTTATGTCGGAGACGCACGGCGCAGTTGCTAGTGTGACGTGGCGTGTGGCTATGACTATTCAAACTATCAATGTATAACTAACGCTAAAGAAGAGTTTTATGAAAAGATTGGCTCTATTCTTTCTGATGCTAACGGCCAGCATAGGATGGGCTGTAGCGCAGAATAGGACCATCACAGGTACTGTTACCTCGGGAGAGGACAAAGAGCCGGTGATGTTTGCGAACGTGGTCGTGGAGGGCAACACCTCTATCGGTACCACGACAGACGTAGATGGTAAGTTTACCCTCAGTGTACCTGCCTCTGCTAAGAAGCTGACCTTCTCCTATGTAGGTCTTAAGACGATTACCGTACCCATCACGAAGGTGATGAACGTCGTCATGACGACAGATGATCAAACCCTTGATCAGGTCGTCGTAGTAGGTTACGGCTCAGGACAGAAGCTCAGCACGATCTCAGGCTCCATGGCTCGTGTATCTGGTGAGCAGATTGCCGAGAAGCCTGTAGCTAACGTGATGGACGCACTACAGGGTAAGGTCGCTGGTATGAGTGTTATGACTACCTCTGGAGACCCTAACGCTGTAGCTGACGTAAAGATTCACGGTACAGGATCTCTGACTGCTGGTAACCAGCCCCTCTACATCGTAGATGGTATGCAGACTGACCTCAACACCGTCATGGCGATGAACTCCAACGATATCGAGAGCATGAACGTCCTCATGGATGCTTCCTCTACATCTATCTATGGTGCTCGTGCTGCTAACGGTGTAGTCGTTATCACGACCAAAAAGGGTAAGCGCTCTGAGGAGGGCCTCGGACATATCACATTCAATGCACAGTATGGTATCTCTGAGTTTGCCAACTTTAAGCCTTACGGTGACCTCATGACGGGTGATGAGCTGCTAGAGCATCAAGCCAAATATGAGTACCTGAAGCCTTATAACTTCGGATCTGGTAAGTACACAAAGGCGGATCTACTCAATGAGCTCACAAAGAAGGCTCATTACAAGATCGAGCGTAAGGCTTGGGGCTTTAATCCTCCCGCAGATGTAGAGTTCTACGATCCAGCTGATTACAACTTCGACTGGCTCCGATTCTTCATGGGCAAGAAGGCTCCTACGTATCAGGCTGACCTCTCTATGAGTGGTGGTAGCAATCGTACGCAGTATTATATCTCTATGGGTACACTCTCTCAGGAGGGTATCACGCGTGGTCGCAACGGCTTCAAGCGTTACAACGGACGTGTCAGCGTAGACTCTCGTGTTAAGGATTGGCTCAAGGTGGGTGCTAATGTCTTTGGTGCATACACCGACCAGGTATCAGCTGGATTTGAGGGTGGTGCTTACACAGATGCTGGTACCTTTGGTGCAGCTATCAAGCCTCGCTATATGTCTCCATACGATGCTGACGGTAATCTGAGAAAGTTCTATGTATCTCTATTTGGTATGGAGGTCTTCCCAGACTTCACAGAGAAGTATCAGCCACACAACTATAATACTTATCAGGCTAGCATAGCATCTTACGCTGAGGTTACACCTATCAAGGGACTTATCCTCAAAACTCAGGCAGGTCTCGACCTAACTTATGGTACAGAGACTGTGTTCTACAAGCCTGGTCGCTATTGGGTACTAGTTGACAAGCGTGGTAGCCGTCTAGAGGGCCGCTCGCTAGACAACAACTTCACCTGGACCAATACAGGTGAGTATCGCTTCTCTTTTGCTGACAAGCATAAGATGACCGTCCTCCTAGGACAGGAGTGGGTACAGTATCGCTACGATGGTATCTCTGCCATTGCTACAGGTATCGAGGATGCGGAGCTAGGATTGCTCTCTCAGGGTAGCTCTAATGCTAGTGACCTTGTTGCTCCCTCTCAGTCTAAGGGTGGGTACTCTTACCTATCATTCTTCGGACGTGTCAACTACTCATTCGATAACTACCTACACGTAGATCTATCACTGCGTAGTGATGCTTCTTCTCGCTTTGGTGCTAAGAATCGTCAGGGACTTTTCTACTCAGTAGGTGCTACCTATGATATCTATCGTGCACATCTAGACCACGTCAAGTGGATCAATACACTACGTCTACGTGCCAGCTGGGGTACTACGGGTAACTCCTCTATCCCTGCTCTCGCATACATGGCTCGCTACGGACAGATCCAGTACTCAGAGGGGCTAGGTCTCTATACCTCAACAATCGGTAATCCTGACCTCGGATGGGAGACACAGTCTAATCTTAACGTCGGTGTCGACTTTGACGCTTTTGACAACCGTCTGCACTCTGTCCTCAACATCTATCACCGTATCACAGATGATATGTTGATGTTCGTTCCGAAGCCTTATGCTACTGGTTTCTCTGGACGCTATGAGAATGTCGGCTCACTAACCAATACGGGAGCTGACCTCACGCTCAGCTACGACATCGTACGCACTCGTGACTGGAACGTATATGCAGCTACAACGCTCAACTACAATGTGAACCGCGTTACCAAGCTCTTCTACGACCTCCCAGAGTATAAGATGCCTTCAAAGGCTTTGATCTACAAGGTTGGTCAGCCCACCCAGTTCCTCATCGCAGAGTATGCTGGTGTCAATCCTGAGACTGGTAAGCAGCAGTGGTATGTACCCGATGCTGATGGTAATCTAACCTCTGAGGTTACTGAGTACTATGATGAGGCTGCTCTACTTCGCGCTAGTGGTAAGAATCTTCAGGCTCCATTTACAGGAGGTGTATCCTTTGGTGCTAGCTGGAAGGGTCTAGCTCTTGATGTAGACTGGTCATTCAACGTTGGTAAGTACGTTATCAACAACGACCGTTACTTCACAGAGAATATGTCTAAGAACACTGGCTTCCTAGGTATGAACAAGAGTCGCAAGCTACTTGATGCTTGGACAGAAGATAACAGAGATACCGATATACCTAAGTTCGGTGAGGAGATGCAGTTCGATAGCCGTCTGCTGGAGAACGCTTCATTCCTACGTCTGAAGAACCTACGCCTCTCATACACCCTGCCTAGCGCATGGTTTGAGAAGATTGGCGTAATCTCTGGCGCACGCGTCTATGTAACGGGTCGTAACCTGCTGACCTTTACTCAATTCTCTGGGTATGATCCAGAGGCCGTTGGCAACATGAGTATGAACCAATATCCTAACACACGTCAGTATGTTGGTGGTCTACAGATTACTTTCTAATAGTGTCGAACCCTCTATACTTATAGCACAGAAATTATGAAAAGATATATCAAGACTATAGGGTTGCTAATCCTATCGTTAGTGGCATTCTCCGCTTGTCAGGTCGGCTTTATACCCGAGGGCGTTAAGGAGCAGAAGCCCCTAGAGAACTTCCAGGAGGCTAAGTGGCTCCGGGAGAGTCTCTACTCGACCTTGGTTGGAGCTGAGTCTCCAAGCAACCTATTCCTGGGAGATATGCAGGCAGATCTATTTCACCTCACGGCTAGTGATGGAAATACATACTTCCCATTCTACTCTTGGAATAAGGCAAACCTCTCCAGCAATGACATGATCGCTGGATACTTTGGATCCTTTGCAACGATTATCAAGGACGCCAACTACTTCATCATGAGAGTCAATGAGATGAAGGCAAATGAAGAGCTCATGGCAACTCTCAGTGATAGCGAGAAGGCGAGTCTAGACACTTATGTAGGAGAGGCGCGTGCGCTCCGTGCACTGGCTCACTACCGTCTGATGTGCCGCTTCTCTAAGCGTTACAGCGACAATGATGGTCAGGAGCCTGGCATCATCCTTATAAAGGAGTATGATCCGCTACTTCAGAACACTAACAAGAAGAGAGCTACCCAAAAGGAGGTCTATGAGTGGTGTCTCAACGAGCTCGAAGAGGCTGCTAAGGTGATCCCCAACAAGAGTAACTACCTAAGTAGCACTGATAATCTCGAGCAGGATGGTATCCCATGCTATCTCGTACAAGACTACTGCTACGCAGTACGCGCTCGTATTCTGCTGGAGATGCACCGCTATCAGGATGCTATCACGGAGGTTGATCGCTTTATCGACAACTATCCTCTAGGAGAACCCTCTGTAGATGGACTTAAGAAGCTCTGGATCACTGAAGACTCTCCTGAGATCATGATCAAGACCTATGCTACTACTAAGGTAGGTCGCGTTTCTGGTATCCTGCATGGACTATGGATCTACGATCAGATCAATCCAAATACAGGTAAGCCCGTTCAGTTTGAGCTGGCATCTCCTACATGGTTCCCCAATCAGTTCCTCATAGATCTATACAGAAACTCTATGGATCCTCAAGATCCCGCTGACTCTAAGAATGACATTCGAGGGACAGTTTGGCTAGAGGATACAGATCAACATGCAGGTACCAATGGTTGGCCTGTACTCTATGGAGAGATTTCTGGGGATGAGTCGATTACTTTCGTATCTAAGTTTAGAGGTAATCCACGTCTGGATACTGACCCCAAGCGCAACCGCTTCTCTTATGCACACTCCACACACCTCTTTGACATCGCAGAGGCTTGGCTCATCAAGGCTGAGGCTCAGGCTTGGGGTGGCGACTGGGCTGCCGCAAAGACCACACTTGAGACTTTCCGCAAGAGCCGTGGTCTAGAGGCTGAGCTCAAGGCTAGCAACCAGCAGGAGATGATGGAGACTGTCAAGAATGAGCGCACTCGTGAGCTCGTTGGTATGGGTACCCGTATGAACGACCTCAAGCGTTGGGGTGATCCTATGGATCGTACCAATAAGCCTCTTCAGGAGGCTCTTACCAAGGGTGAGTCTGCGACAACTGTAACGAAGTCTTACCTAGACCTCAAGAAAGACGCTTCAGATGTCATGTTCTACTGGGAGTTCCCACTTCAGGATCGTTTCGCAAACCCAGACCTTGAGGAGAACTGGAAGTAAGAGTCTATCCATCGCTCCTAGAGCATGCAGCCTTAGGAGTCGATAGGTAGCGGGAGAGTTCGAAATCGATCCTCCCATCAACTAAATAGTAGAGAGACGTGCATGCCACTAGGGCAGATGCACGTCTCTCTTGCTTTTGTAAATGGGGTCGCTTAGGCTTCGAGACGATACTCTTATCAGAAGGTCCGAATACTTACCTAGCAAATCCCAAATCTCTCTGGAGGAAATGAAAAATCTCCACGTAAGAAAGAAATGATACTTCGGAGATATCAACTGAAACTTCGGAACTATCAGATGATACTTCGGAAGAAATGATTCTTTCCTCCGTGGGGAATAAAAAATAGCTCCCGAAGGATTTGTGATTTTCCACGTGGCTATTCTGCTCGAATTGCTAGAATGTGATCCATCAGCCTAGATTCTTTGCTTCATGGACCTTTTGTCAAGTGATGACTTTTTTGTAACTTGCACCCGATAACGAATCTCCCTACTACTAAATCATCTAAATCTCAAGATAAGACTTATGACATCAAAACTGAATCCCTTCAATAGACTCTTGCTGGTTGGAGCTATCATGGCTCTAACCACTCTTTCGGGATCTGCCCAGCAGTCGTTTGGAGGAACCCCTCTAGCTATCGATGCTGAGCCCTCTCTACGCTCATCTGAGCAAGAGAAGCATTTTGTATCTATAGCCTTCAACCCCGCAGACTTAGAGCTGCGGGATGCGTGGTCGGCTCCACGCGACGGCCGTCCTCTTGCTGTAGGTCAGTTGGTCCCCTATCAGGTTGACTTTGCTCAGGAGGCTGAGCTGGTACAGTCTCAAGGTGGTACGCAGGTCTATCGCTTGACCATCGCACTAGAAGGCACACCGGTAGGTATAGGCCTCTACTATGACGACTTTTATATCCCTCAGGGTGGACGACTCTATATCTATACTCCTGGAGGGCGTCAGGTCCTAGGTGCCTATACATATGATACGCATAGTGAGCATGGACGCTTTGCGACAGAGCCACTAGCGGGTCGTGAGCTGATCCTAGACTATGAGGCTCCTGCAGGTGTCGAGCTGCCATCCATTCAGATCAGTAGTGTAGGCTACTTCTACCGCCCTGTACTACAAGCTGCTTATGGACAGGACTTTCTAGAGAAATTTCAAGGAAATGAGGAGATGTCAGACCCTGGAATGAAGAAATTCTGCCAAATCAATGCTAACTGCCCTGAAGGTGACAACTACCAAAATGAGAAAGCTAGCTCTGTAGCCATGCTAATCGCTAAAACTACAGGTGTCGTGGGTATGTGCTCGGGTAACTTGATCAATAACGTCGAGGGCGACCTCACTCCATTTATCATCTCTGCTGCTCACTGTGCAGGATCTAAGAAGACGTTTGACATTCCTAACTACGATCTAGACACTTGGATCTTTGGCTTTCACTATGAGAAGCCTCGCTGCTCTAGTGGGGACTATGCGACAACTACGCTACGCTCTATGGTGGGAGCTCGTATGAAGGCTTTCCTACCGATAGCTGGTTACTCAGATGGGCTACTCTTGCAACTTAACAAGCCGATCCCCGCAGACTATCGAGTTTATTACTCAGGTTGGGACGCTGCTAATACAGCTTGGCAAAAGGGTGCAGGTCTTCATCACCCAGCAGGTGATGCGCTAAAGGTCTCTATCTTCGATGGTAAAGTTGTTATTGGTAAGTGGTATGGTGAACAGCATGGTGGCGATGGTGATCACCTGAACTTTCACTTTACCAAGGGGAATACCGAGGGAGGCTCGTCGGGTTCACCACTCTTTAATGAGGATGGAAGACAGATCGGTACGCTCTCTGGAGGTCAGCCGGGTATCTGCCCTATGGATGCAAGCTATGGACGCTTTTATGCACACTTTGATAAGTATGAGAGCGAGGGGGATAAGTTCAATATGAAGCGTTGGCTCGACCCTAACAAGACTGGTAAGACTCAAATAGACGGTATCTGGAATGATAACTACCAGCCACTACGAGTCGTCAAGGCGCTTAATGGATCTGTTGTGGCTAATGATCCTAACAAGGTGAAGCTCTCATGGGATGCTGTCCCCGCTCATCCACAGGGCTATAAGGTCTCCTATAAGCTCTATCGAAATGGTAAGCTGATTAAGACGCTTGCTGATACGCAGTATGAAGACACCATTGATGCAACCCTGACAGAGCCTGGACAGATCAACTATAAGGTAGAGGCTTGCTACGAGATAGACGGTAAGGAGGTGACAACCCCTGCTGCGCACCGATCAGTATATACGGGCGAGCTCGTAAGCCACCTCAACGCAGATGTCAAAGCTGCAACTAATGGCGGTGTGGACGTAACGTGGTCTATGCCTTATAATACTCAGGTCGTATCAAAGATCTCTAATCGTGATAATATCAAGGGAAGACTCCTAAGAGCTCCTCACAACTTCACTGGAGGATTTAAGGGCCTGACGATTAAAAACATCTTTATGTTTGATATCTATCGCCTAGGACGCTCTCCTTTTGCAGGACAGAAGTTATATGTCCATCAAATCAATGTAATTCCCGTTGCCGATACGCCTCTAACTTCGTCCGGAAGCCCTGACTATAGTAAGGCTCTACGCTTTTTCATACGTCAGCGTGTGGCTGGAAACAATCAGATGCAGATGACTTCTTTGATTGTTCCCCAGGGCGCAGCTGCTAAGAAGGAGTGGATGTCCATCCGACTCAATAAGCCTGTTGAAATAAATGACGCCTATAACCTAGAGGTAGGCTTTACGTGTGCTTTCTCAAATAAGAGTGCTGCGGTTTATGTGGATCCATCCTCTAGAGATGAGCATATAGGACAGGATGGTTGTCTCTTAGGCTTTGAGATTTCTGGGGACCGCTCTATGGAGTTCTTGAAGTTTGGACACTATAGTGAAAAGCGTATGGGCTATCAGGCTCTTGAGCTTGTGGTCTCCAACAATCCAAACAAGCAGGACGGAACTACCAGTAGAGCCTTTACAAGAGGTCCGCTACCCGTAGCCTTCCCAGAGGTTAAGAGCTATATCATCTACAGAGATGGTGTCAAGGTTCATGAGACCGATGCTAACACCTATACATGGACTGATGCTCAGGGTAAGAGCGACAGCAAGTACCGTGTAGAGGTGATCTACGACTATCCGAACGAATTGCGCCCTGTCGAGCAGATCACGCAGGTCGCTCCTGAGCTTTACCCAGTTCACTTTGCAGAGACCCTACAGCTCTCTAATCCAGACGAGGCGCTACGTGTACAGCTCTTTAACCTACAGGGCGTGCCTGTTGCTGAGTTTAGCGGAGCAGAGCTAGCAGGTCTGCTAGATGTCTCTCGCCTCCCGGAGGGCGCTTATGTAGCTGTCGTCACGACTGCCGAGGGTACAACGACCCAGAAGCTGATCAAGTAAAGACAATCCCCAAATACTCTACTCCCGAGAGACTGTGCGACGTCACAATCTCTCGGGAGTTTAGTTTTTATCAGTCGGCTAGAGACTAGTGCCACTAGTGGAGTCCCCTCTAACTTCTAGTCTCTAATCTCTAAACAAGCGAGCCACCTTCTCTAGCTAGAGAGGGTGGCTCGCTTACTTTGTGCGTAGCTGTGATCAGCTACTTACCTTGCTTGGCGACGCGCTCTTGGTCGGCGATGAAGGCGGCGAGACCGCTATCGGTGAGCGGGTGCTTGAGCAGTCCGAGGATAGCCTTGAGCGGGCAGGTGGCTACGTCAGCACCGACGCGCATACAGTCGATGATGTGCTGTGTGTGACGGATGCTAGCTGCGAGCACCTGCGTGTTAAAGCCATAGGTCTCAAAGGTCTCTACGATGTCGGCGATGAGCGAGACACCATCTGAGCTGATGTCGTCAAGACGACCCACAAAGGGAGAGACATAGGTAGCCCCAGCCTTAGCAGCTAGGACAGCCTGACCGAGGTTGAAGATGAGCGTACAGTTGGTCCGTATGCCCTCCTTGGTGAGCTGGCAGATGGTCT
>CABUDK010000030.1 GCA_902490315.1 uncultured Porphyromonas sp. | reverse complement strand
AGGAAACTGCCTCAGGAGCCTATCCAATTGCTCCGTGGGGGTAGTGCTTGGTGTGATGGGCATCTCTAGAACACACAGTTAATTGCTTGAGGGGACATCATATCCCTCCACAAATGTACGAAAAAAGAGCACACCCCAGAGTCTCGTGCTAGACTGATGCAGATCCCGCACATCTTACGAGTAGCCCTGTGTAGGAACGAGCGGTTACGCATCGCAGATCATTCCGACAGCTCGGACGGTTCCGATCATTCCGATTTCCTCCGAAGTTTTTCCCAAATAGCTCGGAGGAAAAACTCGATTTCTTCGGAGGAAAGAAAAATTTCTTCGGAAGAATCAAACGAAACTTCGGAAGAATCAAATGATAAGTCCGAAGAATTTTCTCTTACTTCGCTGGAAAATAAAAAATCTCCACCGAAGAATTTGGAATTTCCTCGGTGGAGATTTATAAGAGTCTGCTGACGATGGCTTGTTAGCCCTGCAGCAGAGATTTACGCCCTATTTCTTGTAGGCACTCAGTGAGTGCTTAGTCTACGAAGGTGAGCTGCTTGTCAGCCCCTACGTCTAGCGTGATAGGCTTCGTGCGCTCTACGGTGCCAGCCAGGAGTGCCTTTGAGAGCTCGTTGAGGACGAGGCGCTGTATGACACGCTTGACAGGACGTGCGCCAAACTCGGGATCGTAGCCCCGCTCAGAGAGTAGGTCGATGGCGGCATCGCTGTAGTGGAGCGTTACACCGTTCTCCTGGAGTGTACGAGCTACCTTGTCGAGTTGTAGACGTACGATCTGAGCGATCTGAGGCTTAGTCAACGGCGTGAAGACGATGGTCTCATCAATACGGTTGATAAACTCAGGACGGATCGTCTGCTTGAGTAGCGTCTTGACCTCCTCTTCGGTCCGCTCGATGACCTCTTCACGATTCTGCTCATTGATGTGCTCGAAGTTGTGACGGATCAGGTCGGAGCCGAGGTTACTGGTCATGATGATGATCGTGTTCTTGAAGTTGACCACATGTCCCTTATTGTCTGTCAGCCTACCATCGTCTAGCACTTGGAGGAGTAGGTTGAAAACGTCGGGATGCGCCTTCTCAATCTCATCAAATAGCACGACCGAGTAAGGTTTACGCCTGATCGCCTCGGTGAGCTGACCACCTTCATCGTAACCGACGTAGCCAGGAGGCGCTCCGATGAGACGCGTCGCGCTAAACTTCTCCTGATACTCGCTCATATCGATACGGGTCATCATGTGCTCATCGTCAAAGAGGCACTCCGCCAAGGCTCTAGCTACCTCAGTCTTACCGACACCTGTCGTGCCGAGGAAGATAAAGGAGCCGATCGGTCTATTGGGATCTTGCAAGCCTGCACGACTACGACGCACTGCATCTGCAATGGCGGTGATCGCCTCCTCCTGACCGACGACACGCTTGTGTAGCTCCGCCTCTAGGTTGAGTAGCTTGTCCCGCTCGCTCATAAGCATACGGCTCACGGGGATACCGGTCCAGCGAGCTACGATGTCAGCGATATCTTCGGCTGTCACCTCCTCGGTGATCAGTGCGGTGCCAGAGGCACGCTGCTCGGCTAACTTCTTATTGATCTGAGCTATCTGATCATCGATCTCCTTGAGTCGTCCGTAGCGTAGCTCAGCCACACGACCGTAGTCGCCCATGCGCTCAGCTTTGTCCGCTTCGATAGATGTCTGTTCACGCTCCACCTTCAGCTGCTGCGCCTCATTGACCAAGTCTTTCTCGCCATGCCACTGAGCGGCCAGAGCATTGCGCTCTTCCTCTAGATCGGCTATCTGCTTGGAGAGTGCCGCCAGCTTAGGCTCATCGTGCTCACGCTTGATCGCCTCGCGCTCTATCTCTAGCTGCTTGATACGACGCTCCAGCTCGTCTAGCTCTTCGGGCATCGAGTCTATCTGGATGCGTAGTCGTGCGGCAGCCTCGTCCACAAGGTCTATCGCCTTGTCGGGGAGGAAGCGGTCGGTGATGTATCGCTCGCTCAGCTGTACGGCAGCCAGTATGGCGTCATCTTGGATACGCACCTTGTGGTGGTTCTCGTACCGCTCCTTCAGTCCTCTGAGGATAGAGATACTGCTCATCTCGTCAGGCTCATCGACCATCACCATCTGGAAGCGACGCTCGAGCGCTTTGTCCTTCTCAAAGTACTTACGGTACTCATCGAGGGTGGTGGCACCGATAGCCCGTAGCTCACCACGAGCGAGGGCAGGCTTAAGGATGTTTGCTGCATCCATAGCACCTTGCGAAGCTCCCGCACCGACGAGCGTATGGATCTCATCGATGAATAGGATCACCTCACCATTGGAGGCGGTCACCTCGTTGACGACTGACTTGAGACGCTCCTCAAACTCTCCCTGATACTTTGCTCCTGCTATGAGAGCTCCCATATCGAGTGAGTAGATGAGCTTGTCCTTGAGGTTCTCTGGTACATCACCACGTATGACACGGTGCGCCAAGCCTTCGGCGATAGCGGTCTTACCGACACCTGGCTCACCGACGAGGATAGGATTATTCTTCGTACGGCGAGAGAGTATCTGCAGGACACGACGTATCTCTTCGTCACGACCTATGACAGGATCCAGCTTGCCCTCACGAGCTCGCTCGCAGAGGTTGATAGCGTACTTGCCGAGTGCGTTGTACTGCTGATCACTTGTTGCGGAGTCTACCTTGCGCCCCTTGCGAAGCTCACGGATAGCAGCCTCAGCGTCAGCGTAGGTCAGACCTGCGTCGAGAAGTAGCTGACGCGCATCACTAGGTACCTTGAGGAGTGCTAGGAAGATGTGCTCCACAGCTATGTATTGGTCACCCATCTCGCTAGCTATCTGCTCCGACTGGGTGAGCACTTGGTTTGTCTGGTTAGAGAGGTAAGGCTCTCCACCAGATACGTGAGGCAGACGCTCTAGCTGCTGCGCTACCGACTGCTCTATCTGATGCATGTAGGCACCCGCCTTGGTAGCGACATACTCGACGACGTCACGACCCTCACGTAGCAGCGCATCTAGGAGGCATATCGGCTCTAGAGCCTGATGCTCCTGCTGACGCGCTTGGGCGATCATCGTTTGAATCACCCGTTGCGATTTAATGGTGTACTTATCTATGTTCATGTTTTTAAGGTTTGATTTTGACTAACTCAAGCAACAGATGTGCCAAAGGATAGGAGAGTGTGACAAATTGTCTTAGTTAGCTGTTAGCTGCTCGCGATTGGCTGTTAGCTGCGATGTTAAGAGTGAAGACAGAAAGAGAGAGGAGGGGAACTCGCTGAGCTCTCCTCCTCTCTAGAATTATCTAAGGTCGCTTGAGCTACCCTTGGCGGGGTAGTCTGCCAACCATTAGTAGATGACGTCCATGTCTACACGGCGTGCATCGGTACGCTTGGCCGGAGTCGTGTCGACACCGTTATCGTAACGCTTGATAGCAGCTGCTGGTACGCCTGCCTCTTGGAGTGCCTTGATGACACTAGCAGCACGCTTGGCAGCAAGCTTGTTGTTGAAGTCTACGGGGCCATCGATACTAGCATAGCCGTATACGAGTACGAGAGCGCGTGGATCGTTGATGACAAAGTCAGCAACGTTGCGAACGGCCTCGCGACCCTCTGCATTGAGGACGTCCGAGTTGACCTTAAAGAATACGCTACGACTGAGCTGCACGTTGTTGCGTGAGCGGTCTTGGTGGATCACCCGACGGTTGTCGTAGTTGTAGACAGGAGCCTGTGCAGGAGCCTTCTCTAGCTCATCAATCTGACTACGTAGAGCGGCTAGCTGCTGAGCTATCTGATCATCGTCACGCTGAGGGTTCTGCTGAGCTGCCTTGAGGCGAGCTAGCTCCTCTTCGAGTGCTTTGATCTTGTCCGCATCGTTAGTAGCCTGAGCCCCCTGAGCTACGACAAGATTACTCCCAGCGGGGTAGTATAGCTGTCCTCCGACGTTGATAGGCTGTCCAGGCTGTGTATAGACTGGAGTGGCCTTCATAGCGTTGAGGTTGTGATACTGTAGGAGTAGATAGAGTAGATCTCTGTCCTTATTGTTTGTGATTGTTATGTCACGTTGCTGGGGGCATGCGTCATTCATCTCATCCTCTTCGGCTGCGGTGACTATAGCATTGATGAGCGTGGCTAGCTCTTGCTTTGTCATTACCACCTTTTTCTCACGTCGATCACGCTCGCCCTTCTCGACGCGCTCCGTGCGGTCGCGCTTCTGGCGAGGTGCTTGACGTCCATCATGCTGTGCCTCCACAGGTGTGGAGACAGCAGCTGATAGAAGGATCACGCACAGCCCGACTATAAATGATTTCTTAGTCATACTGTTGTAGTGATAATTGATTAGAAGTAGAAGCGGTATCCGAGAGATACGCTATGATTGCGTAGTGAGTGACGTAGACCGTAATCTAGGAATACAGCACTGTTGAGCTGTGGAAGCTTGTAAGAAGTACCAACGAGGAAGTTGACACCAAGCTTTGTGTCTGTAAAGCCACCGACACCAGCACCTAGATAAGGTACGAAGTCACCTAGCTCCTTGAAGTTGAAGTTGTAAACGACGTTGCCTGAGATACCGAGGGTAGTCTTCTTGCCAAAGCCGACGAAGATCTCAGGGACGAAGTCTAGGTTCGTATTGCTGATAGGCATGTAAGCGCGAGCACCGATTGCAAAAGTACCGAAGAGGTTCTCCTCCTTAGGCTTTACGAGGTTGGTACCTACGAGTAGGCCTACAGAGTTTAGCTTGAGGAGACTATTAGAGTTCTTGTCTACGGGTGTTGCATCGCTATTCATAGCTGCTGCAGAAGGTGTAGCAGGAGTCTGATAAGCAGGGTGCGTAGGAGGTGTCGTTACAACAGTCGTCGTAGAGGCGGGCTGCTGTGCACGCATCTGATTGCTCTGCTCGACCTTTCTATCAAGTGCATCGAGACGATCGAGGATCTTCTCGTTTTGCTCTGTTAGCTCAGTCGTAGTTGTCGTAGTGCTCTGAGCCTTTACCTGCTCATTAGCGAGCATCTGCTGCTGAGCGATGTACTGGGGAGAATTGCCGATGAGGGCGTGTACTAGCTCGCGCTCTAGTGGAGTAAGAGCGTCATCGTTGGGCTGACGGTTGACGTTGCCCTTCTGGCAGGAGTGACCCTTCTTGTTGGTGCGGTTGCGATCGATGATGCGCTGTGCCATATCCTCGATCTCAGATGGAGTCATGCGTACGTACTCATCATCGTCACGATCCTGACCATAGTAGTGGTACTCACGGTACTCGTTGATACGCTCTTGTGTAGTCTTGTCCTCCTCGGTATCAAACTCGTAGTGACGAGCTGGCTGGCCTAGGTTAAAGCGTACACCGAACTGGTAAGCCGCGTTCTTGGCAAGGATCTCAGACTTATTTGTGATAGAAGTTGTCTTGACGCCAGGAGCGGGGTGTGCGATGAGGTTTGCACTACCGAATAGACTCATATAGCGGAAGAGGGGTACCTCTAGACCGATACCTGCCATACCGAAGACGACGTCATGTAGATTTGCCTTGTCTAGCTCGGTAGCCTCCTCAGAGAGCTTAGCATCAAGGTAACCAGCACCTAGGTTGACATAAGGTGTCACACCACGAGGCAGGTTGAGGCGACCGGTGAAGTAACCACCATAGATAGCGCGCTCGTTGTCAAACTTGAAGTTGGGCTTCTTGCCAGTCTTACCAGCTTGATAGTAAAATCCACGTACACCAAAGGTGTTGTTGAAGTCCAGACCTAGCTGACCTCCGTAGAACCATGAGTCGCGGCTATTCCAGTAAGAGTTCTGGTTGAAGTCCATATAGAGCATAGAAGGCTCGATCGTGAATACCATGCCGCGGAACCCATTGGAGAAGAAATCTCTGTAAGCACGGCTCACCTCGTTACCACCTCTAGGGTCATAACCTCCGAGGTAGATAGAAAGACCAGCATGAGCTGAGAAGTTGTTCATCAGAGCTAGACCGTTCTTGTCCACCTTCTCGCTCGCCTTCCCAAGATTGATGTAAGGATTTAGTAGATCTGTGCGGAAGCCTAGGTAGTTACCCGATAGGTTAAGGGCAATACGAGGTGCTAGATTGATCTTAAAGCCTAGTGCTCCAGAGAAGTATAGGTGATCAGTCTTCATCGTCTCGATCTTCTTATCTGCGATAGGTAGCTCATACTTCATGTTTTGGATACCACCACCGACGAGTAGATAAGGAGCTAGAATGTAGCCATCGAGGAGGTTGAACTTGAGCTCAGCTCCGTAGCGCTCGATGTCGATCTTGCGATCGCTCATTTGATCCTTAAAGATAGGATCGATATTCCACGCTCCATTAGGATCGCTGAGCTTGGACTTGATGCCAAAAGAGCGATCATAGACACCGCGTAGCTCTACGATCGGGCCAAAGCCGAAGCCTGCACGTATGCCCCAAAGCATTGCGTTGTCAATGTTTAGAGCTTTGTCGAAGAACTGATACTCAAAGCCACTACCGACGGTGATGCTAGCATCCTTGACCTGTGCCTTGGCTCCGTTGAAGCTCAGAAGAGCTACAAGAGCCGTACATAGTAGTAGGAGTTTTCTATTCATAGTCAAACTATTAAATTGGTTAATAATACTCAGTGATTAGTGTGTAAATGGGGGTAGCCTAGCTCCTCCCAAACCTTAGTAGACGCTCTAAATAAAAACGCCTCCAAGGGAGAGCCAGGTATACTACCTCACCCTATCTGCTGTCAAAGGTATGAAAAAGTATTGATACAAAGCAACTCTACGCGCTTTTAAATCGTAGAGAATCTCTACATTGGGCTTCCTCTGAACTCCTCTAGAAGGCTTATCAGTAAACAGAATTATAATTAGGTTACTCCTTGATATGGCGCCTTATAGTGGGGCTGTTGGGAAGTACAAATTGTGAGAAAAGAGAATACCAATGTAGGAATTTGCCAATCTTCATGTGGGGAGGAAACATTTCCTCGGACATATCATTTGATTTCTCCCAGGGCTGACGCATATAAAAATGAGCTTGTTCCAGTTCCTCCCTAGAAATTCCCAAATAGCTCGGTGGATATTTTTGATTTGCTCCCGAGGAAATGGTAAATTCTTCGGACTTATGATTTGATTCTTCCGAAGTTTCATTTGATACTTCCGAAGAAATTTTTCTTTCTTCCGTGGGTATTTTTGATTTCCTCGGGAGCTATTGGGACAATTCTTCGGGAGGAAGTCAATTCTTCGGGAGAGTGGTGTAACCAGAGAGGATCTGTAGCCACTGTGTAGCGATAATCTAACGGCATATTTCCTAGTTATCGCCATACGCAGTTCATAGACGGCTGGTTATAATGCGTCATCCCTAAGGAACGAAGGCTTTGACGTGAAATGAGTACATTTGCAGAGCAGGAGAAATAGACGGATGATTGACGAACAGACGAAGCAACTGATCATAGATACGGCACGCATCGATGATGTGGTGTCCGACTTTGTGCAGCTACGGCGCAAGGGGTCGGGCTTCGTGGGGCTGTGTCCTTTTCACAAGGATCGTCACCCCTCCTTTATCGTTACTCCGTCCAAGAACATCTGCAAGTGCTTCGCTTGTGGCGCAGGTGGAACGCCTATCTCCTTCATCATGAAGATACAGAATTGCTCCTTCGTTGAGGCGCTCCGCTACCTCGCTCAGAAGTACAACATCCCTGTGCCAGAGCGAGAGATGACCGAAGAGGAGCAGCAGCGACAGAGTGAGCGTGAGGCGCTTTACCTTGCCAACGAGGTGGCGGCGAAGTTCTTTACCGAGCAGCTCCTCAGCAGCGAGGAGGGACTGGACATAGCTCTGCCTTACTTCACACAGCGTGGTGTTCGCTCCGAGGCGATACAGACCTTTGGGCTAGGCTACTCACCTAGTGATAGACGTGCTCTAGTGAAGTATGTCGAGGAGCATGGCTACGATATGGAGAGCTTTGTGGCGACGGGCCTGCTCTACGCTCCGAACGAGGGGCGTCCGAGTGCTGATCGCTATCACGAGCGGGTTATCTTCCCTATATATAATGTAGGTGGACGGGTCGTCGGCTTCGGTGGACGAACGATGCGCAAGGCGGACAAGATCGCCAAGTATATCAATTCGCCCGAGAGCATCATTTACGACAAGAGCCGTGAGCTCTATGGTCTCTATCAGGCGAAGCGCGCCATAGGACGTCTGGATCAGAGCATCATCGTCGAGGGCTACCTCGATGTGATCGCCATGCACCAAGTGGGAATAGAGAATGTGGTGGCGACGTCTGGCACGGCACTCACGGAGAACCAGATACAGCTCTTGCGGCGCTTCTCGCGTAATGTGCTGGTACTCTTCGACGGTGACGAGGCGGGAGTCAAAGCGGCGCTGCGCTCGATCGATATGCTCCTCGCTGAGGGGATGCAGATCAAGCTCTTGGTGCTGCCCGATGGCGAGGACCCCGATGAGTTTGTTGCTAAGCGTAGTCGCACAGAGGTGGAGGAGTACTTTGCTGCCCATGAGCAGGACTTCCTCACCTTCAAGTCGCAGCTCTACGCTCCACAGATGGCGAGTGATCCGCAGCTCAAGACGCAACTGATGCGAGACATCTTGCAGAGCATTGCCACGATTCCTGATAGCCTCGAGCGGGTCGTCTACATACAGCAGATGTCTCAGATGTATGGCGTGGCGGAGGATCTACTCTTGCAGCAGATCAAGCAGGAGCGCTTTAGCCGTGGACGGGTTTATCAGTATGCTCCACCTACGGCAGAGACACCCGAGGAGCGTGCTCCTGAGGAGATCCCGCAAGAGGTTTCGCCCCTAGATGCGCCGATGAGCAACGAAGCTCTAGACTTGATCCGCCTGGTGGTGCGCTACGGAGAGCGGATGCTAAAGATCTCCGTGCAGGATGAGGAGGCCAGTGAGGAGGCTGAGCCTACGGTGATACAGGTCTCTGTGGCTAACTTTGTCTATCAGGAACTCAAGCAAGATGACATAGTCATCGAGCACCCACTCGTCAAGCGCATTCTCAACGATAGCAATAAGATGATGCTGGAGGAGCTTAGCGTCTCGGTGGATGGCAAGTCGACGCATACCTGTGGCTCTTTCCTATGCAATTCGGAGATTCCGCAGGTGGCAGCGCTGGCGGTGGACCTTTACGCCTCTCCCTATAAGCTCTCTCGCAAGGCTCGCGAGGAGCTACAGATGCCAGATGACGAGGATGAGAAAGTGCCCGATGAGTGGGTGCGCGAGATGACTTTTAAGGTGCTATACACCTACAAACTAGCGTACGCTGAGGAGCACTGTCAGCAGATCTCTCAGCAGATACAGACGCTACAACAGGAGCACCCAGAGGCGGACTATGCGAGCTACCAGCCACTCCTCCAGGAGCTATCCACGTGGCAAGAGATTCGCAAAGCGTTTGCCCAGTTTAGCGGTCAGCGTGTGGTCATTTCGTGAGCTTAGGAGTGTGATGAAGTAGTGACCGTTAACCCTTTTACCAAATCTAGAGAAGAAAGCGCAGTCATGCAGTTTGCCGATATATACGGATACCGAGCCCTCAAGCAGCAGTTTGTCCACTTGACCAAATCGGGACAGATGCCCCATGCTGTGCTGCTCGAGATACAGGAGGGCTACCCAGGGCTTCACCTGGCGTGGGCCTGGGCGCAGTACATCCAGTGTCAGTCTCCTACGGACGAGGACTCTTGTGGCGAGTGCGCCTCCTGCAAGAAGGTCGCAGCTAGCGCACACCCTGACGTCATCTTCGTCTATCCAGTGATCAAAGCGGCTCAAGACGAGACCCCCACGGAGCGATACTTCGATGAGTGGCGCATGCTCCTCGAGCGGTCTCCCTACATCACCGATCAGGACTGGCTAGAGGTGCTAGAGGCGGGCAATAGTCAGCCTGTTATCTATGTAAATGAGATCAATAGTCTCTTGTCTCGTCTCTCTGTCACAACTACCGAAGGGGGCTGGCGTACAATTATCATCTACCAGCCTGAGCGCATGAATGATGCAGCTGCCAATAAACTTCTTAAGTCGCTCGAAGAGCCTCCTGCAGAGACGCTCTTTATACTTGTGTCGGCACATTCGGATCGTCTCCTAGACACTATCCTGAGCCGTGTGCAGCGCTTCGAGCTACCACCGATGACAGAGGCGGAGATGAGAGAGGCGCTGACAGCTCTACACCCCGAGCTGGCGACTGACGCACTTGAGGCAATGATTCCCCTAGTGGATGGTAACCTGAGCGATGCCTTACGGCTGCTCGACAGTTCTGCCTCACAAGACAAACTACAAGAAATGGCGCAGCAGTGGTACGACGCAACGCTACGAGCCGACATCTTGCGCCTGAAGCTCCTCAGCGAGGAGGTGGACAAGACGGGCCGTGAGGGGGCAGTCGCTTTTCTCAAACTACTGATGCAGCTGGTGGGGCGGCAGTGGCACCGTGCGCTCAGCGGTGAGGCGCGTGTGGGAGAGCTACGTGTCAACAATAAGGCGATGGGTGCCTGCTATAGACTCCTCGAGGAGGCGATGCGAGAGATCCGTGGCAATGTGCTGACGAAGATGGTGCTCTTCGACACGTTCCTGCGGATGCTGCTCGCTTTACGCAACTAAGATCAGTAGCGATGTCAGAGCAGGCGTTACGCCATCAGGGACTTGACCTCCTACGGCTCCTCTCGGTCGTGATGGTAATCGGCATTCACACGGCGGGAGGGTACTTTATGGGAGAGGCTTCGCTGTCAGAGCGTTGGCAGGCTGCCCCGTGGTATGCGCTCTCAGTGGGAGCGGTGCCACTCTTTGTGATGATGAGCGGAGCCTTCATGCTATCGCCTGAGCGGCAGATCGGGAGCTTGGCACACTTTTACAAGCGTAGGGTAGGGCGCAAGATACTCTTGCCACTGCTTGTCTGGTCTGTGGGCTACTACTTCTGGCACTGTGCGAAGGAGCAGGCGTGGCTCGCCTTCCAGTGGTATCACTTGTGGTATCTCGTGATGCTGGCGGGCCTCTATGTGGTCACTCCTATGCTACGCTGGCTCTGCGAGCGGATCGAGCGTAGCGATAGTCCTACCTATGGAGGCAATCGGGGACTACTGATCTTGACGCTCGGGAGCTATCTTGTAGCGCTTGCTGTAGACATCTACTACCGCTCGTATGGCATCCAGCAGATCTGCCTGCTCTGGTGGGTGCAGTATCTTCCTTACTACCTAGCGGGCTATCTGATCTCTCGAACCATTAGTCGCTTGCCAGGCAAAGGCTGGCTCTTGATCCTATTCATCGGGAGTATGTTGCTGCACGGAGCGCTGCTCATTTGGGTGCCTTACCAACTGTTAGGGCGGATGGGTGTCAACTTTCTGCCGCTGGTCGTACTCAAGGTTGTCTCGCTCTTCGCTCTCTGCCACAGGTGGCGACCAACCTCATATCTGCTCGTCTCGGCAAGCACGCTCTATCCCTACGTGATGGGAATCTACTTAGTACACTTTGCGGTGCTTCAGGTAGTCTTCAAGCTATTCGAACTTTCCCTCCCTGCTTTGACTGCTTGCCCAGTCGTAAGCGTTCCTCTGCGCATCTTCCTCATTGCGTTTATCTCTCTAGGAGTCACCGCCTTGATCCGCAAGGTGCCACAGCTACGACCGCTGGTCTAGAGGGAAAAGCATTATTATAGGTGTTGCGTTGGAAGAAATGATGCCCAGCAATATGTATATGGGGTGAAGTCAAGAGAAAGTCTTGACTCCACCCCATAAAAGTTAACTGAGAAGTGTCTTGGTCGATGGCCCTTACGACACCTTCTCATCGATAATCTAGCCTATGGCTCTGTGACGATTTGTACCTTAGGATTGTTCTTAAAGACATTCTTAAGATGCGTCTCCTCGTCTCCTGCATCCACTATAACCTTGGTCAGCTTGGGGTTGTCGATGGCAATCTCATACTGAGCCTCCTCATTATAGTTTCCATTCTTTAGGTTTACCCACTCCATCTCAGGCATTGCCTCAGCTGTAATTTCTCGGATTATGGGATTAGACGAACAGTCGAGGGCACGAAGAGGATTCTCTGAGATCATCAGCTTAAATAGCATCGGCAGATGACTAAGGTCAATCTCTGTCAGCGCATTGTCAAAGACAAATAGGAACATTAGCTTGTCAAATCCTTGAGATAGATCTATCTGCTTGAGGTAATTTTGATAAAGGTTCAAGCGTTGCAGGCTTGGTAAGTTCTTCAGCTGGACGGATTGTAGCTGATTACTGTTAGCGTGAAGCTCTTTGAGTAATGGCATATTAGATAGTTCTAACGATGTTAGCTGATTACTGACTATCTCTATTCGCTCGAGCTTAGGATGCTGTCCCCATGTGATCTTACGTAGCTTACTTCGGTTGGTTAGAATTTTCTGGAGCTCTGTCAAAGGTGTCAAGTCCAACTCGGTTAGTTTAGTGTCCTGACAATATAGCTCTTGTAGCTTCTTATTGTGACTTAGGTCTAGTTGGCGTAGCTCCCTATTGCCAAACACGCATAAGCCTGTGAGTTCGGACATTTGACTTGTGTTGATCTCACTCAGTCCGACGTAGCCGATACGTAGATATCGAAGTTTGGTCAAGCCCTCTATCGACTTCACCGAAGAGCCTACAGGCTGGCTGTTGACATCTAGAGAGTCTAGATTGAGAAAGTACTCAAGCCCCTTCAAACTTGTAATCTTTTTGTCCTCGGGTATTTGATCGTCTGGGTTATATCCAAACTTGAGAGAGGTTACCGTAAGAGCCTCTTGAGGAGATAACTGTCCATCGTTATTTGCGTCTGCCGCAGGGTGCTGCGCTAGGATGAGTTGCAAGAGATGCTTATCTTCAAAGGCTATCGTCTCCTGGGTCCCTTTTTTCTCTAGAACTGTTAGGGTGAGTCTAGCTACGGACTCCTGTACGGTAGCTGTGATGATAGCTGTTCCCGCAGCCACCGCGGTAATAGTCCCATTGTGGACAGTGGCTATTTGAGGATTAGAGCTTTGCCAAGAAATAGGCGCCTTGGGCGCATGGAGTAGCTTAGGGGTGGCTTGCTCCCCAACGTAGAGTTGCAGTGTGGACTGCTCGAATGTCATCTCGGGCATCTCTGGACACTCTCTATCTGGGCATGCCCTAGTACAGGAAGCCAATAGCGCAAGGCTCAGTAGTAAGGAGCTTTTTAAGAAGAGGAGCATTGGGCTGAACAGCTTTGGTTGTTTTATCATAAGTAAGTGTTGCTTGTTAGTTAAACTGTTAGGAGGCGCTAAGGTAGTGTTTTTTGCTTTTCTACCAGTTAGCGCTTTCACCAGACAGCAATGATTTCGTATCTTTGCGAAGTAACCAATCAATAGAGCAAACCGAATAGATATATGTTTAGTGGAATAGTAGAAGGTATGGCGCAGGTGCGCCGCCTAACCCGCGAAGGAAGCAACCTGCACATCACACTCGCCTGCGACTTTGCCGCAGAGCTACAGATAGATCAGAGCATCGCACACAATGGCGTTTGCCTCACCGTCGTCTCGCTCGAGGAGGGGGGCTACACGGTGACAGCCGTTCAGGAGACGCTGGATCGTAGCAATCTGGGACTCCTACAGGTAGGCGACTATGTCAATGTGGAGCGCAGTATGATGCTCGGTGGCCGTCTGGACGGTCATATCGTGCAGGGGCATGTGGATCAGACGGCTCGCTGTACAGCCATTCGCGAGATGGAGGGCAGTCACTACTTTACCTTTGCCTATGAGGTGGATCGTGAGATGATGCGCCAGGGATATATGACGGTCGAGAAGGGCTCCGTGACGGTCAACGGCGTGAGCCTCACCGTCTGCAATTCGCAGGAAAACTCTTTCGAGGTAGCGATCATCCCCTACACGCTGGAGCATACTAACTTCGGTTACTTTAAGGTGGGAAGCGTGGTCAACCTAGAGTTTGACATCTTGGGCAAGTACATTGCTCGCCTACGTTCATTTGACTAAACCATTGTAGTTATGAATCCTGAAGATCTATACACTCTCTATCGGGAGCGTCAGAGCGATCGCAGATTTGCCGATCGGCCTGTGCCGCAGGAGGTGCTGGAGCGCATCCTGCACAACGCTCTGCTGGCACCCTCAGCGACCAATCAGCAGCCCTGGAGCATCGTAGCTGTCTCTGAGCCAGAGGCTGCTCAGCGTGTAGGGCAGGCGGTGATCAAGGGGGTAACGAATATGAATAAGTTTGCCCTGGAGGCACCCGTACACCTACTGATCGTAGCGGAGCGAGGACGCTGGGTGGCACGTATGGGTAGCCGCGTGATGAAGGTGGACTACCGCCCCATAGACCTAGGGATCCTCGTGGCACACATCGTCCTCGCAGCTCAGGCGGAGGGGGTCGGGAGCTGCATCCTAGGCTGGATAAACGATGCCGCTGTGCGCAAGGAGCTTGGCATACCAGACAAGCGTCAGGTAGTTCTAGACATTCTCATTGGTTACTCAGAGCAGCCTACCCGAGAGAAGAAGCGCAAGAGTCCCGAGGAGGTGATTCACTGGAACAAGTGGTGACCGCCTCTCAATAGGACACCACCTATAGGGCTTTCTTCTCGCAAGCTCGCTCCCCTTTGAGGTGCAATAAAAGAGCTCTTTCGACTCCTTAATGACCAGATCTGGTTCGAGGAGGATTTGCTTTTGTCAAAATAATTGCGTTACTTTGCAGTCTGATTGCAGACCCACACCATGATGATGCTAATGGATTGGGGATGTGTCGATCTCAGAAACATCGTAGAAGTATAAAAGAAATACCACACCGTCATGT
>CABUDK010000029.1 GCA_902490315.1 uncultured Porphyromonas sp. | reverse complement strand
CCGAGCAGATACTAGGCGGAGTCGCTGTGACCAATGGCACACAGCATGTCGACACCTTCACCCGTGTCGAGCATATCCGTCCGAAGTGTCATAGCACGCAGCTCTTTAAGAACCTCCTCGATGAGCAATCCACGGGAGCCTTCTCGGGGCGCATCTTCGTAGCGCAGTCGGCACAGATGACCGAAGCTTATCAGAGCAACCGTAATATGCTTCTCTCACCCGAGGCTCGTATGTACAGCAAGCCTCAGCTAGAGATCTACGCCGACGACGTCCAGTGTTCGCATGGTATGGCTACGGGACATCTCGACGAGCAGGCACTCTTCTACATGATGCAGCGAGGCATCCCCGAGCACGAAGCACGGGTCATGCTGAGCGTCGCTTTCGTCAGAGATGTCATAGACCTCATGCCCCTGGAGGATCTCCAAAATCGCATCGAGAGCATCGTACGAAATCGCCTCCTAGGCAAAGAGCCGACACACTGCAGCCAGTGTGGTAAGCTAATCTTCTAAAACACGCTATACTATCGTAATGAGTTCTCGCTGGAGACTACACCTCGTGATGCTATGCGTCACCATTATCTTTGGAATCAATGGGCCCTTCACCAAGGCACTCCTTGGTGGGGGGCTCACTCCATATACGCACATGTTCTGTCGCTTCCTGGGCGCCACGATACTCTTTTGGATCGCCTCGCTGTGGGTGCCTCGAGAGCGCATCGACCGCAAGGACTGGGGGAAAATGACTTTAGCATCGCTGACAGGTATCTTCTTCAACCAAGGGCTCTTTGCCATTGGCATGTCGATGACCTCACCTGTCAATCAGTCGCTCGTTGCCACGCTAGGACCCATCGTCACCATGCTCCTCGCAGCTGTCGTGCTCAAGGAGCCCATCACACGGCTCAAGGGGATCGGTGTACTCATCGGCGCCTCAGGTGCCCTGCTCCTCGTGTCCACCAACGGCTCCTCTACCGCTGGCTCTACGCTAGGCGACTTGATCTGCGCCACAGCAACCGTCTCCTACGCCATCTACCTAACTTCCTTCAAGACACTCATACAAAAGTACCACCCGGTTACCTTGATGAAGTGGCTCTTTGTCATCTCCCTCTACGGCTCTGCTCCGATGGGTGTACGTGACATGATACGCACCGAGTGGAGTACCTTCGACGCCACCTTCTACGGGCAGCTAGCCTTCGTCGTCGTGGGCGCCACCTTCGTCGCCTACCTCCTACTGCTCTTCGCACAGCGAGGCTTGCGTCCTACCGTCGTCAGCATCTACAACTACGGCATCCCCGTCATCGCCTCGCTGCTGGCTGTCATGATGGGACAAGACCAACTCACACTCACCAAGGTAGCCTCAGCTATCCTCATCCTGCTCGGCGTCTTCATGGTAACCCGCAGCAAAAGTCGCCAGCAACTTCTTCGCGAGCAGCTTCGCAACGACTAGCATAGCGCTCTTGTTTGCTGATACAACGCCAAACAACATACGAAGTGGATCCGCAGGCCTCAAAAAGGATTAGCTATTACCTCTGAGCATCCTCATCCTCTTCGATGCACTCCGAGGTAGTCAGAAGTTACTTGCCGATGCAGAAGTGGGAGAAGATGAAGCCGAGCACTTCGTCCGAGGTGATGGAGTCACCTGTGACGAGGCCGATCTCTTCGATCGCTTCACGGAGATAGGGGGTGATGAGGTCGCTGGTCAAGCCGTTGTGGAGTCCCTCGGAGACTAACTCTAAGGCGTGACTTGCCTTGGTGAGCGCCTCGTAGTGGCGCAGGTTGTAGAGCATCACGGTCTCTTCATCGCTGTGAAGGGGTTGGGTACTGGTGACCATAAGCTCTTCGAGGGCTTCGATGCCCTGAGCGGCTCGTGCTGAGATGGCTAGCGGAGAGGTAGTGTGCTGTTTGCCATTGTTGCGTTGCAACAAGGAGGAGCAGTTGCTGAGCCAGTCTGTGACCTCACGCTCGGTGAGTAGATCCCGCTTGTTGAGCAGGAGCATGAGGGTCCTATCGGGGGAGGTAAGCCGAAGGATCTCGCTGAGCTGTGCCTCTAGCTCGTCCCACGTGGGTAGGGGTGGAGCGATGACCCAAAGGATGAGCCGTGCCGAGGAGATCTGCTGGTAGCTGCGCTCGATGCCCAGCTGCTCCACAAGGTCGGTCGTCTGGCGCAGACCGGCGGTGTCGATGAGTCGGAAGAGTGTGCCTCGGATGGTTAGTCGCCCCTCGACAGTGTCGCGGGTGGTGCCAGGGATGTCGCTGACGATGGCTCGCTCGTGCTGGAGGAGGGCGTTGAGGAGGCTGCTCTTGCCCACATTGGGAGCTCCAATGATGGCGGTCGGGATGCCTTGTTGTAGCTCTTGCCCTGTGCTAAAGCTTTGCGTGAGCAGGCGGAGCTGGTGCTGTATGGTGGCTAACGTTTCAACTAGAGTGGAGCGATCGGCAAAGGCGACATCCTCTTCGCTAAAGTCTAGCTCTAGCTCGAGAAGGCCAGCAAAGCGTAGGAGTGTCGCCCGCAGTTCGTTGAGTAGATGACTGAGCCTGCCCGTATGCTGCTCCATAGCCATCTTGTGCTGTGTGGCAGTGGTCGCAGCGATGAGGTCAGCGACCGCCTCCGCCTCGGCCAGGTCTAGCTTGCCATGCGCTAAGGCACGACGAGTAAATTCGCCAGGATCGGCCATACGGCACCCCTCTTGCTGAGCGATCCACTCCAGTATGGAGCGTACGATGTAGGGGGAGGCGTGGCAGGATAGCTCGACGACCTCCTCACCAGTGTAGGAGTGTGGCGCGGCGAAGTAGGTGGCTACGACGAGGTCTATAAGTTGCCCGTCAATTCGTAGTCCAGCGGTCGTAGCTTCACGAGGTGCGAGCCTTTTGCCAAGCAGCCTTTCGGCGATCTGCGGGGCTAAGCTTCCCGAGATGCGTATGACGGCAAGCCCTCCGCCTAGTGCGGTGGCCGGTGCGCAGATCGTTTCGCTCAGATCATGTATCATGAGGGCAAGGCTCCTAGTAGCTGAGCCACGGTGGCTCCCGCCGTGGGGATGGTGAGCTCAGGTGCTATGTAGCTGAGTGGCTGCAGGACGAAGGCGCGCTCACACATACGAGGATGCGGGATGGTGAGCTCAGGCGTGGTCACGACACGCTGATCGTAGAGCAGGATGTCTAGGTCTATGACTCGGTCGGAGTAGATGCCGTCGTGCGACTTGTGCTGTCGCCCCATCTCACGCTCGATAGCCTGAAGCTGTGCCAAAAGCTCTGCTGGTGTCGCTGCCGTGTGAACGGCCACGACGCTATTGAGGAAGAGATGCTCCGAAGCGAAGCCCACGGGGCGAGTCTCCACAAAGGGGGCTATACTGTAGATCTGGAGCCCACGAAGGCGCATTCGCCTGATTGCCTCTAGCAACTGATGACGAGGCTCGTCAAGGTTGCTACCGAGGGCTATGTAAGCAGTAGGCATAGGAGCGACAGTGAGAGAGTCTTAGTGAGATAGGTTAGTCCATAATGAGGAGCGCATCTCCGTAGCAGCCGAAGCGGTACTTCTCCTTGACCGCTACATTCATCGCATTCATCACATTCTTCTCACCTCCCATGGTGGCAGCGCACATGAGGTTGATGCTCTTTGGCGCATTGAAGTTGGTCAGCATAGCGGTCGGCAAGTGAATGTGGTAAGGCGGATAGATAAACTCATTGGTCCAGCCACTGAACTCCTTGAGGTAGCCGTCCGTGCTGACGCCCGTCTCGAGGGCTCGCATGACGGTCGCCCCGACGGCAACGATCTGTGCATTGTCGTCGCGCGCTTGATTGACGATATCGCAGCATTCGATGGGGATGTACATCTCTTCGTTCTCCACCTTATACTTGCTGATCGCCTCAACCTCGATCTCTTGATAGCTGGAGAGGTTGTGGTGTAACGTGAGGAAAGCCAGGTTGCACCCCTGTAGGCGTAGCTTGTGCAGGACAATGTCGCTAAAGTGCAGGCTCGCAGCGGGAGCGCAGACGGCGCCGATATGCTTCGCAAAAACACTCTGATAACGCTCTAGGTCGCTTGGCTCAGCGGGTCGCTTGATCTCCGCGGGTAGCGGTGCTTCGCCTAGACTGTATAGATCCTTGAGGAAGTCCTCATGAGAGCCATCGTAGAGAAAGCGCAGGATACGTCCTCGAGAGATGGTGTTGTCAATAACCTCAGCGACCAGCACAGGGGCACCGCCCTCCTCGCCAAACTCGAGCTTGTTGCCGATGCGGATCTTACGTGCTGGATCTACGAGGACATCCCATAGACGCAGAGACTCGTTGAGTTCGCGCAGTAGGAAGACCTCGATCTTCGCCTGATTCTTCTCCTTCAGACCATAGAGTCTTGCGGGGAAAACCTTGGTGTCGTTGAAGACAAAAGTGTCTTTCTCCCCGAAGTAGTCGAGGATGTCCACAAAGTTCTTATGCTCGATAGAGCCGTCGGTGCGGTGTAGCACCATCATACGAGACTGATCTCTGAAGGTCGTCGGGTACTGAGCAATGAGCTCCTCGGGGAGCTTGTAGTCAAAGTGTGATAGCTTCGCTTTATGTCGCATATTGGATTTTGTTTCTAATGGGATAGAGTGAGTATAGCAAGGGTGTTTGGTCAGGAGAGTTTTTCCTCGTCGGGCGTTAGGGCTAGTAGCTCGTCTAGTTGATCGAGGCTAAAGCAGTCCGCCTGTGACACCTCGCCAGAGCGTGTCCGCACCAGCTGGGTGAGATAAGCTCCCGAGTCGAGAGCCGTGCCGAGGTCACGAGCCAACGAACGAATGTAGGTGCCTCTGCTACAGACGATACGTAGCTGTAGGGTGGGGGGCGTAAAGCTCACCAGCTCGAGCTCGTGAATGGTGACGCGCTTGTGCGCTAGCTCTACTTCCTGTCCCTGACGGGCTAGGTCGTAGGCGCGTATGCCGCCTACCTTGACTGCCGAGAAGGTGGGAGGTCGCTGATCGATCTCTCCCGTGAACTGGCGCAAGGTACTCCGCACCATCTCCTCCGTGATATGTTCGTAGGGATAGGTCGCGTCGATCTCGTGCTCGCTATCGAAAGAGGGTGTGGTGGCTCCGAGTTGGAGCGTGGCGCAGTACTCCTTGTCGTGATCCATCAGCTGCTCGATCAGCTTCGTAGCACGCCCTGTGCAGAGCACCAGCACGCCCGTCGCCTGTGGGTCGAGCGTCCCAGCGTGTCCCACCTTGATGCGCTTGACCCCTGTCACCTGGCGCACCATGATGCGTACCTTATTGACCACGTCAAAGGAGGTCCACCCCAACGGCTTGTCCAAAGGTATGATCGCTCCCGTACATAGCGTGAGGGGGCGATGAGCCTGCAGGTCGGCAGGAGTGTAGAGCTTGGAGGAGACTTCCTGATTCATCTTAATGCATCGCTAGGGGCACCCCGCAGAGTAGTAGGATGAGTACCAGTAGACCGACCACGATACGGTAGTAGCCGAAGAGCTTGAAGCCGTAGCGGGTCACATAGTTGATAAAGAACTTGATCGCCAGCAGTGCCACCACGAAGGCAACCACGTTGCCCACGAGTAGTGCCGTCCAGTTTTCCTGAAGCATCTGACTAGAGACGGGATCAGCGAGGAGCTTGTAGCCCTTGAGCAGGGTGGCGCCTAGCATCGTCGGCACTGCTAGAAAGAAGGAGAACTCGGTCGCTGCTCGTCTCGTGAGTCGCTGCTGCAGTCCACCTACGATCGTCGCCATAGAGCGTGACACCCCAGGGATCATGGCGATGGTCTGAAAACAACCTATGACGAAAGCGTTGCGGTACGACGGACGCTCCACAGTCTGCTTCTTAGCAGACCAAATGCGATCGATGAAAAGCATAAAGATACCGCCCAAGAGGAGCATCGTGGCGACCACGTAGACATTGTCCAGGAGCTTGTCTATCTGCTCCTCCAGTAGTAGCCCGATGACTGCTGCGGGGATCAGACCGACGAGGAGCTTGATATAAAAGGAGAAGCGTCCGACCCACTGCCACCGCTGAGGTAGCTGTCGTGCGCTCTCCTCCACACGAAAGGTGAAGAAGCGCTTATAGTACAGCACCACGACCGATAGGATCGCACCAAACTGGATCATCACCGTAAAGGCCCGTAGGAAAGGGGTACTCTCCATCCCGAGTATACCCTGCGTGAGGATCATGTGTCCCGTAGAGCTGACTGGGAGAAACTCCGTCAGCCCCTCTACGATGGCTAGAATAATGGATTCGAGTAGCGTCATCTTAAGACTATCGGTACAAGTGGTTTACTTGCTATGTGGCGTAGTATTGCTATCCTTGTCTTTGCTTTTGTTGGGGCTTTTGGGCTTAGCCATGATAGCGTAGATGATTAGGAGGAAGCCGATCAGGGTGACGATAGGCGCCACGACGATACGGCGTGTGCTAAAGATCTCAGCCGTAAACTCTGTGCTGTCTGCACTACCTCCTCCCGACATTAAGAGGAGACCCAAGATGATGATCCCCACGGAAATCGCTAGGAGGATATAGTTCTTCTTGCCAAATACCATAATAGATAAGTTGTGATGTATAAGATAGTGACTAAGCCATGACAATGCGTCCGCCATCCATCCGAATGTATCTGCTCGTCGATATAGAAGCGGTGATCCAAGAGAGCAAGATACCAAGACAGATAATCCCCCCCAGGATGATAGCAACCTCGGTGTAGCTGAGATAGCTCTCGAGGAGTAGCGGGTTGCGCTGCATCATATAGCAGAGCGTGCCTAGGATCATGCAAGTCGCCAGCAGACCACCCCACAGACCGTTGAAGATGCTGTAGGTGGTAAAGGGCTTACGTATCAAGCTCGGTTTGGCACCCAGTAGGGTCATAGAGCGGATCAGGAAGCGTCTGCTGTAGATCATAATGTGGGTCATACTATTGACCTGTATGATAGCGATGATCAGTAGAATCAGCGAAACAATCAGTAGGATCGTCGAGAGATGCTGCATATTCTCATCAATCATCTGGAGCATGTCGCCACGATAGCTCATCGTCTGCACATTGCCCCACGAGGCGAAGTCTTGCTCTATCTGCGCCATGCTATCGGCTACGGCGTACTGTGACTTGAGATGCATCTCCAGAGAGGGCTGTAGGGGGTTGAAGCCGAGGACGGCCACAGGATCTTCGCCGATTTCCTCCTCCAGCTGTCGTGCAGCCTCGGCGGGCGTTATGTAGGTCACGTCTTTGACGTATGGAGCCCGACTCACTTGCTGCATCAGTCGTATACTGTCTTGAGCAGTAGTCTCAGGGTCTAGTAGGACGGTGAAGGTCATCTCCTCACGCACCGACTGCTCTAGGTGGCTCTTGCCTACCTCCAAGAGAGCTATAGATCCAAGCAGAAAGAGCGGCAGGGCGATACAGACGATGGCAATAATCCTAGAGGAAGGTAGTAGCGATCGACGCCGTGGACGAGGTGTGTGATGCGACATAGGCGAGCGTGAATCTTAGCGGTGAAACGTGCGGGATGTGCTATGGGTACAACAGATAAAAGGAGTCAAGCAACAGTATGTCCCTTCTCTAGTCTATATCAGAGACTATACAAAGGGCATCATACAGTATTTATGCAAAGGTACTCAAATATCTGAAGTGGAGCTAAGATTTCAATTTCTCCTCAACTCCGCAAATCTTACGAGTGTCTCGATGTGTTGAAAATACGAGTAACAGCGGTGTAGGGAGAGCAGCCCCAGACAATCAATGGATAGGGGACTCATACGGAAAGCCCCCACGGGCTCGGTCGGATGGTGGGGGCTTTGTATGCGCTCCATAGTCTAGAGCGTCTTCTGTCAATAAGGGGACGATGAGGCCCTCCCTATATGCTTTCGGCTGCTTGTCTGATGCGTTCGCTTAGGTCTAGAAGTGCTTCTCGCATCTGTGTGGCTTCTTCTTGATTGAAGCCTCCTTGATTTCCGTTTCCATCGATGCCGTCCATTTTGTGGTAGAACCACGATGAGGAGCGGTGGAAGTACGTGTTTGCGAAGTCTCTCCAAGAGATTGCTTGTAGTACGCCCTGCATCTTCTTTTTCATATCGGTGATGAGTTCGGGGGTTGTTATTACTGTTTCCATAAGGCTGTAGTGTTGAATGATGTTTTTCACAGTCACAAGTGTATGCCGGGGTGAGTGTGTTACTCGTATGGTTGTCGTACCATTGAGTCAAAGAGTTGCTGTAGGTCCCATAGTAGCTCAGGATAGCCGTTAGGATAGGAGCGGTTGTAGTTTCTCAAGCTCTCTATCAGTTCTTTTTCTTCGGGCGTTATCGCCATTTGTGCCATTTCTTGTTGCACCGTATTTTGATTTCTTATTGACACTACAAAGGTACTACAAATAATCGTACTAAGCACGTCTTATCAACTAAAGCAATCTGAGTAGAACGTTGTATTTTCGCCAACAGTCATAATAGTAAAACTAAAGTTGTATCTTCGCATGCTATATGATAGGTTGATCAATATGGCGAAAAACACAAATGATGAAATAGACTATGAGGGGAACGGTTTTGAGATGTTTGACGGTTGTAGTTGTCATATTGATCCCTGTCGTTATTAACGCTTTAGTTTCAATCCCGGTACCCGAAAGGTGCTCTTATCCTGTTGTTGGCAAGTCTATAGATTGGCTGTATTTTTGGGCAAGTTACTTGGGAACGATAGCTTCTTTCGTTATGATCTTTTATACAGCGAAGAGTCTTAGACAAAATCAAAGACAGCTAGCAGAAATGAAAAGACAGTGGAATGAAGAGCATAGGGCAAGACTGGTCTTTTCATTAGCAGACAAAGAAGGTGACATAGTCTTGAAGGTCTCAAATGTGGGTAAAGAGGCTGCGCGTAATGTGAATTTGAAGTTTTCAGAAGCGTTTATAGACTCTCTATTTGTTCAGTATATACGAGATGTTTATGTTGGCCTTAAGGATAAGTCCTTTACGGTTGGTGCTGGTGAGGATAAATTTTTTATGCTATCTAGCAATTGGGGCAATAACGGAGTGGTACAATTCTGTATGACGAAAGAAGAAGTAAGGAGTGCTGAGTTTATTGAGTGGCTGAATAGTCATCGTAGCATGCCAATAGAATTCACAGGATCTTACAGATCACACAATGAAGTATACTCTATAAATGAGACCTTGAAGATTGAGGACTATTTCTTTGGCTCCCTAATCGTACGGGACGACTTAACAAATGCCGTTATAGCTCTTCGGAAAGGACTAGTACAGGGTAATGATCAATACTCTACTATTCAGAAGAGTTTAGACACCATTGCGACGATATTAAAACAAAATCAAGAAGATAGGCTACGCCACCCTTGATGCTCGCAATGTTTGTCGGGAGGCTTCTGGCACCCCACGGAGGAAGTGCGAAATTCCTCGGTGGGGATTTTTATTTTCTTCGGGAGGAATGGAGAAATTCTTCGGACTTATCATTTGAATCTTCCGAAGTTTCATTTGAATCTTCGGAAGTTTTGCGTCATACCTCCGTGGAGAATTTTTATTTTCCAGCGAGCTATTTGGAATTTCCTCCGTGGAGGTTCTGAAAGCTTGGTGAATTGAATGCTGGAAGTCGTGGAGATGATTGATTTCGCAATGTGTCTGTACGAAAAGCTTGGAGCCGTGTGTTTCTATTTTGTACCTTTGCGAATGGATTATCTCAACCAACTTGGTATAGACATGAAGAAACTCTTACTTATATCCAATTCCGCATCTCAGGGTCAGCCCTATCTAGGCTACGCTGCAGAGGAGATTGGTCGCTTCCTAGGTCCAGTGGCTCAGGATGTACTCTTTGTCCCTTATGCCGCCATCACCTATAGCTGGGATGAGTATGTAGCTAAGGTCAATAATGCACTTGGTGGCGTTGGCGTCAATGTCACGGGTCTGCATACCTACGATAAGCCACTACAGGCGATTGCCTCTGCTAAGGCGATCATGGTCGGTGGAGGCAATACATGGGCGCTTCTCAAGCAGCTACAAGATATGGGCGCTATGAAACTCATCCGTGAGCGTGTCCTCGAGGACGGTATCCCCTACGTGGGCTGGAGCGCTGGCTCTAACCTTGCCTGCCCGACGATCATGACGACAAACGATATGCCTATCTGCAATCCTGATACGACGCAGGCGCTGGGGCTGATCTCCTTCCAGATCAATCCGCACTACCTCGATGCACATCCTGAGGGACATGGTGGCGAGACGCGCGAGCAGCGTATTCGAGAGTTTGTCAAGTACAACCCCAACTGTGATGTGCTCGGTCTGCGCGAGGGGAGTATGCTTCACATCACAGGTGACAAGATCACGCTGTGGGGTGAGCGTACGGCACGGCTCTTTAACTATCCCACCTTCTACGACAATCCGCTAGAGATAGAGCCTGGAGTACTCGCATATAGCGAGAAAAAGTAACTTGCGTAGCCTAAAGTAATGAAGGATATCCCAAGCTTTACCATAGACCACGAGCGTCTCAAGCGTGGTGTCTATGTCTCTCGTCGTGACCTCGTCGGTGATCAGGTTGTGACCACCTTCGACATACGCATGAAGGCTCCCAATCGTGAGCCAGTCCTCGATCTGAGTGCTCTGCATACGATAGAGCATCTCGTAGCGACCTATCTGCGCAATGATCCCGAGTGGGGGAGTCGTATCATCTACTGGGGACCGATGGGTTGCTTGACGGGCAACTACCTGATTATAGTCGGAGACCTTAACCCGCTAGATATCGCAGACCTGCTCCGTCGTGCCTTTGACTTTGTAGCTCACTACGAGGGTGCTGTGCCTGGCGTGGCACCTCGTGACTGTGGCAACTACAAGCTGCACAACCTAGAGCTGGCACGTGAGGAGTCACGACGCTATCTAGAGGAGGTGCTAGAGCACCTAGATGACTCGAATACGCACTATCCCGAATAATCTAACGAGACACGATATAGAGTGGGTACCCTCTGTAAGATAAGAAGAGAGTGCCCCTACACTTAACTAACGATCGAATGAAACCTACACTAGTCATCATGGCTGCTGGCATGGGCAGTCGCTATGGCGGACTCAAGCAGCTAGACAAGTTGGGACCGGCGGGCGAGAGTATCATGGACTACTCCGTCTTTGATGCGATCCGAGCAGGCTTTGGCAAGGTAGTCTTTGTCATACGTCACGCCTTTGCCGAGCAATTCAAAGAGCAGGTGCTACAGAAGTATCAGAAGGCTGTGGACACGGCTGTCGTTTACCAGGAGATAGACTCTCTGCCCGAGGGCTTTACCGCTCCTGCTGAGCGTACTAAGCCGTGGGGTACGAATCACGCCTTGATGATGGCGGCACCTGAGATCGATGGCCCTTTTGCGGTGATCAATGCTGACGACTTCTACGGTCGTGAGGCTTTTCAGACGATGAGTGACTACCTTTCTCAGCTCCCCGATGATAGTCGTGGTGCCTACTGTATGGTCGCTTACGACATCGAGAGCACGCTCACCGCTGAGGGTAGTGTGAGCCGTGGCGTATGCAAGGCTTCACCCGAGGGCTACCTCATGCACATTACCGAGCATAAGAACATCCACGAGAATGAGAACCATGAGATAGTCAGCATGCACGACGGCAAGAAGCTCTCCATAGCTCGCGGTACACTCGTATCGATGAACCTCTGGGGCTTTACGCCTGACTACTTGGAGCACTCTGAGAGACTCTTTGCGGACTTCCTCAAGGAGCATGTCAACGAGCCTACGTCGGAGTTCTTTATCCCGACAGTTGTCGACACGCTGATCCGTCAGGGACTGGCGCAGGTGCAGGTCTTGAGTACCGATGCCCGCTGGTTCGGCGCGACCTACGCCTCTGACCGTGATATGGTCATAGAGCATCTGGCGAAGCTGACCGACGCGGGTGAGTATCCCTCACCTCTACTCTAGGGTAGGCTCTCCCTCTACTTATGAATCATTTTGAAATCGAACAATCGAATATGAACAATTGCAAACTACTAGTTGCTGCTCTATGCGCAGCATCTATTACGTTCTCTGCTTGTAACAAGAAGCAGGAGAATCAGACCAACGAGGAGATCGTCCCAGCTATCAATCTAGCTGATATGGACACCCTCGTGCGTCCACAGGATGACTTCTACCATTATGTCAATGGTGGCTGGATCAAGGCTAATCCACTCAAGCCAGCTTACAGTCGCTTCGGGACCTTTGACGTGCTACGTGATCGCTCACTCGAGCAGATCCATGGTATCGTTGATGAGCTCGCTAAGGGTAGCTACAAGGCTGGGACCAACGAGTATCGCGTCTCTGTACTATACAAGCAGGCTATCGACAGTGTCAAGCGCAACGAGCTAGGCGCTCAGCCGATTCTGGACGAACTAAAGGCTATCGAGGCTATCGACTCTAAGGAGGCACTCGTAGACTTTGCAGCTCAGCAGGACAACAAGGGAGATGCTACCTTCTTTGGCACCTACGTCATGGCCGATGCTGAGAATAGCGATATGAACATCTTCAACCTCAATCAGACAGGTCTGGCTCTGGGCAACAAGGAGTACTACACAGACCCAAAGAATGCGGAGATCATCAAGGCATACAACCAGTACATCGAGCGCATCGCTCAGCTCGCTGGCTACTCTGCCGAGGATGCGCAGCGCATTGCGAAAAACAATATCGCTATCAGCAACATACTCGCTGACATGTGCTACTCGCAGACACAGCTTCGTGATGTAGCTCGCAACTTCAACAAGGTTGAGGTTAAGAAGTTTGTTGCTGACAACCCTGGCTTCGACTGGGCACGCTACATCGAGGGGCGCAAGCTTCAGACTCTAGAGTCTTGGAATGCTGGTCAGCTAGACTTCTTCAAGAAGTTTAGCAAGTGGTTCCCCACGGCAGACCTACAGGCACTCAAGGACTATGTCCTAGCACAGACCATCGACGGCTACGCTAGCTATCTCTCGGACGACTTTGTACAGGCTAGCTTTGACTTCTACTCCACGACACTCTCAGGTGTCAAGGAGATGCATCCACGCTGGCGTCGTGCTGTCAACCTCCTCAATGGCACGCTTGGAGAGGCACTCGGCGAGGTCTATGTCAAGAAGTACTTCCCCGCAGAGGCTAAGGAGCGTATGGAGACGATGATCAGCAACCTACAGGCTGCGCTCAAGGATCGTATCTCTCAGCTCGGGTGGATGTCTGACGAAACGAAGCAGAAGGCTATCGAGAAGCTTTCTAAATTCACCGTCAAGATCGGCTATCCTGACAAGTGGAAGGATTACTCTAAGCTCAACATCTCAGAGGACAAGAGCTTTGTGGAGAACCTCCGCAGTGCTATCCAGTTCGAGCACGACTTCAACATGTCTGAGCTAGGTCAGCCAGTCGACCGCTCTCGTTGGCTCATGAATCCTCAGGATGTCAACGCTTACTACATGCCTTCGACGAATGAGATCTGCTTCCCCGCTGGTATCCTACAGCCTCCTTTCTTCAACATCAACGCTGATGACGCTGTCAACTATGGAGCTATCGGTGTGGTCATCGGTCATGAGATGACGCACGGATTTGACGATCAGGGTAGCGAGTTTGACGCTGTCGGCAATATGCACAACTGGTGGACTGAGGCTGACAAGAACAACTTCAAGACCTCTACGGAGCGTCTCGCTCAGCAGTTCAGCCAGATCAAGATCAATGACAAGCTCAACGCTGATGGTCATCTGACACTTGGAGAGAACATCGCTGACCAGGGCGGTCTCCTAGTCTCTTACCTAGCACTCCAGAAGCAGCTCGAGGGCAAGACGGTCGAGAAGATCGACGGCTTCACACCAGCACAGCGCTTCTTCATCGGTTACGCTCGTGTATGGGGTCAGAACATCACTCCCGAGGAGGAGATACGTCTGACCAAGATCGACCCACACAGCTTGGGCATCTATCGTGTCAATCAGGCGCTGAAGAACATTGATGCCTTCTATGAGGCATTCAACATCCAGCCTGGCGACCCCATGTACATTGCTCCTGAGGAGCGTGTCGTGGTCTGGTAATCTAGACACTATATCAACATATCAACGTAAAGCGACGCTCTCGTAGAGACAGTAGACTCTATGGGAGCGTCGCTTCCTTTTTTATTTGAGATGACCAGCTCCATCTTCCTAGACTTTGCAGAAAGGATGAAGCGCAAGGCGCTGAGGGTGAGGTCTGAAGGGAGCATACCTCCGTATGTGACCGAAGCCGAATCCCGAAAGCAACACAGCGATTCGCCTTTATGCAACAGTCTCATTATATAATGAGATCATTTACCTCTCTATATTCCTTGTCTATCGTTGTGTGTGGCTCTTGAAAAATTCGATTACGATGCGTCACCCTTGGCTGGGAAAAGTTGATGCGGGCTCGCTACAATAATTTAGAACTGACTACACATCGAAACGGCGCTGCGTCGGGAAAAAGTGATTTCCACGTGGATATTTCAAAATCTCCACGTGGAGAATAAAAAATTCTTCGGAGGAATGAAATGAAACTTCGGAGGAATGAAATGAAACTTCGGAAGAAATGATTCGCCTCCACGTGGAAAAAGAAAAATATCCACGTGGAGATTTGAGATTCCCCACGTGGATATTCGAGAAAGGAGGGAATCGGACGAATTTCCCCGTAAAGATATGTAAATAGAGGTCGGAGGTTAGAGTCCAGAGATTAGAGGTATCGGAGCGATACGACCGCTTGCGGTCGGACGAATCATAGCCCCCAGTCGGAGGGGCTACGCCCCGAACGACTGGGGGTAGGAGTGCCATGTGAAGTAAGCGACCTCCCCATTATGGGAGGTCGGACTGGAGCTGTAACTATAAGCTGCGTCTAGTCCGACCCCCAAGGGGTCGATAAGTTGCTATCGTCTTGTCCCCATGGGTCGTTCGGGGCTTTGCCCCTCCGACCCATGGCTATGATTCGTCGGACCTCTTGCGAGGTCCTATCCATCTGGGCGGATCGGAGGGTGGATTAGAGATTAGAGGTTAGAAGTTAGAGGTTAGAGATCGGAGTCCCGATGGCTCCGATAGCTCTGATGGCTCTGATGGCTCCGATCACTCCAGCCAACAGCTAACAGCTAACAGCCAACAGCCAATCCCTGGCTGACACATTAATATATAGTGTACTCATCTATGCCTCGCTTGTCCTTATGGGTAGCTCCTGACAGAGTGATTATAATGCATCAGCCCTGCCCGATCGAGACGAGCTTCTCGACAAAGGGCTACACGTGTCGACTGGGCTACGTATATAATATGAGACTATTGCATAAAGGCGCATCGCTGTGTTGCTTTCGGTATTCGGCCGTAGCGACTTGAGATTTCCGACGTGGCAAGGGCTCTTTCTTCGTCAAGTTGGTCGAAGTGGTGCAGACGGATAGTTGGTGGGGTCGAAATTTTGTTGTAACTTTGCGGTACCAAATAAAAACGGACTCCGACTGAGGAGCTGTTTGATGGGTAGATGTCGAGTCTTTAGCTCAGCTGGTTTAGAGCATCACCTTGACAGGGTGGGGGTCGGC
>CABUDK010000028.1 GCA_902490315.1 uncultured Porphyromonas sp. | reverse complement strand
TTGTGGTTTATGCTTGTTTAGATAGTTTGAGTCGCTCGAGGACTTTGTTTTGTCCCACGACAGCCTTGTAGGGCTTGACATAGTTGGGCTCCCAGTAGGCGGTGTCGACATATTGCTCCCTCAGCCAGTAGCTGCGCGCCACGGTGGCGAGCGTCTTGGCCGTTGGTGGAGCGACGGCAGTGCCCTCTACGGGTAGCGAACCGACATAGACGATACGGCTCTCAGCGGGGGCGTGCCACTCAGATGAGATGGTGACAAAAGTCGCTTTGTCGCGGGGAACCCCCTCAGCGTCGAAAGTCTGCTGATAAGCGTTTCCATGCCCCGCGTCGAGCAGAGCAATGGTTTCCCCCGCGAAGCTCAGCAAGCCTGCCAGTAGGAGCTGCAGGGTAGAGACGGCAATGAGCGGAATGCTCCGCCCGAAGGCTAGTCCCTTGGCCAGTGAAGCCCCTATGCGCAGCCCCGTGTAGGAGCCCGGCCCATCGGTCGTCGCTATGGCTGCTATCTGGTAGCCCTGCTCTTGGCACCAGGAGATAGCCTCCTGGGTGTAGCGTCCGATGAGCACTGCATTAGATATTTCTGTCTCTTGATATACCTTAGTATATAGGATCTGCTCGCTGTCGGTCACAGCGACACTACACCCCTGCAGGGCGGTGTCGATAGCTAGAAGTACAGGTTTCGTTGCGTTCATAAGCACTAAGGTGCCAGACGGTTGATAAGCCACGAATTGTCCTCCTGACGCTCATAGAGGAAGCGGTCGTGCAGACGACTAGGCCGACCCTGCCAAAACTCTATGCGACTAGGCAGCACGGCAAAGCCTCCCCAATTGTCGGGGCGGGGTACAGTCTGCAGGGCAAACTTAGCGGCCTCCGTGACAAAGTGCGTGTAAATGTAGTTGCGGTCAGGTATCGGGTGGCTCTGAGGCGATATGCGTGCTCCGACACGGCTTTTGTAGGGGCGTGTGGCGAAGTACTGATCACTGAGCTCAGGCTCTAGGTGCCGCACCGTACCCTCGACATGTATCTGTCGCTCCAGCTCGTGCCAGAGGAAGGTGAGGCTGACGTGTGGGTTAGCAGCCATCTGCTGGCCCTTACGGCTCTCGTAGTTGCTGTAGAAGATAAACTCCTCACCGAGGAGCTCCTTGAGCAGTACAGTCCGCGAACTAGGGTGTCCATCGGGCGTACTGGTGCAGACCAGTACCGCCGTAGGCTCTAGGACCTTGGGATCGTCCACCGCTTCCTGCAGCCATAGTCTGACGAGGTCAAAGGGATCGTCCGTCAGATCCTTACGACTGAGGCTCCTGCGACCGTAGTCACGTCGTATGTCTTCGTAATGTAGATCCATAACTAAATAAGGTGTCATAGGAGGGTGATGCGAAGCTCCTGACGAGTTCGCCCACCACTCATTCGCTCACAAAGATACGGAATTTCGCTCTTAACGCTCCAAACTGATGAAGCAGTTGTAGTAATATGCGGACGAACGCCTTAGTTGGGGTGCCGAGAGAAAGTGACGGAAGATGATGCGGAATACCTGTAAATCCAAATTCTTCGGAGGAATTTCTCAAATAGCTACGGAGCAAACGGCAAATTCTTCGGAAGAATGGAATGAAAGTTCGGAAGAATGAAGTGAAAGTTCGGAAGAATTTTCCGTTTGCTCCGTGGAGAATTTCAATTTCCTCAGGAGAAAATCAGATTAATTCTAGACTTGTGCAAGTTTTAGAGGGAATCCCTAGTCGAGATGCTCTAGTGTAGCGAGGGATCCGAAAGTTTGTTGTGTAGCTGTCGCAAGATGAGGAGTGACTCGGGTCCCATATTGAAGAGCAAGTCGAGGATGCTGAGATTGGCGACGAAGCCGAGCGATCCAGCGAAGACTTGGTAGTACGGGACGGAGGCGATGGCCTCTTCGGTCGCTGTGCTGGCGGTGGAGATGGGTGGCAGGAGCTGTGAGCACACGCCTGCAGAGCTGCCGACATATTGCTCGGTCTCTCGCCACTGGTAGGGCAGGTGAATGAGCTGGCAGATGCGCATGATGAGCCGCTGATTGTGCTGGTAGAGCGATGTGGATTGGCGCTCCTTGTCGAGGTAGAGTGGCGCTAGGTCGGGGGCGTAGTACTCGTAGTAAGGTGATGCGCCGTAGCAGGTCTCTATGGTGTACCAGTGCTTGTGCCTCCAGTTGTCATGTTCAGCGATCTGCACCGACTGGATTGGGCACTGCTGTGAAGAACCCGCAAGGACGGGGATAGAGAGCTTCATCACCCCCTCGGCACCTACGATGGCGCAGCGATTGCGGTAGGTTTGCTTCTGATAATACTCGTGTGCCTCAATACGTGTGGAGCTGTCCAGCAGATAGCTCATATAGGCGACCGAGGGAGCGTATGCCGTGGGGAGCACTACCATATGACTGTTGCTGAGATCTCTGAGCGGTGGATCGGTCCGAGGTGACGCGAGTCTATTGTCTCAGCCGTGAGCGGAGGCTTGGCTAATAGCCAGTACTCATCGGCTGCCAAGACCACTTCGTAAGTGCTTTGCTGTAAAGGCTGGGGGAGTGGCATGATAAAGGTTTGCCGGCCACGCTTGCCCAGGACTAGGAGCTTGCCCTCGGTAAAGCGCAGGGTATCGCTTGGCTCGCCCACAACTCGTAGCATGAGCTTGCTCCCAGCTAAGCTGTCGGCTGTTAGCGTAAGGAGCACATTGTCGCCTCGATGTGGCTGTGCGATGCGGCTCATCAGGTGGTAGTTGCTCCCGCTAGGTGTGGGCTGGCGATAGACAAAGAAGAAGAGCCGCCCGACGATGATGAGTCCTACCATGATCGTCGGAAGTACCCAGCGTAGCCAGGTGGCTCGTCTCCTCGTCGCTATGTCAGAGTGGCTGACCATGTATCGTGTGCATCATACGTCTCCAGCGTATCTTGCCGCCCCAGAGACCTAGATCCTTGTCTAGCGAGAGCCAGAGGAGAGCGGGACGCCCTACGATATGATCCTCAGGAACGAAGCCCCAGTAGCGACTATCGGCCGAGTTGTGGCGATTGTCACCCATCATATAGTAGTAGTCCATCTCGAAGGTGTAGTGCGTGGCGGGCTGTCCGTCAATGAGGATGGTGCCGTCGGGACGCTGCTCGAGAGCGTGCCCCTCGTAGTTGTGTATGCATCGGCTGTAGAGTGCTAAGGCATCGGGCGTAAGCTCGATGGTAAGCCCCTTGCGTGGTATCTGTAGCGGACCGTAGTTGTCGCGGGTCCAGCCGAGGTCATAGCCTACGGGGTAGAGATTGGTATTGGGGTCTTGCGACACAACGATCTTAGCGACACGGCTATCACTAGCTAGTTGCTGGCGCATCGTTTCCGTGAGAGGAAGCAAGTAGAGTGCCTGTACGTCGCTCAGATCAACGCCTGTCAAGCCCATCTCCTCTAGGTCGGCCGTCGTGAGCCGTGATGCAGAGACTATATGCTGGTCATCGAGACTAATGCCTAGATGCTTGAGCTCCTCAGCGGAGAATCGTCCTCCACGGGTGCAGACCCAGTAGTTGAGCTGCATATGCTCGGGGCGCTCCTGCAGCTTGCCGTCGATATAGATGTCGTTGTTGCGTACCTCGATGAGGTCTCCGGGGAGTCCCACACAGCGCTTCACATAGTGGTCACGACGATCCACGGGACGGTAGACAATCTTGCCAAAGACCTCGGGCTGAGCCTCTAGGGCAGCCCGTCCGCCATACATCTCCTTGAGATAGTAGTAGTCGGGATTGGTTACCTTGGTCGTGACGGTGTCGCCCGTGGGGAAGTTGAAGACGACAAGGTCGCCACGCTGTACCTTTCGGATACCTTTGAGACGCTTGTAGGAGAGCTGTGGCTTGCTGAGATAAGACTCACGGCCGAGAAAGCGGTTTTGCGTTAATGGCACCTGCAGCGGAGTCATCGGCATACGGGGACCGTAGGTCACTTTGTCCACAAAGAGGTAATCACCCACGAGGAGCGTCTTCTCTAGTGAAGAGGTGGGGATGGCGAAGTTCTGAATGAAGAAGATGCTGAGTAGATGCACGCCGATGACTGCCCAGAGGAGGTCTGCCAATAGCGATACGAAGCCTCGCAGCGTCTTGTTCTTGATGTTGCGATACCAAGACCAATTGATGAGCTTGGTAAAGTAATAGTCCAGGATAAAGGGGAGGAAGACCAACCAAAAGGGCCCCGCCCAGAGTATGCAGAAGAGGAGGTAGAGGATCGGTATGACGATGGCCACAATCTTCTGAAAGAGGGTCTTCTCTTGCCAGTGAAGCTTGATTTTCATAGCGTGAAAGGGTCTGTATGGGTAGGACTATTTGTGTAGGATGAGGTCACGCATAGACCAGACGCCTACGGGGTGCTGTAGGAGATACTCAGCGGCGAGGGTGGCTCCTAGCGCAAAGCCCCGACGGCTATAAGCCTCGTGGCGTAGCGTTATCTCGTCGATGTCAGAGTGATAGATGACGGTGTGGATGCCTGGGACCTCGCCTTCACGGATTGCTTCTATGCCGAGAGAACCGTCATGAGTCTCTACTCCTAGATGCCAGTCGTGTAGTGAGGGGGTCTGCTCGATCAGCCCCTCGGCAAGTGTGATCGCAGTGCCACTAGGCGCATCAAGCTTGTGTATGTGATGCGTCTCCTGAATGCGTGGCGTGTACTCGGGATAGGGAGCCATGAGCTGTGCGAGTTGCTCGTTGAGGATCATCATCAGATTCATCCCGAGGCTAAAGTTGGACGCAGCAAAGAGTCCCCCACGGCCAGAGCTTTGCACCTCAGCCTTTAGCGCCTCTAGTTGCTCCTTCCAGCCTGTACTGCCCGTGACCACGGGTAGTTCCGCCTTTAGGGCAGCTTGGCAAAGCTGGTAGCCACTCTCAGGGGTGGAAAACTCAATGGCGACATCGGCCTCTCGCAGAGAGCCATCCTCCAGTAAGGCCGCATCAGTCTTATCTATACGAGCGACCACCTCATGTCTGCGCTGGGTAGCGACCTCTTCGATCATGTGCCCCATGCGTCCGTATCCGAGTATAGCGATTTTCATAGTAGTTAGTAGCGGTTTGATAAGCAAGTGTGCGTGAGGAGCGATATATCTCCTCACAGCACACGTAGTGTAGGTTTTTTACTTCTTAGCTTCCTTAGTCTCCTTAGACTTAGCTTGGTAAGCAGCGTTGAGGAAGTCTAGGACTTCTTGGGTAATGTCAAAGCCTTCGCCAGCGTACATGACCCCCTCTAGACCTACGGAGGTGAGGATTAGGTCATACTTCTTATCTGCGTTGAAAGCTTTGAGCTGAGCGGTTACCTCATCGTGTAGCGCCTTCTGTGCATCAGTTTGTGCTTTCATAGCCTCCTCGGCATAGCGTTGCTCCAGTTGAGCACCCTCTTGCTGCATAGCGGTGATGCGCTTCTCCTCGGCATCGACCTGAGCCTGAGAGGTGAAGAGCCCCTTCTGAGCCTTCTCCATATAGCTTGCATAGGCTTTTTGAGCCTGCTGCATCTTGTTAGCGAGAGTCTGCTGATTGCGCTTGAGCTGGGCCTCTATCTGCTTGTTTGCATCAACATAGTACTCGTAGTTCTTGTAGAGCGAGTCGAGAGATACGACGCCTATCTTGAGCGTATGATCGCCAGTAGATGCATTCTTAGTGAGTGCCTCTGGAGTAGCAGTCTGCCCATCGGACTGCTTCTTCTGGCAGCTACCGAATAGGAGAGACGCAACGAGTAAGGAGAGTAGAAGGATTGATTTCTGATTCATATAAGTTGTAGTGTTGATTGACGAGTAGGATAGGAGAGAGGATTATTGCGGGTCATCGGCTAGACGGTCGGCTAGGTTTTGCCGTGAGGCTAGCTCCGCCATCTGCTTGTTGGCGCATCCTATACCTCTCTTCTTAAGTGCTTTACTATCCTCTATATGCGAACTCTGAGGGCTCTTGTCGCCCTTGACGATCAGTCGCAAGGCGAGTAGGACTACGGCAAGTCCGATGAGGATAATGGATATGATGATGAGTTTCATAGTTTTTCTTAGTATATTTGCAGAGGGAGAGTAGCACGGTGCTACAGCTCTCAGGTAGACAAAGGTATACCTTTTGTCGGACTTACGCACGCATTTGATAAAACAAACTGAGGCCGTGTGGTAGTTAACCAGCTAATATTCTAACTTTTCAAAGCAATAAACGATGCAAATAACAGATCTAACTCACATGCCCATTTGGCAGCACTTCTACGAAATCACCAAGATTCCTCGCCCTTCAAAGCATGAGGAGCAGATATTGGCTTTCCTCAAGAAGTTTGCCGAGGAGCATAACCTAGACTATGCGCAGGATAAGACAGGCAACATCGTCATCCGCAAGGGTGCTACGCCTGGCATGGAGGACCGCGAGACCATCATCCTCCAGGGTCACGTAGATATGGTCTGCGAGAAGAATAGTGACGTAGAGCACGACTTCTACAAAGATCCTATCAAGACAAAGATCACCGATGGCTGGATTCACGCTGAGGGTACGACCCTAGGTGCTGACAACGGTATTGGTGTCGCTGCAGGACTCGCTGTCCTGACCGACCCCACCGTAGAGCATGGACCCGTTGAGTGCCTCTTTACAGTAGATGAGGAGACTGGTCTGACCGGCGCCATGGGTATCGAGCCAGGCTTCGTCCAGGGTCGTATCCTCATCAACCTCGACAGTGAGGACGAGGGCGAGATGTTCATCGGCTGCGCTGGCGGTATGGGTACGATGGCTTTCTTTGACTATAAGTCAGAGGCTACGCCTGCTGGGCAGATAGCTCTCGAGGTGAAGGTAAGCGGTCTTAAGGGCGGACACAGCGGTGGTGACATCCATGTCGGTCTAGGCAATGCTAATAAGCTCCTCGTGCGCTACCTATATAAGGTACTCAAGGAGGTGCCTGAGATGCGCCTCGCTACGATCGATGGCGGTAATCTACACAACGCTATCGCTCGTGAGGCTAAGGCTGTCATCACCATCCCTGCTAATCGCAAGGAGGATCTAGCTATCTGGGCAAACGAGATGGACGCTGAGTTCCGCAATGAGCTCAAGAAGGTCGATCCTAATGTCAACCTCCGTGTGGAGACGACCACAACGCCTAAGGAGGTCGTCGATGCTAAGACGGCTGACACGGTCATCCGCACGCTCTACGCTTGCCCTCATGGTGTGATGGGTATGAGCCACTCGCTAGAGGGACTCGTAGAGACCTCTACCAATCTAGCCAGTGTCAAGATGCAGGAGGGCAATGTGATCAGCATCGAGACGAGCCAGCGCAGCTCTACCGAGTCGCTCAAGGAGGATGTAGGCAATATGCTCCTTGCACTCTTCGAGCTAGCAGGCGCACGCACTGAGGTTCGTGACGGCTATCCTGGCTGGGCACCTAACCCCGACTCTGAGATCCTAAAGGTCGCTGAGAGCACCTATCGCGAGCTCTTCGGCAAGGATCCCGAGGTCAAGGCCATCCACGCAGGTCTCGAGTGCGGACTCTTCCTCGCGAAGTATCCTTACCTCGATATGGTCTCCTTCGGTCCGACGATGCGTGACGTGCACTCACCTGCAGAGCGCATGGAGATCAAGACGGTGGAGATGTTCTGGCGTCACCTCGTAGCGATCCTCAAGAACGCTCCTAAGCGCAAGTAATCATAGCTAAGATTGCTGACCTACCGTCAGCAGAGCAAAAATAACAAGAAGGCTCGGTCGCAGCGATGCGGTTGAGCCTTCTTTGATTTGTGTTCCTTCTACGGAAAAGAAAGCGGAAACAATGAAAAAGGCGAGAGAGGTGCTACCATCCCGGTAACACCCCTCCCTATCACATACACTAAACAAATTAATGTCTCTTACCTGCCTTATTCATGGTCGTGGTGATGATCACCAGGAGCATCCTTGGAGAGGATCACGGTGCGAGCCACCATCGACTCATTGCCTGAGCGATCCACGCAGTAGACGAGGAGGTGATACTCACCAGGAGTCGCATCGGCGGGTATCTTGATGTCGTGGTGGTGGATAGAGGCATTGCGCTGGTTGACGCTGTACTCCTTATTGAAGCTAAAAGGCTTCGTCTGGTCATCACCGTGACGTAGATCGCGGGTGTGCGAGTGCCCGTCGAAGTTGTTGTGGACGTCGATCTTGTACGACTTGACGAGGTCGTTGTCCGAGAGCTTCATCTCGAAGTGTACGCCATGCGCATCTCCGATGCGAAGTGAGTCATTGTCTTCGGGCTCGATGAGCTCGATGACAGGCTTGGTGGTGTCGATGGGCTCCTCTTTGCAACCGGTGAAGGCTGTCGCCAAAGCGAGACAACTGAGGAGCGTGATTGATGTGAAGATTGATCTTTTCATCATAGTATTGAAGATTAGAATGATAGATTGATTGTTAGCAATAGGTTTCGTCCAGCCTCAGGGAGATTGACTCGCCTGTAGTAACTCATGTGGTCATAGTAGCGGCTGTTCAAGATGTTTTGGATAGCTAGAGAGATGCGGTAGTTGCTCTGTCTGAGCTGTCCGTCGTAGGTCACAGCTAGGTCTAGTAGCGTTGCTGTGCCGGGTGTTGACTCCTCGTTGCGCGCTATGCGATGCTGGGGAGCGATGATGCGGTGCTTGAGCGAGAGCGCCCAGTGCTGAGGATGCCAGGTCAAGTCGTGGCTCAAGCGTGCTGGTGGCGAGTAGGGTAGCGCTAGGTGGTCTGCCACATTGTAGGTGTAGACGTAGTCACCCTGCAGGTGGTAGTCCCACTGCGGATGCAGATGCCAAGTGCCCTCCAGCTCGACTCCTGTGAAGAGCGCCCGTGTGGACTGGTAGCGGTATATCTGTCCCGAGTGGGGCAGTATAGACCACTCACCCGAGGGCTGCAGGTAGATGTAGTTGGTGAAGTAGGTTACAAAGGGAGAGACCGTACAGCTCCACAGGTCATTATGAAAGCCCACCTCGCTATCTAGTAGCCAACCCTGCTCACTACTCAGCGAAGGGTCGCCCACCTCGTGGCGGAAGGTGCCGTGGTGGATGCCATTTGCAGCAAGCTCGTAGATGCCTGGTAGGCGAAAGCTCCTGCCCAGATTAACCTTCCAGAGCCAATGCCGATTGATCTGCCAAGCTAAGCCGACACTACCCGAGAGGTCGTGCCACCTGCGCTCACCCTCCTGGCTGCTGTAGTAGTACTGCGCCAAGGTTGCCGAGGACTCGCCACGTTCCTTGAGGTAGTCAGCTAGGTAGGGGTCGTGGTAGGGACTCATCGCTATGTAGCCTAGATCGTAGCGCAGACCACTGGTGAGGTGTAGCCCCTGGGCTATGCGCCCTTGATAGGTCAGGCTCACGCCACTCGTCGCCCGCTGGTAGTCTGGCAGGAGGAAGCCGTAGCCTCTCCGCTTGTGCCACTGGTACTGCCCATCAGTGGCTAGCGTCCACTTGCCACCCCATGGGGCGTAGTAGCTGGCCTGTAAGCGTGCTGAGATGGTCTTGAGGTCAAACTCAAACTCCAAGTCAGCGTCCTGCACGGGTCGCTGCATCGTCCCGTAGTGGGTGTGGAAGGCACTAAGCTCACGGCGCAAGTTCTGCTGCCAGCCTAGCTCACCGACCAGCTGCCACTGCGGAGAGACTCGCCACTGCAGGCTGCCCTGTGTAGAGATCTGACGCACCGTGCTGTAAGGTAGCTCGATGTTGTATCGGCTCTTGTCAGGTAGTACACGCTTTAGGTCTGGCACGCCATGCGCTCCTGGGAAGAAGCCACTGCGCTCGCCATTGACAGAAGCTTGCAGAGAAGCTTTGACCTGCTCTCCTAGCCATTCGTAGCGTAGTTGCGAAGCGTAGGTCTGTGTGGCACTGTTTTTCAACCTACGATTGTATATAGGTATCCAGCGGGTGAGGTAGGTGATGCTGTCTGCCGTCACATTGCGGTCGCCGTGATACTGACCGCTCATACGTAAGCGGATGTGGTTCGCTCCGTGTAGGTAGCCCATCATGAGACTGCCCCCGCCGCCCATGGTACTGCTTTGCCCCATCATGGTGTAGGAGCCGTAGAGCCCTTGCTTATGAGGAGGTGCTGCCAGCTGCCTCACGATGACTCCGCCTAGGGCATCACTGCCGTAAAGTAGGGAGCCAGCGCCCTTGATCACCTGCACAGGGTCCTGGTCGAAGGCGTCCACCTCCAGCCCATGGTCGGCACCCCACTGCTGCCCCTCCTGCTTGAGTCCGCCATCGACATAGGCGATGCGGTTGAAGCCTAGACCACGGATCACCGGCTTACCATAGCCAGAGCCGATCGTGATCACATTGACCCCAGGCAGCGTGCTCAGAGTCGCTGCAAAGTTACCCGTAAAGTGCTTCGTGAGATAAGTGCTGTCGAGCCACTCGATCGTCTGACCGATACGCATAGTCTGGAGCCGCTTGCTATTAGCTCGCACCTCGACCGTCTGGAGCGTCTCGTCAAATGTGTGAGGCTCTAGCGCGACACTATCAGGTCTCGATGCGGACGACTCAGCTAGAGCCACCGTCGGGATGAGATATAGTAGTAGATAGCAAATGTATCGACAATACATCGCAAGAGTGTTATTAACCAGTGAAATGTAAGGAGATCGTGCGCACCACTATACCAATAGCTTAGCTCACACACAGCGGAGGAGCAGGCGTACGTATAGGATTGCGTCACATAGGTATGGTCTAGCTATGCTAGGGGAAGAGGAGAGCGACATCACGATCACTCACACCTTGGGCTGTCAGCCAAGGTTAGCACAGCAAGCGGAGTATAAGCGTATAGCTAGTCCGCTGGAAGCCACATAGTCGATAGGAGTGTGGCTAGCAGTATCTCACTGGTGGGGCTCTTAGAGCTTTGCCCTCTCTCAGGGCTAGGTGTACAGCTTCGGGTTGCAGCTCAGGAGCGGGAGCGTCCCACTCGTCTACTGCAAAGGAAGGTGCTACGGCACATTGGTCGGTGATGCCGAGATGAAACTCGCAGATGGGGCAGGTCACGTTGTTGACCAGATATACCTCTGAGCTAGTTTCATGATGCTCCCCATCGTCTGTTTCAGACTGAGAGGTAGCATAGTTTATCTCCGAGAAGGCTCTTGCGTCATGCTGGTGCACAGCCTGTCCCATCAGAGCCAGTAAGTACACTAGTCCTAATAGCACAGCCGTCATCCGAGTCGGCATATCGATATGTGTGAGTCTTCTCATAAACTTTATCACCCGCAAAGGTAGTAAAAATATTTTTCTCGCAAGTGAGCTACCACCTCCTTTGTTTTCCCCGTTTCTATAGATAAGCTTCCAAGTCGAAATCGTTCTCCAAAATTGAAAGAGCTATATATCAGAATATAGGGAAGTCGAGCTTTTTCGTGAGACCTGGATGAGATCTTAGTTTTGTCTATATTTGCAGAAAGAACTCGTAATATGAAACAGATTCATTTTTCCAAGCTACAGTGTATCTTTGGGGTCATACTACTTACGCTCACTCTTTCGAGCTGTGGGTTGATGAATTCTCCTCAGGTGAAAACGTACCTTCCCCTATCTCAATTTCAGTATGCCTATATTGCGCCAATAGGTGGAGTACAAGGTCCCCCAAATGCTGCATTTGGAGGCTTCCCTGGCTCGGCCAATCCTAGAGATTTTATTGCAGGGCAACTCTTCAAGAGAGGAATTATAGTCGTTCCCGAAATTAATCCTGCACAAGCGCAGAAGACGCTTGTAGTAAGCTATGGCGAGGGCGACAAGAGAAATATCTTGATCGGCTATGCTCTAGAAGTTACCATTCAGCTAACAACTGCCGACATGAATAAACTCGTTGCTGTTGCTACGGCCGAAGGGTACGGAGAGACCGAGTCTGACAAGATCCGAGATGCTATCTCGCAAGCTATGACAGCGCTCTTTGAGCCTGAGAAAATAAGCCAAAACTCCTCCTCGCTTTATTTTTAGGCTTCCGTAAAAGCAACCCTGAACTTAATAAGGTGAGCTTGCCTTAGTTGCTGGCTAAGGTGAAGCCGAGAGCGGCAAGTGCCGGACGGAGGGAGGCGGGAACGCCTCGTGCGGTGTAGTCGCGTGGCTCGTAAGGGTGCTGGTAGCTGACACGCTGCTGCTCGAAGGTCTCTGGCGAGGCGAGTAGTCGGCTCATGATCGCTGGCAAGTCGAGCGTGTGGATCATCGCACGCCAAGGTATCTGCCACGGTTCGCACCCCGAGAGGTCTAGGTATGGCTCCGCTAGGGGGCGCGGGTGTGCCAGTACTATGCGGGTATCACTAAGATTGAAGAAGTCGCACAAGTGGCGCAAACTCTGCACAGCTCCCTGTGCCTTGCCATGCACTGAGAAGCCCGCAATGTGGGGTGTGCCGATGAAGACACGATCCAGTAGTGCCTGCGCTATGTTTGGCTCACCCTCCCAACAGTCGATCACGGCTCCTGAGACCGCCTTATCGTCAAGGGCGCGTACCAGCGCGGAGGTGTCGACGACAGCTCCACGGCAAGCATTGATCAGCCAAGGTCGCTGCTGAGCGCTTCGCAAGAAAGTGTCGTTGACTAAGTGATAGGTGGGGTATTCTCCATCCTTCGTCAGAGGCACGTGGCAGGTAATCATCGTAGCCGAGGCGAGTAGTGTATCTAAGTCTACGTAGCTGTCCCGTAGCATCGGCATAGCCTCCGCAAGGTAAGGACGCGGTAGCCCTTTGCTGTCCAGCTCCTTCAGATAGCTCTGCCAGTCAAGGTGCTCATCGTAAGCCGCTACGAGAGGTGGATCGTAGAGGAGCGTCCGGATGCCGAGTGCCTTGGCACGCTGATAGACCCGTCCGCCGGTATGTCCCGTACCAATGATCCCGAGTGTAATATCCTCAGGTGCCAATCCCTGCTCTAGTGCGATACGAGAGATAGCCGTCAGGACATACTGCGCTACGGAGGCAGCATTGCACCCAGGAGCGTTGTACCAGCGAATGCCCGCCTCACGGCAGTAATCGGTATCTATATGGTCAAAGCCCGCTGTAGCCGAGGTGATCAGACGCACAGCGCTCCCCTCCAGGAGTGTACGGTCACAACGCGTCACGCTACGGATCATCAGGGCATCAGCATCGGCGACCGCATCGGCCGTTATCTCGCCACTCGGCAAGTAACGCGCCTCGACCCCGAGGGGCATGCCGTCGGCCATGTATGGTATAGAACTATCTACGACTATTCGCAGGGACATATATAAGAGGTCTTAATAAAGAGGAAGGTGACCAGATCTGCACTCCCGATGTCAAGGGATAGCGTCTAGTCACCTTCGTTGTTAGTTATGCTTTGCTGAGCGCTGTGATTACTTAATCACATCCAGCTCCTTACCAATCTTGATAAAGGCAGCGATTGCCTTGTCGAGGTGCTCGCGCTCGTGAGCTGCTGAGAGCTGAACGCGGATACGAGCCTCGCCCTTCGGAACGACTGGATAGTAGAAGCCCGTCACATAGATACCCTCCTCGAGGAGACGAGCAGCGTAGCGCTGAGATAGCGGAGCGTCGTAAAGCATCACAGCGCAGATAGCACTCTGTGTAGGCTTGATGTCAAAGCCAGCTGCAAGCATCTTTTCACGGAAGTAGTTGACATTCTCCATCAGTTTCGTGTGTAGCGAGTCATCCTCCTCCAGCATCTTGAAGACCTCGATACCAGCGCCGACCACTGCGGGGGGCAGAGAGTTAGAGAAGAGGTAAGGTCTAGAGCGCTGACGTAGGATCTCGATGATCTCCTTAGGACCAGCCGTAAAGCCACCAACAGCACCACCGAATGCCTTGCCTAGCGTACCGGTATGAATATCGATACGGTCAAAGCAGTCGAATGCTTCAGCGACACCACGACCTGTCTTACCAACGACACCAGCCGAGTGGCACTCATCGACCATAACGAGAGCGTCATACTTGTCAGCGAGATCGCATATCTTGTCCATAGGAGCTACGTTGCCGTCCATACTGAAGACACCGTCCGTGACGATGATACGGAAGCGCTGCTCCTGAGCCTCCTGGAGGCACTTCTCTAGCTCCTCCATGTTAGCATTAGCGTAGCGATAGCGCTTAGCCTTGCAGAGACGTACACCGTCGATGATTGAAGCGTGATTCAGCGAGTCGCTGATGATGGCGTCCTCTGGGCCAAAGAGAGGCTCGAAGACACCGCCGTTGGCATCAAAGCAAGCAGCGTAGAGGATAGCATCCTCTGTGTGGAAGTAGTGTGCGATAGCCTTCTCGAGCTGCTTGTGGATATCTTGCGTACCGCAGATGAAGCGTACGCTACTCATGCCGTATCCGTGCGAATCCATCATAGCCTTGGCAGCCTTGATGAGGCGAGGATTATCGGAGAGACCTAGATAGTTGTTAGCGCAGAAGTTCAAGACATCCTTGCCCCCCTCTACCTTGATAGCGGCTGTCTGAGGGGTGATGATAATGCGCTCCTCCTTGTAGAGACCCGCATCCTTAGTGTCTTGGATCTCCTTGGTGAGGAAGTTCTTCAGTTCTTTGTACATAATATTATGTGGTAAAGTTATTAGACAAGAGTCGGTGAGCCAAGTGTGGCTCAGGAGAGGCTTTATTACTCCTCTGTGGGAGCCTCCTCACTGGTCTCCTCAGGTGCAGGCTCGGAGAAGTCGGTATGTCCCGTCTCTACGAGGATATTGTACCAGCGAAAGATCTTCTTGATATCGTTGTCGTGGACACGCTGACGATCGTACTCGGGGAGTACCTCCGCAAAGAGGTCGAAGTAAGCCTCCTTGCCGCTGACTCCCTTGAGGTCGAATGGTTTGCCCTCGTACTTGTCGAGCAGCGTCTGCAAGATCTCTCGCAGAGGAGCCTCTTCGGTAGTCGTATAGATCGATATATCGCCTAGAGATACGACACGATCGGAGGCGTACGCAGGGATGCGACGCTTCGTCTCTAGATCCTCGACGATGATACTATTCTTAGTGTGCGTCAGGAGCTTAAAGAGTCCTGGCTTGCCTGAGATGGATAAGATTTCTTTGAGCATAAACTATATTATGTGGCGAAAGCCCCCTAGGCTCTCATTATATATCTGCAAAGATACCAAAATAGTAGCGTATGGTGTGTATGGGGTAGCGCTCTTTCTTTGTTCAACGAGTGATCAGCCGATGAAGACTTGTAAGTCTCCATGCTTTTCTCTCATCAGCAGCAAATCCCTCGGAGCAACTTACCAAATAGCTCCGTGGAAAATGAAAAATCTCCACGGAGGAAAGAAAAAATTCTTCGGAGGAATCGAATGAAACTTCGGAAGTATCAAATGATAAGTCCGAAGAATTTTTTCTTTCTTCCGAAGAAATCGACTATTTCTTCGGAAGGGATTGGGAATTTTCTCGGAGGAAGTCAGATTCTCTTTGTAGAGAAGTGGGTACGGTTAGACACGTATGGGGCGTGGGCGTGCTAGGAGGTACTGCACCCAGGCGTACAGGAGGAGGTAGTAAGCGATGCAGAGCCAGAGCGGCATGGAGATGGTGAGCTGAGTGGTGAAGTGCTCCTCTAGGAGTGCCACCGCGCCGCTGGTGAGGTCGCTCACGCCGACAAGAAGCATCGGTAGGAGCTTCGTGGGTAGCCCGAGGGCGAGCAACCCCATGGTGACAAGCCCCGTGATGATGAGCAGCGTGGCGAGAGGCGACAGGAGGA
>CABUDK010000027.1 GCA_902490315.1 uncultured Porphyromonas sp. | reverse complement strand
GCAAGATCATCGAAAAAAACTTCGCTTTTTGCTTGCATTTGAACTTAGAAAGCAGTGTTCGTCCCACTTCACCCGTCGTCTCGTGCGTCCCTACACAGGACTACGCGTCTTGCTGTACCACAACGGACGCCCTCCGACTCGACACTTCCGTGCGTGTCTATGTATTTGATAGTTGAATCTACGATATCAAAAATCTTTTGTACCTTAGCAGAGAACCGAAAACCTTAATGCTAGTATGCTCAAAAAGAATCTCAAAGCTATCTGGACAATAGCTCTACTAGGAGTTGTCTTAGGCACTCTTCCTTCCTGTCAGAAGGATGATAAAGAGCCTGTCAGTAACACTCCCCAGCTTGCAGGAACGCACTGGGAGGGGACCATTACAGATACGGAGTATGAAGAGACTTATCCTTGCAAGATCATCTTCTTCTCTAGCTCAGTGGGGGAGGCTACAATTCCAATGATTAAAAACAATTGGTCTGAACCGCCCAGCAGAGATTTTTGGGAGTATACAACACCGTTTTCCTACTCTGTAGGGGACTCTTATGTTAAGTTTAAGGCAGATGTGTCTGAGTACTCGAGAAGCTTAGATATGGTGAACTCTGTAAAGCGCTATTTGCATGGCTATTGGCTCATAAAAAGCTTTACAGCAGATGAATTGACTTGCTACAGAACACCTGGATCTGAGATTATCATGACGCTTAAAAGGGTACTTTAAGACTTACACTAGTTCTAACGCACACAACCACATTGCCCCGATCGGGACAATGTGGTTGTGTGTTATGGAGTCATCAAAACAAGGTATGACAGCAAGATAATTAGTACCTTTGCAGGAGAGCCGAGCTGACACGAGAGCGAGGCTTCGTCACGTTGTATACTTATCCTTATAATATATGTCGCTACAGTGCGGTATCGTAGGACTACCCAACGTCGGTAAGTCCACTTTGTTTAACTGCTTGTCGAACGCTAAGGCGCAGTCGGCCAACTTCCCCTTCTGCACGATCGAACCCAACGTCGGGGTCATCACCGTGCCGGATGAGCGTCTCAATAAGTTGGTCGAGATGGAGCACCCTAAGCGGACGGTGCCTGCCACGGTAGAGATTGTCGACATCGCAGGACTGGTCAAGGGTGCTAGCCAGGGTGAGGGACTGGGGAATAAGTTCCTCTCCAACATCCGCGAGACCGATGCGATCATACACTTGCTGCGCTGCTTCGACGATGACAACATCACACACGTTGACGGCTCTATAGATCCTGTGCGGGACAAAGAGATCATTGACACGGAGCTACAGCTCAAGGATCTGGAGACGGTGCAGACGCAGCTCAAGAAGTCCGAGCGACAGGCTCAGACGGGTGGCGACAAGCAGGCGAAGATCCGTGTGGCGCTCCTCAAGCGTATCGAGGAGGCACTGCTACAAGGGCTTAACGCTCGCTCGGTGACGCTAGAAAACAAGGACGAGGAGCAGGCGCTGCGAGACCTTTTCCTACTAACGGCTAAGCCTGTCCTCTACGTCTGTAATGTCGATGAGGCGAGTGCCGCCACGGGCAATGCTTATGTGGAGGCTGTTCGCAAAGCTATCGCTCATGAGGACGCCGAGCTACTGGTCGTATCGGCGCATATCGAGAGCGAGATAGCAGAGCTGGAGGAGTATGAGGAGCGTCAGCTCTTCCTACAGGAGCTAGGGCTAGAGGAGACGGGTGTCAACCGCTTGATCCGTGCTGCCTACAAGTTGCTCAACCTCGAGACCTTCTTTACGGCGGGACCTGATGAGTGCCGTGCCTGGACTTTTGTCAAGGGGAGCAAGGCTCCTCAGTGTGCAGGGATCATACACACCGACTTCGAGCGTGGCTTCATACGTGCTGAGGTGATCAAGTATGAGGACTACGTGCACTACGGCTCCGAGACGGCTGTCAAGGAGGCTGGCCGTATGGCGGTCGAGGGCAAGGACTACATCGTACAGGACGGAGATATCATGCACTTCCGCTTTAACGTATAGCGCCTCTAGTACAAAGTATTAACACCGAAACAGAATCAACCTATGCCGGACAAAATAATTATCGCAGACTTTGGGTCGCAGACTACACAGCTCATAGGTCGTCGTCTGAGAGACCTCAACACTTACTGCGAGATAGTCCCCTACAACAAGATCCCCACAGACCTGACGGGCGTTCGTGGCATCATCCTCTCGGGAAGCCCTTACTCGGTCTATGCTGAGGAGGCTTTTACCGCAGACATAGCAGCCATCCGTGGGAGACTCCCGATCTTGGGTATCTGCTATGGAGCGCAGTTGATGGTGCATCAGAGCGGAGGCTCTGTGGAGAACTCCAATACTCGTGAGTACGGAGCCTCTACGCTGCAACTGGTGGACAAGGACGACCCGCTGCTCGCGGGACTCTCGCCACAGCACACGGTCTGGATGTCGCACGGGGACACGATCACACGTCTTCCTGAGGGCTTTAAGGTGATCGCCTCGACTCCCTCGGTGCAGTATGCCGCTTATAGGATAGCGGGTGAGGAGACGTGGGGCGTACAGTTCCACCCAGAGATACATCACAGTGAGGAGGGTACGAAGCTCCTCGACAACTTTGTCACGCTCTGTGGCATCAAGGGCGCGTGGTCGTCTGAGTCTTTCATCGAGAGCAGCATCGCCTCGATCCGGGCGCAGGTAGGTGACGAGCAGGTCATCATGGCGCTCAGCGGAGGCGTGGATAGTTCGGTCGCAGCGGTCCTCCTACATCGTGCTATCGGTGATCAGCTCACCTGCATCTTTGTGGATCATGGGCTGATGCGACAGGGCGAGGCGGAGCAGATCTTGGCTGATTACAAGGCTCTCGGTCTGGGCTGTATCAAGGTCGATGCGAGTGCGAAGTTCCTCGGCGACCTAGCAGGCGTTCGTGATCCGGAGGCTAAGCGTAAGGTGATCGGCCGGGACTTCATCGAGGTCTTTGAGGCTGAGGCTAAGAAGCTTCCGCAGGCTCGTTGGCTGGGGCAGGGAACTATTTATCCGGACATCATCGAGTCTATCAACATCACGGGCAAGGTGATCAAAAGCCATCACAATGTGGGCGGACTGCCTGAGCGTATGCACCTGAAGCTGGTGGAGCCGCTGAAGCATCTCTTTAAGGATGAGGTGCGTCGTGTCGGTTTGGCTTTGTCTATGCCACGACATATGATCTTTCGCCATCCCTTCCCAGGCCCGGGTCTAGGCATACGTGTCTTAGGCGAGGTGACTCCTGAGAAGGTCGCCATCCTCCAGCAGGCTGACAAGATATACACCGACATGCTCCGCAAATACAACCTCTACGATGAGGTGTGGCAGGCGGGAGCTATCCTACTGCCGGTGCAGAGCGTGGGTGTCATGGGTGACGAGCGCACCTATGAGTACACGGTGGCACTGCGTGCGGTGACGAGTGTCGATGCTATGAGTGCTGACTGGGCTCGGCTGCCGTACGACTTCCTCGCAGAGGTCTCTAACGAAATCATAAACAAGGTGCGTGGCGTCAATCGTGTCTGCTACGATGTGTCGTCAAAGCCACCCGCAACGATTGAGTGGGAGTAACGCTTCGCTCAGTCTACTATTTAATACCTATTCAATATGTCTACCTATAAAGCTATCGATAGTCGCAAGGTGACCACCCGACGACTACTCGAGATGAAAGAGCGTGGGGAGAAGATCTCCATGCTCACCGCTTACGACTACTCAGCAGCACAGATCATCGATGCTGCCGGCATGGATGTGATCCTCGTAGGCGACTCTGCCAGTAATGTGATGGCGGGTAATGTGACTACGCTGCCTATCACGCTCGACCAAATGATATACCACGGCAAGAGCGTGATGAAAGCGGTGCAGCGTGCACTGGTCGTCGTAGACCTTCCCTTTGGCTCTTATCAGGGCAACTCGAAGATCGCTCTAGAGAGTGCGATCAAAGTGATGAAGATCACCCATGCTGATGCGATTAAGATCGAGGGGGGGAGCGAGATCCGTGAGTCGGTAGAGCGTATCCTCTCGGCTGGTATCCCGATCATGGGGCACCTCGGGCTCACTCCTCAGTCGATCAATAAGTTTGGCTCTTATGCTGTCCGTGCTAAGGAGCAGGCGGAGGCTGACAAGTTGCTGGCTGATGCGCACCTCCTCGAGGAGCTAGGCTGCTTTGCCCTCGTACTGGAGAAGATCCCAGCACCGCTAGCCACCAAGGTTGCCTCTGAGCTAACAATCCCTGTCATCGGCATCGGAGCAGGCGGTGGGGTAGACGGACAAGTGCTCGTCATGCACGACATGCTCGGCATCACGCAAGGCTTTAGCCCTCGCTTCTTGCGTCGCTACGCTGATCTCGGCTCTCTCATGACCGAGGCGGTGCAGCACTACATAGCCGACGTCAAGAGCCAAGACTTCCCCAACGAGGAGGAGTCTTACTAGTCATCACAGGCTACACACACATAGCGAAGGCACTATCAACTCAATAGGTTGGTAGTGCCTTCGCTTCTTGTTGTGTCTATACAGCCCGAAATGAGTACTTTTGTGGAGCGCCTTCCGCTTACGCAACGAAACTGTCTCTCACTAGCTCGCCCATGCCAGCCAAGCAAATCTCCATACTGATCCCCACACGCAACTACGACTGCCGTCCGCTCGTAGAGACTCTGCACCGTCAGCTACTACAGGCGCACATAGCGGGCGAGATCATCCTCGGAGATGACTCCTCCGACCCTTACTATGCTCAGTTCTACGACGCTTTACAGCAGGAGGAACTCATACGGCTTGTCCGTCCTACGACGCATCTTGGTGCGGGACGTATGCGCAACTACCTAGCGCAGCAAGCTGAGGGCGATCAGCTCCTCATCATCGACTCCGACACGATGCCAGCCTCTGCCCGCTTCGTTGTGGACTACCTGCAAGCAGCGCATAGCGATAGGGTAGTGGTAGGAGGCTTTTGCTATCCCACCGAACGACCCTCCAGAGACAAGTTGTTGCGCTATAAGTATGGTCACAAGGTCGAGACACGTAGCCTCGCTGAGCGGCAGCAAGCACCCGCAGAAGCATTCGTTAGTATGAGCTTCCTGATACCTCGTCACATCTTTCTAGAGGAGGGCTTCCCCACGGAGATGGGTATGGGCTACGAAGACGCCTATTTCGGCTATCGACTAGCTGAGCGAGGCATCGCTATCACGCATATCGACAACCCCGTCATTCATGCGCTCAAGGAGACCAGCGATCAGTTTCTCGACACCACCGAGCGCTACGTGGAGAATCTCTACCGACACCGTGCCTTGCTTGCACCCTATCCCATACGTCTCCTCCAGCTCTACCTAAGACTAGAGCGCGCTAGGCTCGTCCCGCTCCTCGGCGCCCTGGCTCCGACGCTCAAGCCCTTGCTACGGCGACAGCTCACCTCACGCCACCCCTCGCTACGCCTCTTCGCCCTCTACAAGCTCCTCCACCTCTGCTCCCTACGAGATGGATCTCCCTCTGCCGTGTAGCAAGGATTGCTGTTAAGCCCTATGCCAGTGTAGGCTGATTCGGAGAATATGCCTAAATTAGCGGTCGAAAACGACTGGAACTTACTCCTATCTAGCACTATTAACTCTTATCCTATAAGGTATGAAGCGAATTCTACTTACTCTTCTGCTCATAGGCTTGCTGCCGTTGAGCCAATTTGCGCAGACTGGTGCACTAGATGCCCTTATTTACAAAGGGTCGGATGACTCGACGCCTGCTACTCCTACCATCACGATGACCACGACGGCAAGTGTGGGGTCCTATATCATGCTTTCCGTAGAGGGAGAGGGTGATATCGATGTAGAGGGTGCTGAGTTGGAGTACGGAGGTATAGCTAAGGTCAAGGCTCCTCAGATCACAATCAAAGGCCGGGTGACTAGCCTAGATTGCTCCGAGGCTCAACTGACCCGATTGGATCTCACCAAAGCTTCTTCGCTTATATCTTTGTGGTGTAGTAACAATGCTTTGACAGAACTAGATACACGTGCGCTGTCAAACCTTAGCATACTATATTGTATAGAGAATCAGCTCTCAGCGCTTGATGTCACTGCCAATACAAAGCTTACTGAGCTAAACTTCAGTCAAAACAAGTTGACCAAAATAGATCTAGCTCAGTGTGGGGCGCTCACACACTTCCTCGCTTATCACAACCAGATAGCGGAGGTAGACTTGAGCCACAACCCGCTGCTCATCGGTGTAGATCTGTCTGAGAATAAGCTTACAGAGCTCTCGGTCAGTAACAACACAAAGCTCGAAACGATCTATTGCAATGGCAATGCGATCAAGGGGCAAGCAATGGAGCGATTAGTAGCCTCGCTACCAGATCGCAATGATCGGACAGACGTGTGCCACCTTTTTGCCATAGACACGAAAAATGAAAGCGAGCAAAATGTGATCCTCAAGAAGAATGTTCAGGATGCACTCGCCAAGCATTGGCAGACGCTCGACTACTCTGATGGGGATAACGATGGTGCTGGTATACCTTACGAGGGGATCACTAGCAATACCGTCATAACCAGTCAAAAGGTGAAGGTCTATAGAGATCGTACTACTCAGATGCTCTATGTCACAGGTCTAGAGCCTCTCGAGGAGGTCTCGCTATACCTCGCTACGGGAGAGCTTCTCGTTCGCACGCTTAGTGACTCTGAGGGCTCTTGCACGATCGCACTCTCCGCCGTTGAGAGCACTCCGCTAATGATGGCTACATCGCATCACACCGTTCGTGTGATGTAGAGCCCATGACTATCCGATAAAAGTCAGTACTTGGAACAACAAGCGAGGGGCTCGGTCGCAGAGGAAGCGGTTGAGCCCCTTCGGTATGCTCTTTCAGACTTTTATCGGACAGTAATGTAATGGTATTGACAAGCAGTCGTATGAGCAAGGGACGTATCGAAGAGGAGCAGCAGGTCATCAGGCAGATGATTCAGCTCTACTGCAGGCAGAAAGAGGGACATGCGATGCTCTGCGATAGCTGTCGCGAGCTACTCGAATACGCCACACAGCGACTAGAGCACTGCCGCTACGGAGCAGAGAAGCCCACCTGCCGCAAATGTCCCATACACTGCTACCGTTCCGACATGCGCGCCCGCATTCAGGCGGTGATGCGCTGGGCCGGTCCTCGTATGCTCTTCCACCACCCCCTCGCTGCCATCAAGCATCTCCTCCGCGAGCTCTAGCTCCTCGCAACGCTCACACGTAATCTGCCAGCAGGGACGCGTATCTCTATGCTCTAATCTATAAACTCTATCCCCGCTAGGAAATACCGAATATGTCAAGAAAAATACCGAATATGTCAAGTCGATCAGGAGATGGTTCCGATTATTATGCCTATCTTTGCATCGAGTATCCCCGTAGACATTTTCATTTCGGTGAGACATCGAAGAATCTTTATATCAATCAAATAACAAACACAGAATGAACAGAACAGTAAGAATTCTGCTAGGCCTTCTAACGATCGGTCTAGTCGCTCTGACCTCCTGCAAAAAGGACAATCAAGAGCCCAAGAAGAACGAAGGCACGACCTACGTAAGCGTAGCTATCGGTCTGCAGTCTGACATGCGTGCCGGCGACAATGAGGATGACTTCAACTCCGTAGGCAAGTGGAACGGTAAAGACGTTATCGAGTCGGTAGACGTCTACATCGTCAGCAAGGGTGAGGTTGCTCTTGGTAGATACACCACGGATGACTTTACGATCTCCAACGAGTCTAATCCCACTGGTAAAGACAATCAGATTACCATCAAGCCTAAGAAGGCTATCGCCACGACTGCTGGTCAGAAGGAGGTCTTCGTCCTACTTAACGCTCCTGCGGAGGTGACAAATCGCCTCAAGCAGTCTATCCCTAACAACTTTATGGCTGCTTACAACAAGGCTATCGAGGATATGACTACGGGTCAGGTCGCTAAGACTGACGCTACCAAGGGTGATATCATCATGATGACCAACGCTGCAAAGTGTGAGATCGCTGTAGAGGATGGCGTTACCGAGGATGTGGCTCTTGCAGGAACTAAGAACCGTGCATCTGTCCAGGTGAAGCGTGCTGTAGCTCGCGTGCTACTGACCGCCACTAAGGATACCTACACGATTAAGTACGAGGATGGTACCGATATGGGTACGATCAGCAACATCACCTACGCTGTAGCTCAGGGTGAGAAGGCATTCTACCTCTCTCAGAAGAAGGACGCTGATGGTGTGATCCTCACTCCTGCTTATAACTTTATGCCTACGATCGGTATAGCAACTCCAAACTATGCTGCACAGGCTGCTGCTTATGACTACAGCGACCTAAGCAAGCTGGATCGTAGCGCTCTTGTAGCTACAGATCTAGCTTCAGCGCTAAAGATCGGTGAGAAGTCTCTCGAGAGCAGTGCATTCATCTTTGAGGCTAGTCACCTGTTTGGTAAGGCTGGTGAGACTGCTACTAACTATACGGGTAAGTTCCGTCGTGCTAACACGCCTTACGTACTCGTTCGTACGAAGTTTGTCCCCGCTAAGTTTGCAGATGAAGCTGAGGGCAACACCTACACTGAGGGTAACGACTTCTATAGGGGTGAGAACGGTCTCTTCTATATAAAGAAGGAGAATGTCACAGACGAGACAAAGAATGGTGTTAAGGATCAGAAGTTCCGCACCTATCTAAAGGGTAAGGTGCTTTACTACGCATTCGTCAATCCTGACGATGTCAAGAAGACGCTCAACGCACCTGCTTACCGTAACAACATCTACCACATCAGCGTAACGGGCTTCAAGGGTCTCGGTGCGAACTGGAACCCACTCTTCCCAGAGGATCCAAATGATCCTAAGGATAACCCCGATCCAAAGCCAAAGGATGATCCCAATACACCTCCTTTCAACCCTGGTGACAACAATACTCCTGAGGAGACCTATATGGCTGTAGACGTTACGGTTGTTCCTTGGAACGTACACACCTACAAGATCGAGCTATCGCTCTAATCTAATAGACTTGATCTGCTTGCATGGACGCACGAGCGTGTGCGTCCATGCTTGACAGACGAGTAACCCTTTGTAGGGACGCACGGTCTGTATTTAGTAAGAGGGCGTCCGTCGTATTAAAGCGAAACCTTAACGATGTAACAATCGTTACACGTACGAACCGAGCGTCCCTATCTTCCTTTTCCCCCCCCCTTTTGTTGGCCTTACTATCTGTATCTGTTCCCCCCATTCTAACGATACCCGATCTCTCAATCACAGTTGCATTTTATGAAGCGACACACTATATATAGCATACTCCTGCTGCCTCTCCTCGTCTTATCACTCGTTAGCTGTGATAAGTACATATATGATCGAGGCGAGTGCCCCACGATACTGGTCTTCACACCCTATATGCAGACCCCCTGTATGTCTGACAGCGCTTACATAGGCAAGGCTGCAGCGCTACACTTAGTCGTTAGTGACCCCACATCTGGAGAGATCATCGCCTATAAGCATCTAGAGTCAGTCGATCTGACTGCCACCTCCGCGATAGAGGTGCCCGTACCGAACAAGCACGGTGATACCTATCGCTACTCCCTTTGGGTCGGAGCCACTCCCCAGCACTATATGGTGAGTGATCTCGTCTCCCCCGCTCGTCCCAAGCTTGCTGATTCTCGCTTGGCACTTCGACTCAACGAGCAAGACCGACACATGGGACTACTCCCCGAGCCACTCTACTTCACTACAGGTACCGTAGACTGTCCCGTACCACCCGAAGGTTCGAGCATTAGAGTCCCCGTAGCGCCGAACCTCACGCGCTACAGCAACGATTTCAATATATCCCTTACTGAGTTGCCAAGCAACGTGATCTATCCGCTTCATATGGAGATCGAGGATAGCAACGCTGCCTACGACTTCATGGGTCAGCTGACCAATCCTACGAAGCATGTCATCTACGAGGCTGCACTACCCAGCAAGGGTGCGACGCGAAGCACACGTCTCAGCACGCTACGACTAGATGACGCTAAGACAGCTCCCCAGCTTAGTCTCGTACGCTCCGATACGGGCGCTAAGATCTTTACATACGATCTTAAGACGCTACTAGCTAAGACGCCTGACTACAGACCCGAGTGTCAGTTTGAATACAACATCGAGATACGTCTCCATGAGCTTCCCGATAATACGCACTATGCTGTCGATATCTTTGTCGATGGCTGGATGGTACACTCCTATGAGATCATCCTCTAAGCCCATTCTTATAGACCACACTAACGTTGTCACATCACTATGAATAGACTACGACATACCCATATATATACGTTCCTCCTCATCTTGGGGGCGGTCCTCACCAGCACCAGTTGTGTGCGGGATCGCAATAGCCTCGAGGGGGAGTATGACGGTAAGACCTACCTCTCGCTGACGCTCTCCCTCGCTCCTAATGGCAACGATGGACTACGTATGCAGGACTCTGTTTACAGCATCAATACCGATAAGGAGCATCGTGAGGACTACGTGAACGATCTGCGCATTTTCCTAATCAAAAACGGAGTAATAAAGAAGAATGTCTTCTTTACCAACCTGATTTCTAACGATCAGGGTGTACCTACCGCTAGCGATCCCAACAATAGCAATTTCGACTATAGCTATAAAGGTGGCAAGGCTCGCATCTCCTTCAAGCTCGAAGAGTCGGAGCTGGGCGAGTATGATCTCGTTGTCGTTGCCAACGAGGGTGCCTATACGAATCCTAAGTCTCTAGATCCAGGAAAACTACCTCCAGGCTATGAGGAATACAATAGAGAGAAAAAGCGAGAGGAGGAGGCTGAAGCAGCACTCAAGAAAGCGCTCACAGAGGCTAAGACACTGGAGGATCTCAAGAAGATACGTATTCCCATCACGAGACGATTTTGTGACTCCCATCAGGGACCGCTCCTAGACTTCAACAATCCATACATTGAACCTCTCTCTCCTATGACTGCTGAGTACAATGGTGTAACCTTCTCACGTGGTGGTAGCAAGGAGAGTCCACAGCAGATCAAGCTACCCACACCTACGCAAGGCATCGAGCTCCTACGCACCTTTGCCAAGGTCGAGATAACCATCAAAGAGTGCGTCTTGCTCACTTTTGATGAGAATGGCAAGGAACACTTGCAGTGGCGTGGCCCTTGGGGCTTTCATAGTGTCGATACAGAGGTTAGGAAGGTCCCTGAGACTACATCTCTCTTTCCGCTAAACGAATATCGTGATGTTCCAGAGTTTACAGTGGAGCGTATTGGTAGGCTCCTAGATGATCGAGTGGCTCCAATACAGACGCGCTTTATCGTCGGATACGAGGATAAGATAAAAGAGTTTGAAAAGGATGGGTTCCCCATCGGAGGTGGTTATCTATTTGACTACAGGCACTACTTTTACCTCCCGGAGAAGCTTGTCCCTCAAGGCGCAGTGGGCGATGAGAAGGCTCTATACCTCTTGTTTGAGTGGGGATACTACGGAGCACACGACCCCTGGAAGGATATGGCGGGCGATCATAAGCCAATTATTAAGGAGAAGGTCTTCAAGTTTGAAAGCCAAAATGAGAAAGCAGATGATTACCTCCAGCGTAATCCTCCTACGTTTGATCCATCTAGCAAGAGCGTCTATCGCAACAGCCTCTACAAGATCGACATCATCCCATATCAGCTGGCTGCTCCTAAGTATAAGTAATAGAGAGGTACACACCCGAGTACTTTATCTACGCAGACACATTATCAAGTAACCCCATCCTATAAACCGATATAGGCTATGAAGCAATACAACAGCACGACACTAGTGCACACTATATGGAGTCTCCTCCTGGTCATCTCAGCACTCTGCCTGCTACCCACCACGGCAGAGGCGCAGACGACACCAAAGAACTGTAGTAATTTTGAAATCGTTGGAGGGAAAAAACTAAGCGGTCGCCCTGCTATCAAAGGTGCAAAAGTGCCTACAGGAATGATATATATAGACTTCCAACCACTCAAAGCAGGTACCCCTCCATATAAGTTTGAGATAGTTGAGTACCCAGATAGCTATGCTACTGGACGGAAGGTCTTTACAAGTACTTCTACCTCTAATATAATCTATAACATTCCTGGTGGAAAATATGTGGTAAACGTATCTGATGCCACAGGCTGTACGCAAACTATTACAGGTGTCATTAAGGAAGAAGATGTGTGGAGATCTTTATACACAGAGCCTTTTACTCAAGAGTTTACCTCTCCTGACCGTCCACGCTGGGTCGCTACCCCCATTAAGAGTGGAAAGGGAGGAGATGGCTACTACTACTCTCTAGACTCCCTAAAAGAGTATATCGAGTTTGCTATCTGTACTCAAGCAGAGTATAATAAATATAGAGAGAATAAAGGCGAACTCAACTGGATGTCGCTAGAAGACTCTGGTACGACTCCTACCTTCGTTGGGGATTATGGTGTATGGCGCGTTAAGACTCGAGTGAGAAACGATTGGGGTGATACGGTAATAGTTGAGAAGCCTTATCTCTTCATAAAGCTACCTAATGATGGACCCTCTCCTAATGAACTATATGTGGGGTCAATCTATAATTCAGCCATGACATCATTAGCCATCCGAGTCAAAGGCGTGAGAGACCCTGAGTGTAGCTTCTTTGATAACAATGCTTATGGAGGTTACTTTGGAGAGCAGTCTTTTGACCCTAACCATTGGCTAGACATCGTAGGAGGTAACCCAAATCCATGTGAGGGCTTTTCACCCGCTTTTAAGATCAAGGATGAGTGGCTTGATAAGCTCACATTCCCTGTGACGATTAGTGTTAAGAAATACAGATCGTATGAATGGATGTACCTAACCTTTAACACGAAGGAGGAGGCTAAGATCCCGAAAGTATTTGAGGATGGTGAATTGAGTCCTGGGGAGTATAATAGAATTTATATGAAGGATAGTGGGGGTAAAGACTCGTCACTGGGATACAACCCCCAAGGGAAAAAATATGGTGGCGAAACGTATAGCCCACACTGTCTGTATGGAATACATTATCGGGATACAGAAATTCAGTGGGATGAATTTAGAGGATGGTCGCCTAGACCTTACGATGGTCAAGTAGGTTGGCATTATTGCGAAGGAAAAAGAGATGCCGTATTCTTTATGGCGCTTAGTGAGGAGCGTTATTCTCGATTTTACAAGGTCTCATTTGCTCGTGCTGAGCTAACACTTGTTTCCGCTCCAGATGATTACAAACCTCAAAACAAATACTTCCCTAAGATTGGAGAGCCTATTCAAATCTTACCAGACCATGAGAGTAGTTTTATTTTCCCCTTCCCTAATGAGTCAGCTCCAGAGAAGACACCTTATATAGCTCCGTGCTATGACATCAAGATCCCAGAGGGGAATTATCAGTTCAAGATCAAGTACTTCAACTATTGTGGTGAGGAATCTGAGTGGGCTGATGCGGGTAAATATTTTTCGTTTTGGTATGGAGCTGTGAAGTATGAACTTGCGAATCAAGGTCAAGACTTAAAGCCTGAGATCGAAAAGTTTGGCTGTGATAGGATTCGTGTCTATCCTTTCCGTGGAGCGAAGTCTCGTGGCATCCTTTTGCGTAATAATGAACCAGCGCCAATATACGCAAAAGCTGTCCAGACTACCGTGGATAGTGAGGAGTTCATCGACTCTGGTACGATATACTTTGATCCAGCCAGCACTGAGAAACCCGAAGATTGCTACATAGAGCTACCTTGGAAGACCTCTACCATAAAGATTCAATACAACTATGAGGCGATAGGCAAATTCACCGAGCCTTTATCTTGTCTCCAGCTAGGTACAGAACTCACGATAGAGGCTATAACGCCCACCTATGATCGGGATCAGCTCTATACCTATATCTGTCCAGGAGGTCAGACTGCCTATGTATCGGTACGACCCATTCATACGGCAGGTCAGGTCTTCGTAGAGCTACGAGATGTCAAGGATATAAACAAACTCTATGACAGCAAGAGGCTTCCCTCGAAGGATCAGGGCGAGCCTGTTGTCTTTGAGCTTACAGGAGAGAATATCCAGCCTGAGTATAAACTCTATATTAGGACTGGATCTGGCGACTGTCTCCTAGACAACGGTGGCGAGGTCATCAAGATGAATGACTTGGGAAGCTCTTCTTTCATCACAGATACTAATGACACCAAGTATTGTGAGGGAGAGACTGTTAAGCTAGCGTGTCCGCCCATCAGACCTGAGTCTGAGTATATTTGGACAGAACCTGATGGAAAGACGACGCATAAGGGGCGCCAGATTATTATCCCTAATGCTACTAGAGCAATCACAGGCAAGTGGAAGCTCGAGATTACCAACGTACCATGCGTTGGTGAACCAGTACCCTTCATACTATCTGTCGCTCCACCCGAGCTATGGTGGCGTAAGGAGGCTACCTCTGCAGACTGGAACTCGCTCGATAACTGGGCAGACAGTCTGGGCAACTCTATTAAGGCAGTTCCTGCTAGGTGTACCGATGTACACCTCCCAGGGGAAGTCGATGACTACTATCCTAACTTAGACCCAACGAAGACTGATACGCTTCGCTGGGGAGTACCCGAGTGCAACGATATCTACTTCCACTTTGGCTCTGCCCTAGGCGAGCCACAGCGACTGACGCACTACTCGCGCGCCTTCATCGACTACAACTTTGGTATTGTACAGTCTGACGGAACCATCCAGCCGCTCAAAGACCCCAAACATCCGGAGGCGTACGATCGGCTCCTAGAGCGGGATCGCTGGTATATGGTCTCTACGCCGCTCAAGAATGTCTACGCTGGGGACTTCTCCCTAGGTGGCTACCCGCTTACCTATCAGTGCTATCTCAAAGTCAAGCTAAGACAAAATCTATCGGAGGCTTCCTTCGAAATTCCCATCAGCAAGCAAGGTAGTCTCATTGCTGACTACAATTATGCATTAGCACTCAAGGTAGAGGGCTACCACAAAGACAAGACAGGAGCAATAGATCATAAGAACCTCAACGGGCTAGATGGTATCATCCGCTTGCCCTACTATGAGGACAAGGAGCGTGCAAAACACTACCCACGGCATAAATATATCACGACCTACTACTGGTATGACAATGACTACAACCTTAATGGAAGTGGAAAGAAAACGGATTCAATTGCCGCTAGTACTTCATTCTTTGGCTACTTTGATACCAAAGACTTAAAGCCAGTTAGCAAGGTCGACTCTGTACCGAGATTCCTCGCACGGGACTACCGCTTCCTCTTTGAGGATGACAAGACGGGAAGGATTGGAACTACATTTGTTGTAACTGATCGTCAAGGAGGAAAGAAAGAGGTCGAGGGTTACTCCTTAAAGTGCAACTGGATGCCTAAAAGGGGAAACTACACGCTTGTGGGCAATCCTTTTATGTGTCCTATTGACTATAGCAAGTTGTTGGAGGCGAACGGAACAGAATCTTTACTGGGAGGAATCTATGTCTATGCTGACGGAGCTTGGCGCTATTCTGGCAATATTGCTGGTCGGAGACCAAAGAATGGAATTAAGGATCTAACCGTAAATGTAATTCCTCCTCTACAAGCGTTTGTAGTCAATATACGTTCGAGCGAACCCCTAACGCTTTACTTCCCTACTGCGCCAGGACACTCAGTCCTTGTGGATCCTAACAGTACAGACGGACGGGGTGCGGAGCTGCGTAGCACGGACGAGGAGTCTGATGAGATCACTGAGCGGTATGTTGCGGTGAAGGTCACCGATGCCGAGGGAGGCTATACCTCTGCAGTACTGCTGCCCGAAGATACGGAAGAGTCGACACCAGCACTGATGGCGCCGGAGGGTATGCAGACAGCACCGCTTGTCTACTTCATCAGCCCGATCGATAGCACCTGCAACTTCGTACAGACCAATGTGCCTAGTGCCGTGGTCGAGCTAGGGGTCTTTGCACCTACCGATGGTATGCTCACGCTAGACTTCACGACGTTGGCGGAGAAGCCTTTTGACAAGCTGGCGCTCTACGACCGTCTGCGAGGCACCGAGCAGGACTTGCTCGCCAACCCGACCTACAGCTACGGCTATAGCGAGCGTGACGGACGCCGCTTCGAGCTACGTATGTCGTACGGCAATATCCGCTACGAGGAGCAGCAGGATCAGGAGGCTGAGCTAGCCATCGAGCGCACCGCTACGGGCTATCGCATCTCCTACGATCAGGGTATCGCAGGCTATCAGCTGTACAGCGTACACGGCTATCTACTAGAGCGTGCTACGACCGATGGTCAGACGCAGGTAGATATCGAGATGCCCGAGACGGACGTCGTACTGCTCGACGTACAGTCCGCCGACGGTCTCCGCTGGATCAAGAAGCTCCAGCGATAAGAACACGCGCTCGTCGCATATAAATAACGTAATCGGGGTAGTCCTCCTAGTGAGAGCTACCCCGATTGCTGTATCATGAGACTGATCTGTCTAGTGACTCTAGTGACGAGTAACGACTTGTAGGGACGCACGGTCTGTGCGTCCGTCCCCGTTAAATCAAGATGCTGTAACATTTGATACAACGGACGCACGACCGTGCGTCCCTACAAATCGTTACACGTATTGCTGTACTACGACGGACGCTCCGATGGTCTGCGTCTGACCGTGCGTCCCTACATGGGGCTACACATCTCTAACTTCTAATCTCTAATTCGATAGCCACGTGGAAAATCCCAAATCCCTACGTGGCTATTTTTTATTCTTCAGGTGGGGAAGAAAAAATTCCTCCGAAGTTTCGTTTGATTCTTCCGAAGTTTCAAATCATAAGTCCGAAGAATTTTCCCGTATCTCCGTGGAAAATAAAAAATCTCCACCGAGGAAATTCCAAATTCCTCTGTGGAGAGTGGCATCGTCTCCCCGTAGTTTCGTGAGCAGTACCTACTACTGGGTAGGTTTGCGGGGATGATCCCTTAGCAAAGAGGTATAACTTTGCGGTGTAATAGATCCATACAAGCTGTATTTCCCGCAGAAACTGATGACCAAGGCTCAGCATAACGCATATATCAAGCAGATGCACCGCTACGATGCACTCATGACGGGACGCTCCTGGTGGGGGCATCTCTTTATGAATGGGCTCTGGCAGG
>CABUDK010000026.1 GCA_902490315.1 uncultured Porphyromonas sp. | reverse complement strand
TGCTGGTGAAGAGAACCACAGCATTGACCAGTGCCTCGCCCGTTGTCGTGGTTACGTGCCCAGTCACGGTGCCGATGCGCTCTTGTGCGAGCGATGCCACGACTGAGGCCACCACGAGGAGAAGTGAAAGTATGAGTCTCACGAACGTCGTCTTATGCTCCATCGCAGGGAGGTGGCTTTCGGTCATTGCTTCTTGTTGTCTTGATAGAGATCTATAGTATCTGAAGAGGGCTTACGAAAAGAACAGAACTTTCCTCCAAAGACACCTTCTTTATACACCTGCAAAGTTAGTCAGCCTTTACGCTCTACACAATACCCGAAAGGGTAATTCTGTGACCTCTTACGAAAGCTAGGAACTGTTCCTTTCTATCGGACAGCAATATTCATCGTTTATTGACTAGGAACTCACAGAGGGATTCCGAAGAAATGAATCCCGCCTTCGTGGGAAGCTTCATGGAAATAAGAATCATTGCTGTTTGGTAAAAGCTTTTCAGCGAAAGGACAGCCCTGGGCCTGGCGTCGGTGATCAAACTCCCTACGAAGTTTTTCCTTACATTTGTAGTCGTGTTGCACTTGACATTGCGATGCGCGAAGTCTTTCTGCGGCAGCACACAGCTTTAACTATTGGGAAAATACGATTCAATGAGCATTGTCAAAACTGTTTTATCTAATATGCTGGAGGAGGAGCCTTTTCTTCTCGTAGCTGTCAGGAGTATCCTCTTTCTGATGTTCTTTTTGATCTCTGTCTACCTCTCCTTTGATAGAGATATGCTTCTCTTTTGGCTTACCACAGGAGGAATGTTCATTTATGCCCTTCTCATTATAGGGGTGATCGTCTCTCAGAGTAGAAAGAGAAAAAAGAAGACCGCATAATCAAGTATAATCTTGGAGACAGGAGTTTAGGGTTGCAACCATCGATCAAGATGGTTGGCATCTAACAGCGTATCTCCGAAAAGACGAACAGCGCCTTAGTGGGAAGCTTTGTGGAAATAAGAATAGCCACGAAGGATGTCAGTGTATCCTTCGTGGCTATTGGGCTTCTAATATGGTGTGGGGATCAGCGAGTAAGCAGTACGACGGCTTGCGCTGCGATGCCCTCGCTATTGCCTAGCGGTCCGAGATGCTCATGGGTCGTTGCCTTGACATTGACACAAGGGGTGTCGAGCAGCTCCTCGATACGTGCTATCATCTGAGGTATATGAGGCGAAAGCTTAGGTTGCTGAGCGATGATGGTAAGGTCGGCATTGACCACTTGATAACCAGCCTCGCGCACCATCTGCATGACGGTGGCGAGGAGCTGAGTGCTGTCGGCACCACGGTACCGCTCATCGGTGTCGGGGAAGTGATAGCCGATGTCTCGCTGCCCGATTGCCCCGAGGAGTGCATCCATCAGAGCGTGTAGTGCTACGTCTGCATCGGAGTGTCCGAGTAGTCCTAATGGACTGGGGATGCGTATGCCACAGAGGATGAGCGGTCGGTCTGGCGTGGTGCAATGGATGTCGTAGCCAGAGCCTATGCGGTAGCTGCAGGTCATGCTCGTGGTCGCTTACTTGAGTAGCTCACGAATGCCATCGAAGTCGAAGGCGATGGTGAAGCGGAGCGTCTGGTCGAGCGGGTTGCTCTGGACGGTCGAGACGAGGTAAGAGGCGTCGATACTGAAGACGTTCATCTTGAAGCCCGCACCAGCGGTGAAGTACTGCAGATTACCTTTGTCAGGGTGTAAGTAGTGGTAACCCGCACGTAGGAAGAAGCGGTTGTTGTAGCTGTACTCAGCACCGAGTCGGAGGGAGACCTCTTGTAGCTCCTCCTTGAAGCCGCCAGGAGCATCGGCCCACGAGGTGAAGATACCTGCGATGGAGGAGGTGTTGAGATACTTCTCACGAGCAGCATCGTACGCCTCGGGGTTAGCTTGATCCTTTACCGGAGGGGTTGGGACGAGTAGCTTGCTCGCCTCCACATTGAAGGCTAGTGCATTGTACTCATCAAAGGGGTAGAGGAGTCCTGTACCGAGCGATAGATTGGTCGGGATAAACATACTGGTGCCGCCGTTGTCGTAAGAGATCTTGGTACCGATATTCTTAATGTTGAAGCCAAAGGTCCACAAGCTCTCGGCAGAGCCTAGGTCAAAGTAACGATTGTAGAAACCCGCAATGTCTGCTGCAAAGGCATTGCCTGCGCTCTTCTCACCCGTTGCGAGGTTGTTGTCAGCACGTATGTAGCGCAGAGCGACCGCCATCGAGTAGCTGTCAGAGAGCTGTAGACCATAGCCAAAGTCTACGGCAAACTCATTGGGGTGCGCTTCACCGAGAGACTCAGACATAGGTCCAAACTGCTCGATAGCACCAAAAGAGAAGTAGCGTACCGAGGCACTCAGCGCTTGGTTACTCTCACGACCTATCTTATAGTAGCCGACTAGCTCCATGAGCTTGATATCCTTGACCAGTTTAGCCAGCCAAGGTGTGTAGGACATACTGATCCCCGCCTTGCTACTGAGGAAAGCGTACTTAGCGGGGTTAAAATACTGAGACTGTACATCAGGCGTGGTCGAGACACCCATATCGGCTAGACCTGCAGCACGGGCACTCGGGTTGATATTGAGTGAGGGTACTGAGGTGAGGACTGGATTGAAGCGTCTGTCTTGGCTCACTTCTTGAGCTGTGAGGTGAGAGCTTAGCGCCCCCAAGGCTAGGAGTAGGAGGGTAGTTATGCGTAGATTGCGAAGTTTCATAGAGTCTATTGATTTACTGAACTAACGGCAGAGGAAGGCTGTTTATTGTATTACTTATTGTTAGACCGATACGATGCCCCAGGAGGAGCGGTCGAGGTTGCGGTAGTTGATCGCCTCGCTGATATGCTTGAGCGAGATCTGCTCAGAGCCATCGAGGTCGGCAATGGTGCGAGCCACCTTGAGGATGCGGTCGTACGCTCTCGCAGAGAGGTCGCGCTGTATCATCGCCTGGCGCAGGATCTTCATAGCGTCGCCCTCGACATAGGCGAACTGCTTCATCAATCGTGGGGTCATCTGTGCATTGCAATGGATGCCTGGGTAGGGAGCGAAGCGCTGGAGCTGTATCTCTCTCGCCTTGATGACCCGCTCGCGAATTGCAGCACTGCTCTCAGAGGGGCGACGGTCGGAGAGAGAGTCGAAGTCTACGGGACGAGTCTCGATCTGTATGTCTATGCGGTCTAAGAGAGGTCCGGAGAGCTTTTGCAAATACTTAGCGGGCGCACCAGGAGGGCAGGTACACTCACGATTGGGATCGTTGTAGTAACCACAAGGACAAGGGTTCATCGCAGCCACCAGCATGAAGGAAGCGGGATAGCTGAAGGTCGCCTTGGCACGAGAGATGGTGATGGTACGGTCTTCGAGTGGCTGACGTAGCAGCTCGAGGGCTACACGATTGAACTCGGCCAGCTCGTCGAGGAAGAGAACTCCGTTGTGTGCCAAGCTTACCTCGCCTGGCCGTGGTGTCGTACCGCCACCGACGAGCGCTACATTGGAGATGGTGTGGTGAGGCGCACGAAAGGGACGACTCTTCATCAGGGATACGTTACCCTTGAGCGCACCCGCTACGGAGTATATCTTGGTAGTCTCGAGTGCTTCGTGGAGGGTGAGCGGTGGTAGGATCGTGGGGAGACGCTTGGCGACCATTGACTTGCCAGATCCTGGCGAACCGATCATAATGATGTTGTGTCCCCCTGCGGCGGCGACCTCCATGGCTCGGACCAGAGCGGGCTGCCCCTTGACTTCGCTGAAGTCTACCGAAGAGACGCATTGCTGCTGAGCAAACTCCTCGCGTGTGTTGACTGTCGTCGGCTCTAGCTTGGCTCTCCCTGCGATGAAGTCTATCACCTCTCTGAGCGACTCGACACCGTAGACCTCTAGGTCGTTGACGACAGCAGCTTCGCGAGCGTTATCTTTGGGCACGATGACTCCTTTGAACTTCTGCTCTCGCGCCATGATGGCCATCGGGAGTATTCCTTTGACAGGTTGTAGGGAGCCATCGAGAGATAGTTCGCCAGCCATCACATAGTCTGCCAGAGGTTCCTCGGGGATGACCTCATTGGCGGCGAGGAGCGCCACAGCAATGGGGAGGTCAAAGACCGTCCCCTCCTTGCGCACATCGCCTGGACTTAGGTTGATGACCGTATTGTAGCTCTTAGGGTGTGCGCCACTGGAGTCGCAGGCAGTGTAAACACGCGAGAGCGACTCACGCACGGCCGCATCGGGCAGTCCTACCATGCTGATATTAAACCCCTTGGAGACACTGAGCTCGACAGTGACGAGGAGCGCATCGAGACTGACGAGGGCTGAGGAATAGGTCTTGACGAGCTTACTCATTGTACTGGAAGTAAGAGGTGGAGTCCACAACTAGCGTGTGGTTACTGTCGGTACTATAGTACATCACGCCAGCCTGTCTGTCTGGAGCTAAAGATCTGTAGAGCTGCACGCGAAGAGGCTCGGGCGCATCAACGATGTAATTGTAAGCGCCTAGGCGATTGGCTATCTGAGCTAGCGAGTCTATGCTACCGAGAGGCAGGAGTAACGTGATTGACTGCTGGGAGCCTTGCGGTACGCGCACCTTTCGCCACTCAATATCTGCACCAAAGAGGATGCGCCCCTGTGGATAGCTAGAGGCTTGCCATGTGATGGTGTCCTGCTTATTGATAGCTCGTAGGCTGGGGTACTCCTTTTGCGTAGCTAACGAAGGGGTGACGACAAACTGATAGATCTCAGGCGTGAAGAGCGCAGAGTCTATGGTGCCATCGATGAGTGCTTGACGAAACTGCGACAAACCGTCCTCGTAGAGAGACATGATCTCCAGCGCCCAGTCCATCTGTCCCGCATAGCGTTTCTGCTCCTTTTTCTTAAGGTTTGAGGCAAAGGCGATAAACTGCTGCATCACCAGCTTTGCCTCTTTATTGGCATTGTCGAAGTCGTTGTCAGTGACCGCTTTGTCATAAGAGCGTAGGAGTGGTGTGGCATCCTTTAGGAAAGCTTTGTAACCCGTCTTCTTAGCTTCGTCAAGGTCGTAGCAGTTATGCGGTGAAGCGACCTCTAGGTGAAAGCGTACCTTACTCCGGCTCTGGAAGTCTAGCGGATAGTACTGCTCGAAAGCCCCCACAACGATGTATGCCTCATAGATAGAGTCCCGATCGAAGGAGTAGGAAAAGGCTTCTCCGACCTTGGTAAAGGCTAGTGTGTCAATCTGTGCTCCGCCACTCTGTAGCGTGTAGAGAAGCGCTGTGTAGCCCGTGTTGTCCGCCTTGTCGCTGTCGATCTCAATCTTTACCTGACCACTCTGACATGATACTAGGTAGAGCGCACAGACCAATAGGAGAACTAGAGGACTAAGGAGATGCCTCCAGTAGTGTCTCGTTAGTCGTGAGTAAAAGAGACTCCACGGTGCTTTAGAAAAGGGTCTTGTCATATCTCAATAGTCCTCTAGTTAGTTGGTCTGGGAGCATTAGAGTACCTTAAAGAGTTCGTCAATAGGACGCTTCTCCTGAGGTGCTAGTGTATTGTTTGCTGGAAGCTTCCCAAAAGGCATCTGAGCGACTAGATTCCATTCGGCAGGGACCCCTGCGAGCTCCTTGATCTTGTCATCCACCATGCCCGTGTAGTGCTGGAGATTACAGCCGAAGCCTAGCTGAGAGAGCCCAAGCCAAGCGAGGAGCTGGTGGCTGCCTTGCACTTCATGAGCCCAGCGAGCGAAATTGTCGGCATAAAGAGGCATCTGCTCTTGTAGCCCTTTGGTAACAGTGGTGTCGTCAAAGAAGAGCAAGGTAGCGATACCACTGCGGAAGGCCGAGTTGAGTTTGGGTGCTGTCTCCTCCTCGTAGCGCTCCTTACCGATGAGGGCGATGAGCGCATCCTCGATGAGCTGCCAATGCGCTAGATGCTGCTCACCCGTCAGTAGCACAACGCGTACAGGCTGTGAGTTGAAGGCCGAGGGAGCCTTCTGCAGTATTTGCTGGATCAGCTCCTCGACCTGCTTCTGAGGGGCGACCCACTCGGCTGATATTTGGTATTGACTACGACGCTTACTGAGTAGCGTATATAGAGAGTCTAGGGATGTATTTGGTTGATTAGGCATATTGATTGATCTGCAAGTAGTTAGTTAAGGCTCTGCAGTCGCAGAGATGTGTCTTTGTCGCATCCAATGCTCGATGATCTCGGCAATCTCTTGCAGTTGCTCTCGCGAGGTGCTGGTGGCTCCGCATACGCCGATAGACTCCTCGTGAGAGGGGACTAGGTCGTAGGTCAGTTCGGAGGGATAGGTAATAAAGGTCGTATTAGGATTAACCTCGAGGCAGTTCTGATAGAGGACACGCCCGTTGGAACTCTTCTGATCGGAAACGAAAAAGATGCGATCGTGGCTCTTGGCAAAGGCTCTGATATTGGGAATGCGACGAGCCACCTGCTGGCAGATGGTGTTGTGATAAATAAGCGTTGCAGTGTCGCTCAGACGGCTCTTGATGAGCGAAAGCATCTCCTCGAGCTGATCCTCCTGCATGGTGGTCTGCGAAAAGAGTTCGACAGAGTGCGAGAAGTCAATCAAGTCTAAGTCCTTAGGCTCTCGCACCACAATCGCCTTCCCATCGGTCTGCCCGACTAGCCCATTGACCTCTGCATGACCAGGCTTGCCGAAGATGACAATCTGCGTATCATCTTCCGCATGCTGGAGATACGCTTGTCTCACTTTCTGTTGTAGTCTCAGCACGACAGGGCAAGTCGCATCGACCACCTCTATGCCATGCTTTGCTGCGTAAGTGTAAGAGGCGGGAGGCTCACCATGAGCTCGGTATAGTACCCGTGCATTGCTCAGACGGCTAAACTGCTCGTGATCTATCGTATGCATGCCGAGAGACTCCAAGCGATCCACTTGAGCACGATTGTGAACGATGTCTCCTAGACAGTATAGAGGCTCGCCCTGCTCCTGACGCAAGATCTCCTCCGCACGAGAGACCGCCTTGATGACCCCAAAGCAAAAGCCCGACTCGGGGTCTATCTCGACACGACCTATCTGATTATTTGCTTTCACACTTATCTATTTCTGCTCTCTCTGTCGTGCTAGAGCTAGAGCCATTGCAGCCTGCTCATCTATAGAGAGTACACTATTATCTATAACGACTGCATCCTCAGCTTGGCGGAGCGGATTGATCGCTCTGTGTGAGTCTCGGTAGTCGCGATCCTTTAGATCGGCAGAGACCATCTCCATCGTTGTCGTCTGGTCGCCTTTGCCACGTAGCTCGTCGTAGCGACGCTGTGCACGCACCTCTGGCGTTGCTGTGAGAAAGATCTTGAGCTCAGCCTCTGGGAAGACAACCGTCCCTATATCTCGACCATCCATCACGATACCGCCCGCCTCGCCCAGACGCTGCTGCTGAGCCACAAGCAGCGAGCGTACGAAGTCATAGCTCGCCACGACACTAGCTGGACGAGACACCTCTAGCGTGCGGATCTCAGACTCCACATCCTCACCGTTGAGGAGCGTGTGTCCCGTCTGAGGGTCAAAGGTCACCTGCACACCCTCCAGCTCCTGACGTAGCTTATCTAGGTCAAACTGCTCGCCATCCCATAGTTCACGTCGCATAGCAAAGAGTGCTACGGCACGGTACATCGCACCACTATCCACGTAGGTGTAGCCTAGATCCTTGGCGAGCGCACGTGCTAGCGTACTCTTGCCACAAGCGCTGTAACCATCGATCGCTATCTGTATCTTCTTAGTAGACATACTTGTCATTGCCAAAGGTTGTGGAGAATGAAAACATCAGCCCCAACATCTGTGGATTATAATAAGTCGCGCCAAGTGCTAGGCGGTAGTGCCTCTGGTTAAAACCCACGCCAGCGGACAGACCACTTAGGCTCTTGGCGCCTCGCTCCGAGAGGTCTACCGCTTGTTTCGCATTATATCCAATACCAACCCAAAACTGCTCAGACGGCACAAACTCCACGCCACCAGCAAAGTGACTCGCTATACGTATGCCCGTCGACCGTCCCGCGCCCCACGTCTGTATATTATAAGGAGTCAGCCCCTGTATCGTGAGGTGAAAGCGTATCGGAGCATGCGCCAACCGCTGTGACATGCCGAGACGTACGTCCCACTGCGGCATACGATGGGAGAGTCCGTAGCTCTTGAGCATACCGCCCACATTGGAGATCGTCATCCCTAGCGAGGTGCCCCAGTCGGAGCGGTAGTAGCTCAGCCCTGCGTCAGCTACGAGGGCAAAGGCTGAGTAATGCTCAATCTGTCCGTAGAGCATCTTAAGAGCCAATCCACCACGCAGTCTGTCGGTCAAGTCGTAGCTGTACAGCCCCGAGAGCGCCATCTCCATCGCCTGAAAAGGAGCTGTCGCTACCCCTTGCGTATCGTATCCCTGCATCTTACCGTAGTAGGTGCTCCGCAGAGCGACCGCCCAAGCGCCACGCTCACCGACAGGTAGTCCGTAGAGCGCATTGGCACTGTGCGTGCCACGCATGTAGTTGAAGTAGGAGAGAAACATTCGTCCCGCCACTTCATGCCCATAGAGTGCGGGGTTATCTAGAGCTAATCCTGGGTTCGCATCTATATAGGAGATCACCTTGCCGCCCATAGCGAGCGACTGTGCCGAGGGGGGCTGTAGTAGGAAGCCAAAAGTATGAGCCTCCTGTCCCCGTACAATAGTATAGGGGAGGAGGCCGAAAAGTAATAGGAGTATTGGACTCCAGTGAGATGCTCGAGGCATAGATCTGCAGTAGGGGCTATCAGTCGTTACGTCCGAAGAACCTCAAGAGGTATAGGAATAGGTTGATAAAGTCTAGATAGAGCGATAGTGCGCTAATCACAGCCAGCCGTCCCACCTGCGTATCGTCATAGAGGTCGCTCTCAGTAGCTAGACGCTTCACACGCTGCACGTCATAAGCGGTCAGAGCGGTAAAGAGGACCACACCGATGAGGCTAATGATCCAGTCTAGACCGCTCGAGTGAAGGAAGATATTGACCAGCGAAGCGATGATGAGACCTATCAGTGCCATGAATAAGATAGAGCCCATCTTAGATAGATCCCGCTTGGTAGTAGCCCCCACGAGAGCCATCACGCCAAACATTCCGGTGGTTATGAAGAAGGTCTTCGCAATAGACCCTAAACTATACGCCAGGAAGATGAAAGAGAGCGTCGCGCCGTTGAGTGCTGAGTAGACTATCAGCATAATGGTAGCAGTCGTCACGCTCATCTTGTTGATACGAGCCGAGAGGACGAAGACCAGTACTAGCTCAGCGATGATGAGTAGCCACATAGCTCCCGATGAAGCTATTTGGTAGAAGAGTCCTGAGTTTACGACTCCCATAGCGGTCAGCGCTGTGATCAGCAGACACATAGCCATCCAGCCGAAGGTCTTGCGCATCACCTTGCCAACCATAGGAGTGACCATATAGGTTTGCCCTTGTGGTGTCGTATAGTCAGAGGGATTGTAGGGAGGGGGTGTTGTCATAGCATTATGATATTAATGTGTTTCATAGTCTTGTCTGTATCAGATTCAGATAGGGTGGCGAGAGAGAAGTTTAACGCTTCCCATCTAGTGTCTCCAATGTTGCCGAGTCTAGGACCTCAGCTTTCACTATCCGCTTCGGCTGCTGGGTAAGTCCTAGCTTTGAATCGTTGCAGAGTGTGTAGGAGAGTCGGTCCGTCACATGTAGGTGGCACTCTGCGCTGTCAGAGAGTAGCGCATCAGCCCCCTCGACTGTCAGTGAGTCAGCCTCGACGACAGAGCGATCGGAAGCTGTCAGGGAGAGTTCCTTGGTCTGTCCGAGGAGTGTGGCACGTCCCGATCCAGTCGCTGTGATGTGCGTGTGCCCCTCGGATTGTAGCACTGTGCGTATCTCTGGCGAGCCACTGTAGCCTATGAAGGACTGGTCGCACGAGAGGTAAAGATCTGCCTTTGCATTGCCACGCAACTGTACCTCTGCATAGTGCGCATCGATGGTCAAGCCCTCTACCTGACCACCAATCTGTAGCAGGTCGAAAGGAGTCTCGAGCTTGTTGCATCCCGTCGCCACCACCTTGGCATCACCGACCACGCGCAGCTGGCTGATCGATGGTAACGTGAGCTCTGCAAAAACATCTCCCTGCACCCAACGATTGCGATAGGGCAGACGGCTGATCGATAGCGTCTTATTGCTCATGCGCACCTTCACCCGACGTCGCAAAGCATTGGGATAGGAAACTCTGAGCGAGGCGTGTGATACAGTGGCAAAGTTGATCTGTATCTGAACTCCCGCTCCCACCTCTAGCGTGTCAAAGGTACTTGTCGCATAGCTGTAACTCTTGCAACGCTTGTGACGCTGCCAGTAGACGAGAGCCAGAGCGGTCACAGCAACGCCTGAGGCGAGGGTGCCACCAGCGATAGCTCCTTGTCGCCATCTGCGCACACCCTTGGGGATCGGTATGTCAGAGAGCTTAGAGGTGAACTGAGAGAGGGATATATTGCGTTTTTTCATAGCGATTCTGGAGGTTTGTAGGTGTTGGTTTGTCAGCATTGTCATGAGGATGACTCCACATCAAGATACGAAGCACCTCGTTTGTAGCTACGAAGATACAAAAAAGAGTAGAGACGCCAACAGTTCCCTCCTGATGAAACTCAAGTTTCCTCCCTGGGAAAATGAAAGTTCCTCCGTTGGAACTGAAAAGTTCCAAGAGGGAAACTTTTTTTGGAACTCGTATGTGTAACGATTTCAGAGCGATACAACTGGTGTAGGCGACCGCATCCGCTCGGAGGTGACCCACAAATAAGGCTTAGCGGGCAAAAAGAAGGGGCTATACCGCAGCGTGGCGATATAGCCCCTTGGGGGTGGGTATTGGATAGTATTAGTCGGAGAGGTGGAAGTAGCGCCGCACCGCCTCTTCGTCGCGAGTTATCTGCTTGCGCAGTGCGTCTAAGCTCTCGAAGTGTAGCTCTTGTCGAAGTCTATCGCAGAGGGAGATCAGTAGCTCCTGACCATACAGCTGGTACTCCTCGCCACCCATCAGAAAGACCTCGATCATCGTCTCCTCCTCGTCTAGCTCGAGCGTGGGACGTGTGCCGATGTAGAGCATGCTCGGTATATCTCGTTGCTGGCCCGCTCCAAAGGGGTCGATCGTCGTACGTGCCATATAGACTCCTGCAGGGGGAAGAGCTTTGTGGTGCGAAGGTACCTCTATATTGGCTGTCGGGTAGCCCAGTTTGCGTCCGATCTGGAGCCCCGTCTTGACCTTGCCCAAGATAGTGTAGGGGTGTCCTAGCTGTCTCTCAGCCTCGGTCACAGCTCCGGTGTCTATCCATCGGCGTATAGCGGTCGAGCTGATGGGGTCTTGGCTCGTGCTCTCCCCCAGTGCGTACGCCTCCCCACGTATGCAGTGTATGCCGTAGCGGTGCGCTATCGCCTGGTAGTCCGCAAAGTCTAGCCCCTTGTCATGTCCGAAGTGGTGGTCGAAGCCCACGACGAGCGTGTGGATATGTAGCTGCTCGTCGAGGTAGGTGCGGAGAAACTCCTCGGCACTCATCTGCGACAAGGCTACTGTAAAGGGGATCACGGCGACTCGCTCTATGCCCATCTGGTGCAGGAGTAACTCCTTCTCGCGCTCTAGTGTGATGAGGCGGAAGGGTCGCTCGGGGTGAAGCACTAGCTGCGGGTGTGGCTCGAAGGTGACGACCCCTGAGGTCAAGTGATCTTGCTTGGCTATCGTGAGGACTTGGTGGATTAGCGCTTGGTGCCCTAGATGTACGCCATCGAAAGCTCCCATGGCAACGACTAGATGCCTCATAGACTCTGCTCTCTGCATGAATGAACTGCTCTAAATAGTGTGTGGAGGATTAGCGTATCCAGGCTTGGGGATTGAGCTTGTTGCGCTCGTGCCACACTTGGAACTGCATGACCCCATACTGCCCCCCATCGTCACTAGCCACGGTGCCTAGCACCTGACCCGTCTTGACCTTTTGCCCTGCTCGTACAGAAACGTTTTGCAGATTGGCATAGACGGTCAGATAGTTACCATGACGTATGATGATAGAATTATGGTAGCCTGGCACGACGAAGACCTTGCTGACTACACCATCGAAGATGGCGACTGCCTCGGTGCCACGTGCCACTTGTATGTCAATACCGCCATTGCGCGTCTGCACCATGGCTAGATCGTCGTGCTGCTGGAGACCAAAGCGTCTGATGACACGGTAGCGACCCTTGACAGGTGCAGGGAGCCGTCCCTTGTTGGCTGCAAAAGAGCTGGCCAGCTTACGCTCGGCAGCATCCATCGCATAGCCGTCCTTAGTCTCGGCACGACGCTCCGCCTGCTTGGATACCTTCTTGCCCTTCTTACGAGCTTCACGCTCGAGACGCTCACGCTCTTCACGAGCCTTGCGCTCAGCCTCGGCTATCTCACGGGCTATCTGATCTTGGATAGCTTGGTTGAGCTGCTCCGCCTTGCGTTGCTGCTGCTTGAGCTTCTTCTGGAGTGACTGACGCTCAGTAGAGAGCTCCTTGACCTCGGAAGCGATGCTCTTCTGTTGCTGCTCTAGCTTGACACGCTCCTCGGCACGTAGCTGTAGGAGGGTGCCTTTCTGCTGTTTAGTTGCTATGAGTTGGTTTTGGCTCGCTTGCAGCTCTTCACGGGTGGCGTGTAGCTGTGCGGCGACCTCCTTGTGGGCTCTAGCGTAAGCCGAGAGGTAGCGCACACGGCGTATGCCCTCGTCAAAGCTGGAGGCGGAGAGGATGAAGAGTAGTCGATCCTCAAAGCGTGGACGCTGTTGGAGTGCTTGCAGCGTCTTGGCGTATCGCTCCCGGCTCACCTCCTCCTTTTGCTGTAGCTTGCCTATCTGTATGGCTAGCGAGTCGATGGAGATGTTGAGCAGAGCCACCTCTTGATCTAGAAGGACGATGACCTGACTACGATCTTTGATCTGCTGGCGAACGAGTTTGTCTTGCTTGGCTTTTTCCGAAAGGCTCTGACCGAGGGATTTGATCTCTTTGTCGGTCTTCTTGATCGCATTGAGTAGCTCGGTACGTTGCTTCTCAAGCTTGCGTACGGCGGCAGACTTCTTGGGTTGCTGTGCCAAGAGGAGGGTGCTTGTGAGCGTGAGTAGGCAGAGGGTATAGAGTAACCGTCGGAGGTGTGACATAGATCGATGGGGTGGTGGGGTGTGCGATATAAACTAAAGGAGCTTGAGTAACTCGTCTAGGGTCATGCTCGTGTAGCCGCCCTGAGGCTCGGTGAGACGATCTTGCAGTTGGGCTGGAGTGAGCTCTTTGCTCTTGCTATACTTTAGTTGTATGGAGAGACGCTTGCGCGGTGTCGATACGAGGAGCTGGGTTGCGTCAGACTTGTTAGAGCCACTCTGGTAGCTGTATCGTCCTTGCAGATAGCCGCTCTTGCTTTGGTCGGTTGAGGCGATGCGGATGGTGCCTAGCTGGCATTGTGGATTGACCATATAGTTGGCGACCCAGGGCTTGCCCTTGAGGCTACGCAGTGAGACCTCTAGAGAACCTCTCCCGACTACGTACTCACGATCGGCTAGGTAGGTGGGCTGGCCCAGGAGTAGGTCACGCAGGAGCGTGTATGACACCTCGGCATCCAGTCGCTCGCTCAGCTCGTAGTAGCTGATGGTGACCTTGGCATCGTGCATCATATCGTATAGAGCGATGTGGTCTGGGAGTATGTAGATGCGGAGTGCCTCCACAAAGGGGAGTGGACGAGCCGAAAGCATCAGCCCCTCACTCTGACCTACAAAGAGATCCATGCGTGTCGATAGCTGCGAGTCGCCTAGAGATAGATCGGCGCTGGCGATACGATGCTCGGGCGTGTGACGGATCTGGAGAATTTGCTCAGAAAGCCACGAGTCGCCTAGAGCGCAACCTCCTTTGTCTGCAACTACGGGAGCTGTCGTTGAGCCTGATTGAGGAGATCGTGTGCCACAAGCTAGAAGCAGTAGCATGCTACCGATTAGAAGGAGAATATATGGTAGTTGGTGTCTCATGATAGGTCTGTAATTTTATAGTATGTCGCAACTAAGGAGTCAGTGAATTGATCTTTTGCTGGAGTGCCTCCGTGGGGGCCAACTCGTAAGCTCGCTGCCACTGCTGGAGTGCAGCCTGTCGATCACCACCCTGTAGATAGGCATCGCCTAGTCGCTCAATATAGCCCGCATTGGGCTTGCCTATTTGCTTGGCTCGCTCTACCGCTTGCGAGAGCATGAGCTGCGCCATAGTCGTTTGCCCCTGAGCTAGGAGGATCGTGCCGTAGGTGTCGAGGATGTTGGCCTCTTCGGGGGCTAGTCCGTAGGCTGTTGCAGCTAGCTGCTCGGCTTTTGCTAAGTAGCTGCTGTCTTGTGGGGATAGGGTGTAGAGGTAGTAAGCGTAGTTGTTGAGTAGGATAGCATCTCGGGGGAAGAGTCGCTCGGCAATCTCAAAGACCTCTAACGCTTGTGCCGACCGCTCTTGCTTCTCGTAGATAAGAGAAGAGTAGAGGAGTAGCATGCGCAGCCCCTCGGTCGGCTCAACACTTTTGGCTGTCTTGAGTTTGGTCAAGTCTAACTGGCTACTGATCGCTTGCTGCGCTTCGTCTAGACGATCACGAGCGATGAGTTCTCCAGCGTAGAGTGCCAGTATCTGAAGGTCTGCGGGGTAACGCTTTTGCGCTGAGGTCAGGTAGTCTAGTCGCTCCTGCTCTTGCATCTGCGAAGCTTTTACGATGACTGCACTATAAGCGGTCTTGGGGTTGTCGTAAAACTGCTTGACCAGTTGCTCCGCCTGCGCTTTCCCCTGTTGTGCCGTGACGATGAGGTAGAGGTCGGCGAAGAGCTTCGGATCGCTCGGCTCTAGCTCCGCAAGACGTGTCAGGGCGGGGATAAACTCTGACGGGATCTGGCTAATGTCTGAGAAGTCTGGCAACATCATAGAGATAATGCGTGCCGAGACGGGAGAGATGCTGTCTTGACGCTCTAGGTAGTGGTGGAGGTATTCGGCCGATTGCTTGGTATCTCGGCGCGCGGCGATTAGCTCGGCACGCGTCACCTCGATGTAATCGTCGGGTAGGGAGAGTGTCCGCTGGAGCTGCGCCAGACCCTTCTCTATCTGATCGTCTAGCCTTAGTGCGTTGAGTGCTTCTAGACGTGTGTGGTGATTGCCCAGATTGCTCGGCTCCAGCTCGACGAGTCGCTCAGCGGCTTGGAGCATACGCTGGTAGTCTCCCTGCTTGGAGGCGGACTGAGTGATGAGGCGGTAGTAGGTCTCTCGCTGCTGAGTGTTTGTGAGCTGCGTCGTGTCGAGTTGCGCTATCTGCTCTAGTAGCTCTTGATTCTTGTTTAGTATTGCTAGGCTCGTCAGATGGACTAGCAGTATGTCGGGGTGGCTCGATACCTCTCTTGGAAGCAAAGCAAAGAGCGAGTCCGCCTCATTAATGTCTCCGTGACTGTAGAGGAGCGTGAGGTAGTAGCGTACGAGCTCTTGATTGGTGTGAGCTTGGTCGCTTTTCTTGGTGAAAAGTGTCTGGAGTAGCTCTCTCGCTTCGCTTTGGCGATCCGCCAGGTCAAGCCAGCTGGCTAGCGGTACTGCCGTCCGAACCTGCTGGTCGGGATAAGCTTCGTAGAGATAGTAGAGATAGCCGATAGCTGGCTCTTGCGCTCCTGCGAAGAAGAGTATGTTAGCGTAGTCTTCAATCTGCGCATAGGCTGTTCTCTCCGTCTCTGTAGACTGTGCAGAGAGTTTAGTAGAGCTTAGCCCTAGCAGAGCTAAGAGGATGAGCAAGAGTGTCTGACGACCGATGCTTTTCATACGCCCGTATGTCCAAAACCGCCATCGCCTCGCTGGGTGTCTGAGAGGCTCTCCACTTCGATCCAGTCACACTGCTCGTGGCGGGCGAAGACTAGCTGAGCGATCCGATCGCCAGGTGCTATCTCCACCGTCTCCTGAGATAGATTGATGAGGATCACCTGTAGTTCGCCACGGTAGTCTGCGTCGATCGTGCCAGGCGCATTGAGTACGGTCAGCCCCTGCTTGAGGGCTAGTCCACTGCGTGGACGCACCTGTCCCTCGTAGCCGGCGGGGATCTCCATGTATAGACCTGTGGGTACCAGCCGACGCTCTAGGGGTGCTAGCGAGACGCTTTGCTCTAGGTTAGCACGTAGGTCTAGCCCTGCAGAGAGCGCCGTAGCGTATTGGGGCAGGGGATAGGAAGAGCGGTTGATAATCCGAATAGAAAGCATGAGTAGCGTTGGTATAAAGGTTATTGCTGTGGCGGGTCGCACCACTTGCCGTCACTCTTGATGAGCTCAATGAGACGATCCACAGCTTCTGCCGAAGGGATGCCGTGTACGAGTCGCTCCTGCCCTCGGTATAGGTCGACCTTGCCGACGCCTCCACCCACGTAGCCGTAGTCAGCATCGGCCATTTCGCCAGGACCATTGACGATGCAGCCCATCACGCCAATCTTGAGATTAGGCAGATGCGCTAGTCGTTGCTTGACTTGCGTCACCGTCTGCTGGAGGTCAAAGAGCGTGCGCCCACAGCCTGGACAACTGATGAACTCCGTGTGCGTCATCTTGATACGCACCGCCTGCAGGATACCATTGAGCAGGGCTAGGCGAGCCTTAGGACTCATAGCCACTGCTGAGAAAGCGACCGCATTACCGATCCCCTCTAGCAGCAGGGAGCCGAGCTGCGTAGCGCAGTCGATCAATATGTCGTCATATCCTCTCGCATGGGATGCATAGTGCAGCAAGATGCGGGGCATCGAGCCTCTTCCCGAGAGCTGCTCCACGGCATAGCGTACCTTATATATATAGTCCAGCTCTGCACCTCGTAGCTCTAGCCAAGCGTGTCCGTCCCAGTGAGCTACAAAGTCCTCTAGATGCTGCAAGAGTCGATCCAAAGGTGTGTCTAGGTCGATGACCTGTAATGGTTGTCGCTCATCGGAGAGAGCCAATTGCGTCTCCTCCAGTCGAGCATCAAAGCCCACGTCGAGAGCTGTCCCGTCACTGTCTAGCGTTAGCACAGCGGGGTATTTAGCTAGTTCCGTAGCACCCTGCGCCTGGTCACGGGTTACGGAGCGATAAGTGTGGCTAGCGTAGATCGGTCTTGTCTGGTCAAAGGCGGCCAACTGATCAATGTAAGTGATGAGCTTCTTGCCAAAGCGAAGCTCCGCCTCAGGTTCCTCGCTCAGAGATACCCTCAGTGTGTCGCCCAGTCCATCAACGAGCAGGCTGGCAATGCCGATACAGCTCTTGACACGCCCGTCCTCACCAGCTCCCGCCTCGGTGA
>CABUDK010000025.1 GCA_902490315.1 uncultured Porphyromonas sp. | reverse complement strand
CTTACTCAGCACTCAGCCGTCAGGTACACAAGGGTAGCGTCAAGCTCTACACCCGCCACGAGATGCTCGACCTAGTCATCATCGACGGTCGTGCTAGAGGTATCATCGCTCGCAATCTGGTTACGGGCGCTATCGAGCGCTTTGCTGCTCATGCCGTAGTGATCGCTACGGGTGGCTATGGCAATGCTTTCTACCTCACGACGAATGCTATCGCTTCCAACGGATCAGCCGCTTGGCAGTGCTACAAGAAGGGTGCTTACTTTGGCAATCCTTGTATGGCGCAGATCCACCCGACCTGTATCCCAGAGCATGGCGACTTCCAGTCTAAGCTAACGCTTATGTCGGAGTCTCTCCGTAATGATGGCCGTATCTGGGTGCCCAAAAAGCTGGAGGACGCTAAGGCACTACAAGCTGGTACCAAGAAGGCAAACGACATCCCCGAGGAGGATCGAGACTTCTACCTCGAGCGTCGCTATCCCGCCTTCGGTAACCTAGTACCTCGTGATGTCGCTAGCCGTGCCGCCAAGGAGCGCTGCGATGCTGGCTTTGGTGTCAATAATACGGGTCTTGCCGTCTTCCTCGACTTTAAGTATGCCATCGAGCGTATGGGACGTGACGTCGTTGAGGATAAGTATGGCAACCTCTTCCAAATGTACGAGCAGATAACTGCCGATAACCCCTACGAGACTCCGATGATGATCTACCCAGCTATCCACTACACGATGGGTGGTCTATGGGTCGACTATGAGCTACAGACGACTATCCCTGGGCTTTTCGCCATCGGTGAGGCAAACTTCTCCGATCACGGTGCTAACCGTCTCGGTGCTTCAGCCCTCATGCAGGGTCTAGCAGATGGTTACTTCATCCTGCCCTATACGATACAGAACTACCTCTCGGATCAGATCCAGGTACCGCACTTTAGCGTAGACCACAAGGAGTTTGACGAGGCTGAGAAGGCACTCAAGGAGCGCATCCAGCGCATTGCCTCGATGCATGGTAAGCGTTCGGTCGATAGCATCCACAAGGAGCTAGGACACATCATGTGGGAGTATGTCGGTATGGCACGCTCTAAGGAGAGCCTGCAGACAGGTATTGAGAAGATCAAGGCGCTACGCAAGGTCTTCTGGAGTGACCTCCACCTACCAGGCAAGGTCGATGATCTCAACATCGAGCTAGAGAAGGCTCTGCGTCTAGCAGACTTCCTAGAGATCGGCGAGCTGATGGCACACGATGCCCTCGACCGTGAGGAGAGCTGTGGTGGACACTTCCGCATAGAGCATCAGACTGAGGAGGGTGAGGCAAAGCGTGACGATGAGAACTTTGCTTACGTCTCCTGCTGGGAGTATCAAGGCGAGGATCAAGACCCTGTCATGCACAAGGAGCCACTGGTATACGAATTCACCGAGCGTCTCCAGCGTAACTATAAGAACTAAGCAACCCTGTAGATAATCATAGCAATGGATCACAATATAAATATCAAAGTCAAGGTATGGCGTCAGAGAGGTCCCCGCGAGAAGGGACACTTTGAGACCTATGCACTCAAGGATGTGCCTCAGAGCGCTTCTTTTCTTGAGATGATCGACATACTCAACGAGCAGCTCATTGCCGAGGATAAGGAACCCGTTATCTACGACCACGACTGTCGTGAGGGTATCTGCGGTATGTGCTCTATGTACATCGATGGGCATCCACACGGTCCTGTCGATGCCATCACCACTTGTCAGCTACATATGCGCACCTTCAAGGATGGTGACACCATCACTGTCGAGCCATGGAGATCTGCAGGCTTCCCGATCATTCGCGACTTGATGGTCGACCGCTCTGCCTATGACAAGATCATACAAGCTGGTGGATATGTCTCTGTCAATACGGGTGGTGTACCTGATGCTAACGCGATCCCCATCCCCAAGCACAAGGCTGACGAAGCGATGGACGCAGCTTCTTGCATCGGTTGTGGCGCTTGCGCTGCTGCCTGCAAAAATGGTTCCGCTATGCTCTTCGTCTCTGCCAAGGTGAGCCAGCTGGCTCTACTACCTCAGGGACGTGCTGAGGCGCACAAGCGTGCTAAGGCGATGATTGCTAAGATGGATGAGCTAGGCTTCGGCAACTGTACGAATACCCGTGCCTGCGAGCTGGAGTGTCCTAAGAGTGTCTCCATCAGCCACATCGCACGTCTCAACCGTCAGTTCATCGGTGCTAAGCTGAGCGACTAGCGAGACAAGGTGTCTCATCCTATAATATATAGGTAGTACTCTTTCCCGTTCAGAGAGAGTGCTACCTATTTTTTTAATTATCGAGGTCTAGAGGGGTTTGTGACTAGAACAAAGGCAACAAGCTCGTCTATATAGACCGATAAGGTTACTGACTGCAACTAAGATTGGATTATGCTCAGACAGCTTCTTCTCGTAGCTCTAGGCGGTGCCATCGGAAGTGCTATGCGCTACCTCACAGCCATCCTGTTAGCTCGTCACTATACGGGCTCTATACCCTTGGCTACGCTCGTGGTCAACGTCCTGGGATGCTTTCTCATAGGACTCTTGATCGGCTTGTGTAGCGAGACAACATATCTGCGACTGCTCTTTATCACAGGCTTCTGCGGCGGGTTCACCACCTTCTCGACCTTTACAGCAGAGAGCTACGTCATGTTTCGTGAAGGGGCTTACGGGTTAGCCCTCCTCTACATTGCTGGTAGCGTGCTGATTGGCTTGCTGGCTCTCTGGGCAGGTTTATACGTGTCACGCATCATAGCCTCCTAGGCGCATGACGTCGTTGTCCTTTGACGTTGTGGTTTTGTCGGGAGCGTTCACTTCTCCCGAAGAATTTCCCAAATAGCTCCCGAGGAAATCGGAATTTCCTTGGGAGGAAAGCAAAAATTCTTCGGAAGAATCAAATGAAACTTCGGAAGAATCAAATGATAAGTCCGAAGAAATTTCTCGTTCTTCACTGAAGAATAAAAAATCCCCACGGAAGAAATTGCAAATTCTTCCATAAGGATTCGGCGGGTGGCTGTTGGCTTTTGCTAATTAGCTGTTAGCTAGAGATATTAGAGGCAGCAGTACTCCTAGAAACAAGAGCCTAGTCTCTAACGTTCAACATCTAAGCTCCAATACTTCAATTATCGTTACCTTTGCATAGTCTCCGCTAATAGATATACCCCTATGCGACGTCCTTCCATACTGATTCACATTGGTCTGATGATACTAGCCTCAGTCATCATCGTCGTCCTGGCACTCGTCTGGATGAATTTCTTCACGCGCCACGGCTCATCTGTCGAGATACCTGATATATATGGTCTCCCTGCCGACGAAGCAGTGCAGCTCCTAGATAAAGCTGACCTGCGCTACGAAGTGATCGACTCGGTCTACACGACTGAGGTACCCAAGGGAGCCGTCTATGACTTAACCCCTAAGGCGGGCAGTCGGGTCAAAGCGGGGCGTATCATCTTCCTCACGCTCAACGCCTCCTACCCTCGCAACGGCGTTATACCCTCGCTCGTTGATGTCTCCGAGCGACAAGCACGAGCACGTCTCGTCAGCCTTGGCTTCGAAAACATCACCCCCAGCTATGTGGCCGGATCCTTTGATGATCTAGTCATGGGCGTACAGCTACCCTCAGGACAAGCATTAGCCCCCGGCACTCGCATACCGCTTGCCACACCAATCATACTCCTAGTCTCCGTGGCTGTCAGTGACAGCATACCGCATGGTGCTTTCGAGCCTTACGACTCGATATCGGGAGCGGGTGGATACGCTGCCCCGGTCGATTCGACCACACACATTCTAGAGCCTGACGAGGATGAGTCCTGGATGTAATCCTGATAAGGAGCCGCTTCCCCTCGAGGAGCAGGAGCTAGAGGCGGATCTCATCGCTACTGACGAGGAGGATCAGTGGGTTGCAGGGGCGCACGGCGAGGAGCTTTACGAGCATTATCGTGTGCAGGTGGATCCTGGGCAGACTCCGCTACGCATCGATCGCTTCCTAGTGGATCGTATGCCGCACACTTCGCGCCATCGCATACAGCTTGCCGCCAAGGCGGGACTCATCTGGGTGGATGGCGAGCCTGTCAAAAGCAACTACAAGGTCAAGCCCCAGGAGACCATCACGATGATGCTAGCGCATCCGAAGCAGGACTGGTCGATCACGCCTGAGGATATACCGCTCGACATAGTCTATGAGGATGATCAGCTGCTGGTGGTCAATAAGCCTGCGGGCATGGTCGTACATCCAGGTCACGGCAACTACAGTGGCACGCTTGTCCACGCGCTTGCTTACTACTTACGTAACGACCCGCTCTACGATCCGAACGATGCTTCCGTGGGACTGGTGCATCGCATTGACAAAGATACCAGCGGGCTACTTCTCGTGGCAAAGCGTACGGAGGCCAAGATACGACTAGCGAGACAGTTCTTCCTCAAAACCACGGGACGTCGCTACCAAGCACTCGTCTGGGGCAAGCTTGACCAGCCGCAAGGGACAATCGAAGGCAACATAGCACGTGATCCGCGTGATCGCACCCGTATGACGGTCTACCCCCCGACGAGTGAGATAGGCAAGCCGGCCGTGACCCACTACACGCAACTGGAGCGACTGGGCTTTGTGACGCTCATAGCGTGTGAACTGGAGACGGGACGCACCCACCAGATACGTGCTCACATGAAGTCTATCGACCACCCGCTCTTTGGCGATGAGCGCTATGGTGGCGACCAGATCCTCTGGGGACAGCGCACCAGCTCCTACCAGCAGTTTGTCAATAATTGCCTCAAGATCTGTCCCCGCCAAGCATTGCACGCTGAGACACTCGCCTTCGACCACCCCGTGACGGGTGAGCGGATGCACTTCTCGGCACCACTGCCCGACGATATGCGCCAGCTCATAGACAAGTGGAGACGCTATGTAGCACCGCTCGAACTCTCTAACTAAAAGAACCATTGCAATATCCCATCATACCTTATGGACAAACCCAATATTGCGATCATCTGTGGCGGATACTCTGGCGAGGCGGAGGTCTCGCAGCGTAGTGCCCAGACGATCCTCAAGCAGATTGATCAAACCCTCTTCGCTCCCTATCTAGTCACCATCACGGCCGACGCCTGGAACGTGACAGACGCTGAGGGGAAGGCGGGAACGATAGATCGTGCACTGGTCGCGCGCTTTGGCGCAACCGAAGTGACCTTCGCACTAGCTTACATTACCATCCACGGCACCCCTGGAGAGAATGGTCTCCTACAGGGTTACCTAGACATGCTCGGCATCCCCTACACGACAGGTGGTGTGCTCTGCGAGGCTTTGACCTTTAATAAGGAGGCGTGCAACGCTTACCTAGCGCATCACGGCTTGCGTATTGCTCGCTCTCACTGCCTTCGCAATCGTACTAAAAAGCTTTCGCCCGAAGAGCAAGAGCTGATCCAGTCTCGTCTGCGACTGCCACTCTTTGTCAAGCCCAACACAGGCGGCTCTAGCATCGCCACGACCCGTATTGACCAATGGGAGCAGCTTCCATCAGCCGTAGCGGACGCTTACACAGCGGCACCCGATGTCCTCGTCGAGGAGTGCATCGTCGGCACTGAGGTGACCTGCGGCTGCGTGATCCTACCCGACGACGCTTTTGCCTTGCCAGTCACAGAGGTGGTAGCGCACGACACTTTCTTCGACTATGACGCTAAGTACTACGGCAAGAGCGACGAGATAACGCCCGCACGCATCTCACCAGAGCTGACACAGCGCGTACAGGAGACGTCGCTGACGATCGCCCACCTACTAGACTGCTACGGCTTCGTACGTATAGACTACATCATCGAGGCGGACGGCATCCCCACACTTCTAGAGGTCAACACGACCCCAGGCATGACGGAGGCCAGCTTCATCCCGCAGCAGGTACGTGCAGCTGGTCTTCAGCTGAGCGACCTCATCACACGTATCATCAAGAGCAAACTATCATGACCACACACACTGCCCCACAGCCGTACGAGTACGACTCTATACGTCCCTACCTCGACGAGGAGGTACCAGCTGTCGTTGCCCAGCTAGCCAACCAGCCTGAGCTACATCACGTCCTATCGGCGCTGCTCTCGGAGGAGGAGACGACTACGCTCCTACAGCACCTAAAGAGCATCCAGAGTGTTGATGCCTTTAAGGAACTTATATCCTACCCCCTCGTGGTCAAGCTAGCGAAGCAGACCACTTTCTCCGTATCCCTTAGCGGAGCCAGTCGACTAGGCGGGGATCTGCCCACGACCTTTATCACAAACCATAGAGACATCATACTCGACTCCGCATTCCTCAACCTAGTCATGCAGGAGCGCAACTATCTGATGCCACGCATCGCTATCGGCGACAACCTCTTCGGCAGGCCATGGATCGAGGCGGTGGTCAAGCTCAACGACTCCTTTGTCGTACGTCGCTCGCTACCGATCCGGCAGATGCTTCTAGCCGCTCAGGCGCTCTCCGCCTTTATCGATCAGAGCATACAGCAAGATCATAAGTCGGTATGGATCGCCCAGCGTGAGGGTCGTGCCAAGGACAATAGCGACCAGACACAGCCTAGCGTCCTCAAGATGATCGCCTCCTCGCAAAGCAACGACCCGCTGACCCAGCTGATGCGGGTCAACATCGCCCCCACCACTATCAGCTACGAGTACGACCCCTGCGACATCCTCAAGGCGTGCGAGCTCCTCTGGCGCAAGCATCACCCCAACGAGCAGTATGTCAAGGGTGGCGAGGAGGACCTGCTCAATATGAAGACAGGTCTACTCGGCTACAAGGGACGCGTACACTTTGCCGTCGGCACGCGTCTCAACGAGCTGATCACGCCTGAGCTAGAGGCCGAGCTACGAGCCCTACCCAAGCAGCAGCTCTACCCGCGCATCGCTACGATCATCGACACGGAGCTACATAGCAACTACCGCCTATACCCGATCAACTACATCGCCTACGACCTCCTCCACCCTGACAAGGCGCACCCGAAGGAGCTCTACAGCGAAGCTGACAAGGAGAAGACGCTCCGCTACCTCGATGAGCAGATTGCGAAAGCACCGACTGACGCTTACAGCACCGACGAACTGCGCACACAGCTCCTCCAGATGTATGCCCAGCCGCTGATCAATGGTCAGAACTAGCGGTTGGCTGTTGGCTGTTAGCCGTTGGCTGTTGGCTGTTGGCTGGAGCTATCGGAGCTATCGGAGCTATCGGAGTGATCAGACTCTAATCTCTAGCCTCTAACTTCTAATCTCTAGCCTCTAATATCTAATCTCTAACTTCTAATCTCTTTTTTCGTACCTTTGTCCTCTATAACTAAATATACACGCATATAGCATCTTAGTCCTATGAACATATCACACGAGCTTAAGGAAGATCAGGTTCTCTTGAACATCACGCTCACCAGTGACGAAATTAAAGAGCAGGTCACCGATCAGTTGAAGCATCTGCGCAAGACGGCTGAAACGCCAGGATTCCGCCCAGGCAAGACCCCAGCAGCACTCATTGAGAAGAAGTACGGTCAGGCTGTACGCTTTAGCGTTGTCAGCAAGGCTACATCCAATGAGGCAGTCAGCTACCTTAAGGAGCAGGGCATTAAGACGATCGGAGGTTTTCTCATGGAGCAAGACGACAATAGCTATACGCCCGAGCAGACCGACTACCAGCTACAGGTGTCGACGGGACTACTGCCTCAGTTCCCTGAGACGATCGATAGCAACGTGACACTCCCTTACTACACCGTCCAGGTCGACGATGCCGAGATCGATCAGATGATCAGCAACGCTCAGGAGAGTGCTGGCGAGCGCTCCGAGGTCGAGGACGTACAGGAGAAAGATATCCTCTACGTCTCTGTACAGGAGCTAGATGACAAGGGCAAGCACGCCTCTGAGGGCATCGCGCTTGAGGAGAGCTTCCTCATGCCACAATTTGTGACCAATGAGGAGGTTCGCGCAGAGATCCTAAAGGCGCACAAGGATGACACGCTCACCATAGACCTACAGAAGGCTTATGACGGCAGCGAGGTCGAGATCGCCTCTTTCCTCCAGATCAAGCAGGAGGAGGTCAAGGATCACACCAACGCTTTTGAGATCAAGATCAACCGCATCCTACGCAACACGCCACATGCTATCGATGAGAAGCTCTTTAAGCTGATGCTCGGACCAACGACTGAGGTAACCAACGAGGAGGAGCTCAGAGCTGAGCTAAAGCGGATGCAGGAGTCGCGCAACGCATCGATGGCTAACGATATCTTTACCACGGTCGTCTCTAAGTATGTCGTTGAGAAGATCCAGGGTCTACCTTTCTCTGATAAGCACCTAGCACTCCTACTCAACGAAAAAACGGAGGAGGAGACTCAGGAGGAGTACGACGAGCGGATCAACCAGGTTATGCCATACGTACGCTACCAGTGCATGGTCGCTGATCTCAACAAGCAGCTAGGCGTTGAGGTCTCCGACGGGCTGGTTCGCAAGATCGTAAGAGAGGGTGTGATGAGACAAGTACAAGCTGCTGGTCTCGGTCAGCTACTCTCCAACGACGACTTCATCGAGAGCCTTGTCAACAATGCTATGGAGCAGAACAACGATCAGCTCTTTGCCGCTAAGGAGCAGGCCAAGGAGCAGGCTCTCGCAGCAAAGGTAAAGGAGCTGGTCACGCTTGACGAGCAGGAGCCTCTCTCTGTCGACGAGCTCTACAAGGTGCACACCAAGCTCCAGAGGGAGATCAACACGCTACTCAAGTTCCATGACGATGAGTCAGAGGACGAGAAGGCAGTACCTGAAGAGGCTTAACCAAGTACACTCCCTAGTCGAGATCTACAAAAACTCAGAGCGGAACTATCTCTCACCAGATGAGATGGTTCCGCTCTCTATTTGAGTCTGTTGCATAAAGGCGATAGACCAGCTAGTTCCTCTTTTGAGGTGCAGGGAGATGACGACTCGTCTTAGTCCATCTCGACAATTTTCCCGGCTTATCTGACTTCCTCCGAGGAAATCGGAAAATTCCTCGGAGGAAACTGGCAAATTCTTCGGACATATCATTTGATTCTTCCGAAGTATTTTTCATTTCCTCCGAGGAATTGAGATTTGCAAGCACGGCGAGTCAGCTCTAGCCTCCCAGTACCTCAAAAGAGTCTTTAGCCAGTATGCTACGATTCGCTGTGTAGCGCTTCATTCGGTCTCATTTTGTATCTTTGCGAGAGCTAGGGATATACAACTAGCCGTTTCTATGATGAGTTATACCAAACACCCACATAAATATCTCGGAGCGCATGTGAGCGCTGCCGGCGGCGTGGAGGAGGCTCCTCTGCGTGCTGGTGAACTGGGCGCACGTGCTTTCGCTTTCTTTCTCAAGAATCAGCGTCAGTGGCAAGCGAAGCCCTACACGGAGGAGCAGATCGATGCTTTTATCGCAAACTGTGACCAGGTAGGCATCCAGCGTGAGCATATCCTACCCCATGCGAGCTACCTATATAATATAGGTAATGCGGATGCTGCTAAGCGTGAGCGGAGTCGCCGAGCGATGATCGATGAGATGCACCGCTGCGAGCAGCTGGGACTGAGCTTGCTCAACTTCCACCCTGGGAGTCACCTCAAGGAGATCTCCGAGGAGCAGTGTATGGAGTACATCGCCTCTGAGATGAATGCCGTGCTGGCTGAGTCGGAGGGAGTTAAGTTGGTCTTGGAGAATGTGGCTGGTCAAGGCACCAACGTGGGCTACACCTTCGAGCAGCTTGCCTATATCATCTCACTCATTGAGGACGCTAGCCGTGTGGGCGTCTGCATCGATACAGCGCATACACTGGCGGCGGGCTATGAGATACGCACTGCCGATGGCTATACGGCTATGTGGCAAGCCTTCGACGATATCATCGGCTACGACAAGCTCTGCGCTATCCATCTGAATGATAGCAAGAAGGACTTAGGCACCCGTGTGGATCGACATGAGTCTATTGGCAAGGGCTTTATGGGTACTGACCTATTCAAAATGCTGATGGACGATCCGCACCTAGACAACATCCCGATCGTCCTAGAGACGCCTGTACCAGAGCTCTGGGCTGAGGAGATCGCTTACCTCTATGCACTCTAATACACTATGCTAACGAAGATCTACGCTGACACCCCTGACTACGCTGAGGTGCGTGAGGTGGTTCATTGCCTCGAGAGTGGAGGCGTCATCATTTACCCTACTGGTGTAGGCTACGCGCTCGGTTGCTCGGCACTGAAGAAACGTGCCGTAGAGCAGGTGTGTCAGATCAAGGGGGTGGACAGCAAGCGTCACACACTGGCGATTATGTGCCAAGATCTGGGCGAAGTGACTCAGTATGCTAAGCTGAGCGACAACAACTTCGCTCTAATCAAATCGGGCGAGTACGAGCCGGCTACCTATATACTACCTCCGACGACGACACTGCCGATGCCCTTCCGTCAACGTAAGGAGGTGGGAGTGCAGCTCTGCAAGCATCCCGTGACACGGATCATACTAGAGGAACTCGAGGCTCCGCTCCTTACGGGTTCACTGCCTGACCTGCCAGAGGGGTATGACACGAACTACCTGACCGATCCAGAGCTTATCGAGGAGTACTACGGACATATGGTAGACCTGATCATCGATGGAGGCGTGGCGCCAGGCGGTCATGGCGCTATCATCGACTGCACGGGTGAAACGCCACAACTGCTCCGTGAGGGAACTATCTAAAGCTATATAGTTACTACCGTATATGTCTCATTCGCACCAGCAGCTCTCCACACTCTTAGTTGCCTTTCTGCTCCTAATACTAGGTGCTGTGGGGTGTGCCAAAGTCTCTTCTCCAGAGGGAGGTCCTTACGACACGACTCCCCCCAAGGTCGTGCGCTGTACGCCTGCGATGGGGAGTACGAATGTTACGTCGCATCGTGTGCGCATCACCTTCGACGAGTACATACAGCTGGAGCGAGGCGAGGATAAGATAATCTACTCGCCACCACAGCGCATTCCGCCGAAGGCTTTGGCCAATCAGAAGCAGCTGGTCGTCACCTACCAGGATAGTCTCATTGCGAACACGACCTACACAATCAACTTCCATCGTGCGATCAAGGACTACAACGAGGGAAACTACATCGAGCAGTATGTCTACGCCTTTAGTACGGGCGACTATCTAGATACGATGCAAGTAGCTGGGCAGGTACTCGATGCTTACACGCTACAACCGGTGCCTCGTATCCTCGCGGGTGTCTACGCTACACCACTCCCCGCTGATACCCTAGACCGTCCGATGAACCGCATGACCTATACGGACGAGAAGGGGCGCTTCACCCTACAGAATGTGCGAGACGGAGCGTACTACGCTATTGCTGTCGCTGATATGGATCGTAGCTACAGCTACAACAGCCCGAACGAAAGCTTTGCCATCACGCCAGACAGCTTCCGTACAGAGGTAGTGCTTCGCTCGGCACTCACGCCAGCCAAGGAGACAAAGGCTGATTCGCTGTCGCGCCAGGCTGACTCTGTTGGACATGCGACAGACTCGCTCAGGAATGTTGCGGATTCGCTGGGACACGCGACAGACTCGCTGCAAGATGTCATCGCTTCGGCTGGAGGAGTCGCAGACAGTCTGCTTACCAAGGGAAAAGTCCCGACGACTGCAACGAACAGCAATGCGACAGCCACAGATAGTGTCTCGCCCTACGTTTACCTGCCCAACGATCTGGTCCTCCTACTCACACGCCCGAAGACGAATATCATCCGTCTCGAGCGACTAACGAGACGTGACTCCATGTCACTGATGGCGACCTTTACAGAGCCTATCGACACGCTGCCTCAACTCACGATCCTCTCGCCAGACTACTTGACGGCAGCCTCAAGCTACTATCCTGACCTCTCAAAAGACGGTAAGAGTCTCGTCTACTGGCTCTCGCCCCACGACTCGCTGGCGAGAGACTCCGTGGTTATGGCTTTCGCCTACCCTACGACGGACTCGATCGGTACTCCGATCAATAAGCTTGACACGATAACGCTAAATGCCCCGCGACCGCAGGTGGCAAAGGCTAAAGCTAAGCCCAAGAAGCAATCAAAAATAGCGGAGCCACAGACAGCTACAGACAGCCTCAGTCAGGCAAGTGCCACTGCTGCTCCAGTAGATCCGAAGAGTAAGCTCCGGACCGTTACGATCCTTTCGCATGATAATATCAATAAGGAGACGACTCGTGACTCCCTTTGGATTACCTACGATGTGCCGATTCTAGGCATTGACACGACGTTGATACAGCTTGCTAAGTTGGTCGACTCGGTACCGCAACCGATCTCTTGCCAGCTACGGCCTGACAGTATACGACGTTGCCGATGGCTGGTAGACTTTGCCAAAGAGCCTGGCACCACTTACCGACTCAAGGTGGATACGGCTGCTATAACGGCGCTATATGGCGGTACCAGCGCGCCTGCGCAGAAGGATCTCAAGATCGCCTCTGAGGCCGAGTTGGGTTCTCTCGCTGTCACGCTCACAGGATACCCTACCGAGAGTCCACTTTACGTCTATCTACTCAGTAGTAAGGAGGAGGTGCTGGCGACTGCTCAGCCTGACAGTGCGGGCTTGGTCACCTTTAAGGAGCTAGCTCCGGGAGCTTACTTCCTCAAACTTTACGTAGACCTCAATGGCAATGGCGCTTGGGATGGCGGCATCTACCCGGCGACGCCTCCCGAGCCTGTGCGCTATCTGCCTCAAACGGTAAATGTACAGGCGCGCTTTGCCACAGAGCAGAAGTGGGCATACGATGGCACGCCCCTAGCAGAGCAACGACCGAAAGAATTGGAGGGTAATAAGCAAGCAGAGGGAGAGGGCGATCGAGCTAATACTGAAAATCAGAAGAAAGACCTCAATATAGAGTACGCACAGCGCATGCGGGAGCGCTATGGCAAGCGCTGGAATCCGACAGATCGCGAACGTAAGATCATGGGACTACCCTCTCGTGCCGAGGAACGCCTAGCACGAGAGCGTGGCGAAGAGATCGAGATAGGTGCTCCCCCCAAGGAAGAGAATCCAGAGGATAAGCAGAACAAGTCCCAGACACAACCTGTAGGTGCTGGAGGTGGCTCAGCCCCGCGTACCAATCCATCAACGAATCGACAATCTACGGGACAGTTGCAAAGCCGCTCCCAAGCGACATCTCGCTAACCTCTAGTTAAAGCGTGTCAGTGTGTCCAATCACTCCATCATGGCGTAGACCAATGTGTGCTGGAGGGTGGGTAGCGCTGCGAGGAGCTGGTCGGGTGTGAGAGGCTTGACGAGCCGGCTACTAGAACGTGGAGCGAAGAGTAGCTGACAACGCTGGCACAGGAAGCAGTAACGACCGCTGTTCACTGGGATCTGCTCATCAAGCAGGTCGAAAACGATACGTTGCTCATCGTGATAAAGCGCATGAGAAGCTAGCAGATCAAACTTCAGCAAGCCTAGCTCGGCAGCCCAAGTCAATAGCTGAGCAATGCGCAGCGGACGCAACATGCCAAAAGGAGCGGTCTCGTCAAAGGTCGTATCAACAGCCTCTTCCGCTGGGGGAATGGCGAGGACGCTTTGCGTCTTGCCCTCGGCATCTTTATAATAGTAATATGTCGTTCCACCGATGGTGCCGATGCCTCCGCCCTCAAGTGCTAAGCTTGCTAGGAGTGTGCGCCACTGCAGGTAACTATGCGTGACGGTGGGGTGGCACATGGCGAGTGTAGCCTGCCAATGGAGGTATTGCTGCCAAACCTCTGCAGCGGAGAGTTCTTTTGGGGTTCCTTGCAGTGTAGGAGTGATACGCTTGCCATAAAGCGTGGCGTAGCCCATCTTGCGATAGAACTGGTAGAGCCACTCCTCAGCTGGTATGAGAAAAGCGCAGAGACAACCCTCCCGCCACATCTGCTGATGACTCGCTCGCATGAGGTGCTGTACGAGTCCTTTGCCTCGCTGGTCGCTCTCGGTAGCTGCTCCCGATATGTAGCCAGCGCGCCACCATTGGTCACGGTAGCGCATCAGATAGGGAAGGTACTGCACATGACTGAGTGCTCGGCTCTGGTCTAGAGCTGTGAGCAGGTGGGTGCGACGTGGGTCAAAGGTGGTACGACTATAGAGCGCAATGAAGTCATCGCTATCTCCAAAGGTGGTGCGCCAGATCTCCTCGTAGAGCCGTTGCTGCTCTGCTTTTGGTCTCATGCTTAGGACTCCAGCTCACCAGCCCAGTCAGGTCGACGCCACACGCAGGTGTGCTTCACGAGACGCACTTCAGGGCGATAAGACTCTTTTGCCTGGCGCAAGCCAGGCAGGCCAAGGTCTTCCTCCCTGTTGACGTAGGTGTATTGCTCGGGAATGCTGCGGGCGAACTCACGGTTGATGATCGTATAGGCTCCGTCGATGTCTGTGCGCGCCTTCTCAATATGCACGTCGAAGGTATCCTCCGTGATAGGCGACCCAAGAGTGAAAGCAACGATCTCGCCGCCGATCTCGATCATACCGCCACGCATCTCTAGCGCCTCGTAATTGTCGAGAAATCGCTGTATGACTCTTCGCTCCATATGCAGGCTGGGATCAGGCTCACCTGTCGCCTCGGCATGCGCCAGCCATTCATCGGCAAAGTGCGCTATACGCTCCAGATCGTCTGTAGTGATGGGTAGGTAGCGGTAGTCGGGGTAGGTAGCTTCGAAGCGATTGATGTGATTGCGCTTCGACTGGAGCTTCTTGCCATTGAGCCGCGCGAGCTTGTCCCTGAGATAGACGTAGTCTATGTAGTCGTCATCTTGGATATGGACGAACTCATCGGGAAAGAGCTTCTCCAGTCGCTCCTTGCAGCCTGCTGTCACGCCCATGAAGACTAGTGGATAAGCTTCTTGCTCGGAGATCTCCATGAGCTCCTTGATGGTCATCGTCCACGACTTGTCATCACGACAGAAAGGACAGAGGTAGACGGGGTGGTCTCGCCGTGGTGAGCGAAAGCGGATCACCAGCGTCTGCGTACCACCGATAGCCCACGAGGTCTCGTACTGCACAGCCCAGCCATAAAGATTGGCAAAGGAGATATCGCAGATCGGCTCTGCAGCATAATATATATAAGGAAAGATTGTGGAGCGGTCAGCTACATCAATCTGTCTAAAAGGGGTCATAATCTATCTCTTAGTGGCTCAAGAACTCTTGAGCACGTCGTCTGATCGTCTCGTACATCGACTGAAGCCCGTTACTTCGTGTCGGTGACAGGTGCGACTGGAGTCCCAGTCGATCAATGAAGTAGAGCGGTGTCTCTACGATAGCCTGTGCGGGCTGGTCATTGTAGCAGTAGAGGAGCATGGCGGCAATGCCCTTGGTGATGAGCGCATCGCTGTCTGCCTTAAGGTGTAGTGTGCCGTCCTCTTGTGGCGATATGATGATCCAGACCCGGCTCTGACAGCCGTCGATGAGGTTTTCGGTCGTATGCTCCGTATCCTCGACAGGCTCCAGTTGGTCGCCTAGGTCGATGATCATTTGGTAGCGATCCATCCAGTCGTCTACGAGTTCAAACTGAGAGATGAGCTCCTCTTGTCGTTCGTCTATAGTCATAAGTCGATAAAGCTAATCAGTGAGTATCTAGGTCTTTGAGCACCGCCATGACGGTATGCCCGACAGCTCCTAGCGTCTCGGCTGAGATGTTGCTCATATTATCTTGTAGTGTGTGCCAATAGGGGGCAAAGCCCTCCTCGCTCTGCGGGTCATAATTGACAATGTCAATGCAGGGGATGCCGAGGTTGCGAATCACGGGCACATGGTCGTCAGTCAAGCCTCCGCCATCCGCTTGGTGAAAGTAAGATCCGTAGCCTAGCTCGGCAGCTTTGCGCCACACCTTGGTGAGTAGTTGCGGTGCGTAACTCTTGGAGAAATACTCCCAGTAAAAAGACGCATCACGCCCGCCTACCATATCTAGTAAGATGCCGCCCATCGCTTGGTAGCCAGCCACGTGCGAGTTCTTGCTCCAGTGAGTAGAGCCTAGGCACCAGCTCTCCTCGTTGGAGTAAGTGCCGTAGTCCTCTCCGTCGAAGAGCACGATATCCACCCCGATCGTTTGAGGCGCAGCGACACTCCCCAGTAGCCGAGCTACCTCAATTAGGACACCGACACCACTACCTCCATCGTCTGCACCGAGGATCGGCTCGGTGTGGTTGGCAGCGTTAGGATCTTTGTCCGCCCAAGGACGCGTGTCCCAGTGCGCCATCAAGAGAATGCGCTGCGAGGCGGAGGGGTTGTACGAGGCGATCAAATTGGTCAAAGGGAGCTTCGTCCCGTCATGCGCTGTCGCCTCGAAACTCTGCTCCACAACCGTAGCACCGTACTGCGTCAGTTGCTCTTTCATCCAAGCGAGACAAGCGGTATGTCCCGAGGAGCCAGGGATGCGGGGTCCGAAGGCGACCTGCTTAGCCACAAAGTTATAAGCACTATCCGCCTCAAAGGGGGTAGCCACGCGGGGTGTTTCTTCTTCCCCCTGAGCCGTCTGCTGGCTCTGCTGCTCCTTATTGCAGGAGAGCAACGAGAGCCCGAGGAGCAGCGGTAAGATATATTGTGTGATACGTATCATATAAATTAAAAGTTAATCAGGTCAATGCTCGATCCCAGTGCGAGATAAGACTCCGTCATGGTAATAGTGCTTGACCTCTGCAAAGTTAGTGACAAGCTGGCAATATGGCAGCAGCTCCTCACAATAGTGTCGCCCCGTGAGTACCAATTCGCACTCATCGGGGCGCTGCTTTATCGCATCGATGAGGTCTTCTACGCTGAGCAAGCCCAAGCCGACAGCCATAGAGACTTCGTCCCAGACGACAAGGTCGTACAGTCCCGAGCACATCCGCTCGACGGCTCGCGCCAGTCCCAGCTCGGCCGCCTGCACATCCTTAGGACTAGCAGCGTGATCTATCAGGCAGCCCGTACCACCGTACATCGTTCCGTACAGTTCGATGGTACACTCCTCACGCTTCGTATGCTGCTCCAGGAAGAGCACATCACCGTAGCGCATCGTCTTGATAAACTGTCCGATGTAAACCCGTCCGCCATGACCGAGCGTGCGTATTGCCAGCCCCATAGCTGCGGTGCTTTTGCCTTTGCCCGTGCCGTAATAGTAGTGGACAAAGCCTCTATCCCACACGTCCATTAGCGACCGACAGGCTCATAGTGAAAGCCTCCGCCGTCCTGCTGCTTAGCTGACGAGGAGCTTCCGCTGTCTCTCAATTGACTAGCGGCTTGTCGACGCTCTTGGCTTATATTCTTGTCAAGCGACTTGATCGAGCGCTTAGGACCTTGCGACATAACCCCTGAGCCACGATAGTATTGCTGAGCCTCAGGAAGAAACTCCTGAATAGCACGGATACGATTCTGATCGCTGGGGTGGGTACTGAGGAATTCCGGTGACTTCTGCCCCTGCTGTGCCATCTTTTGCCAAAGCGTCACAGCAGCTGCTGGATCGTAGCCCGCCATTGCCATAAAGACCATACCGATCTTGTCCGCCTCATACTCCTGCTTGCGACCATAGGGAAGCGAAACCAAGAGTTGCGAGCCGATTGGATAAACCTGCTGGAGGATGCCCCCGAGGGCAGCACTCTTCGAGCCGACCATCCCCGTCAGGACCTGTCCGCCCAGCTGCGTAAGCATCTCACGGCTGATGCGCTCGTTGGCGTGCTTAGCCACAGCGTGAGAGACCTCGTGCGCTATGACCGCTGCCAGCTCATCATCGGTAGGACGCGTCGCCTGGAGCAAACCACTGTAGACGACAATCTTGCCACCAGGCATACAGAAAGCATTGACCTGACGATCACGAACGAAGTTAAACTCCCACTGGTTTGCCTGCGCTATCTGGTCGTAGCCATTATTGCGCAAATAGTTATCCGTAGCCTGTGCTATACGCTGCGCCACACGGAGCGTCTGTTGCCCTTGTTGCGAGCGATTATCCACGTTCGCCTTGCGGATAAACTGATTATATTGCTGTGCGCTGGCCGCCGAGATCTCAGCGTCCGACACGAGGTTGAGTTGCTGTCGTCCCGTGATAGGCACGACGCCACACCCAGCTAGTATTAGCGTCAGGGTGAGTGCTGTAAACCATCTTGCTATCTGTGTCATCATTGTTGTATGTTGATTGAGTCTATGAGACCGTGGTCTCTACTAATGCAAAGATACTCTTTTTGCGCATGCCGTCACATTGTTTTTTTAGGCACTCATCCATAGTTGCGCTCGTGACACAATAGTTCCTTCCGTATAAAACTACATTTTTCCTGTATGGAGTCATCAGGGCTGACGCATTATACCCAGTTTGCTAAGAGCTACATATGATGATGACAAAGATACACGGTCCGAGCATCGCTACACAGAGGCTACAAATCCTGCGAGATTACGCCCTCCTCTTCGATGATTCGGCTTCCTCCCGAAGAATTTCCCAAATAACTCCCGAGGAAATTCCGATTTCTTCGGAGGAAAGAAAAAATTCTTCGGAAGAATCAACTGAAACTTCGGAAGAATCAA
>CABUDK010000024.1 GCA_902490315.1 uncultured Porphyromonas sp. | reverse complement strand
GCCCAGCCAAAATGTTTTGGCTGAGACCTCGAGCTTTGATTTCGATGCGTCTGACTTTGCGCAAGAGATCCTGCATGAGACTTTAGAGGTTAGAGATTAGATGTTAGAGGCACTGGACCTTAGGGTACCGGCACCACGTTGATGATCTCGTCGATTGCCTTGTCGGCACTCATACCGACAGCATCGGCCTCGTAGCTCATGCCGAGACGATGACGTAGCACGTCGTGGCACACGGCACGTACATCCTCAGGGATCACATAGGCTCTCTGAGCGATGAAGGCGTAAGCTCGCGCAGCCGCAGCCAGCGAGATCGATGCACGTGGCGAAGCTCCATAAGCTATCATCCCTTGTAGGGCGGGGACGCTCTTCGTCTGTCGTGTCGCCATCACCAGATCCACGATGTAGCGGAGGATCTTCTCATCGAGATAAACCTGCTGCACCGCTTTGCGAGCTGCTAAGATCTGCTGAGCTGTCGCCACAGGCTTTACCGTGGGTAGCTGACTAGCCAGATTCATCTCAATGATCTTCATCTCCTCCTCGTGCGAGGGGTAGTCCAGCACTACCTTGAGCAGGAAACGGTCTACCTGCGCCTCAGGCAGTCGATAGGTACCCTCCTGCTCGATAGGGTTTTGCGTCGCCATCACGAGGAAAGGCGAGGGCAGCGGATAAGTCTCCTCACCGAGCGTCACCTGTCGCTCTTGCATCGCCTCGAGGAGTGCACTCTGCACCTTGGCTGGAGCGCGGTTAATCTCATCTGCAAGGACAAAGTGAGCGAAGATAGGACCCTTCTTGACTGAAAAGGACTCACTGCGCTGACTATAGATCAGCGTACCGACGAGGTCGGCTGGAAGTAGGTCGGGGGTAAACTGTATGCGGCTGTAGTCTGCATCGATAAGCTTAGCGAGCGTCGTGATAGCGAGCGTCTTAGCAAGCCCTGGCACACCCTCGAGGAGGATATGTCCATCGGCTAGCAAACCGATCAAGAGCGACTCCACAAGATGCTCCTGCCCGATGATCGTGGTGTGCATCCCCTCCTGCAGCTGGCGTATGAAGCCACTCTGCTGGGTGATATATGCTTGACGATTCTCTAGATCTGATACCTGCGTCATAGTTTCTACTGATTAATGCTACAAAAGTAACGATAATCTCCGAATGGACGCTCTCCCCGCCTCGCAACTTCCAATAATCAAACGATGCTAGCACGATAACCACGTGGAAAATCTCCAATTCCTCTGAGTTCTCGATCCCTTACATCTCAGCACAAAAGCAGAGGGCTCAACCGCGATTACTTAGCGATTGAGCCCTTTGTCGTGGAGCTACCTGTTGTTTTCGTCAGGTAGCTGTATTTAGGGGTGTAGACTACTTGACTATTAGCTGCTCGTTAATCCATTGCTCGCCCACGAGGTAGCTGAGTATGTAGCGTCCTGCGGGTACTCCTTGCAGATTGATCTGATGTAGCTTGCAGTCGGAGCCTGTGAGGATGAGTGCGCCCTGCATGTCTATCAGTCTATATTGCAAAGCTTCGGAGGGTAAGATGACGTAGTCTGTCGTAGGATTGGGGTAGATCTTAAAGAGAGGAGCTATCCCTGATTCTATAGGCTGGTTAGCTCTTATCTGCTCTATGATTTCGCCATATTGAGTGGTCACAAAGACTCCCAGATCCGTGCAGACATATAGTTTACCTTCTCTCATATAGAGGTCGAAGATCTGCTGCTTCAGTCCCAAGCCATACGACTCATCGAGGTGGCGATAGAGACCCTCTTTGGTGCGGACGAAGAGTCCGTCGAGGAGTGTCCCGATGAAGGCGTTACCCTCCTTGTCGAAGACGATCTTCGTGACGATAGCCATCGGGTCATCAGCTGGACCCGTCTCAGAGACCTTGTCTCCACTCTTCGGATCGTAGATGATGATCCCGCTGAGCTTGCTAATCCAAGCCTTCCCATCGGGAGCAAAGGTGACATTGCGAACATTATTATCGTAGCCTGTGACGGGCTTGCCAGTGTTGGGGTCGGTTACTTGGATCTCTATGGGGAAGCGCTCCATACGGTACTCCCCCGCTTTGTCACGTATCAGTATACCATCGACAGAGCAGAACCAGATGGACTCATCAGGAGCTTCGACTGCAGTAAAGAAAGAGTTACAACCTGCAGGCAAAACAGAGATATTGGTATCATTGTAGAAGGAGAAGCTACCATCCTCAGGCTTGAATGTGCCGAAGCCTAGTCGCTCGCCAAAGGTTGTGACCCAAAAGTCTCCTTTAGTGGTCTGCATGAGAGCAATCTGAGGATAGTGAGTCGTAGGAGACTCACCCTCCTTCTCTATAGTGGTCGTATAGGGGTAGATCTGCCACTCCTGTTGCTCCATATCATACTGCGCTACGCCACCATAACCAGAGACCCATACGTTCTTTTTGTCGGGACGACTGTCCATCAGTATGCGGGAGATGTACTCTTTTGCGAATCCCTTATTGTCTTCTCTCTGGAGCTTATGGTTGTGCCATATCTTCCCATCGAAGTGAGATACACCCGCAGAGGTAGCATACCACTGATCAGTTCCATCGAAGAGCATTCCATTGACACTATTGCTAGCTAAGCCGTTGGAGCCTATATACTTCCAAGAGCCATCGGCTGTCTGATAACAGACCCCTCCGTGTCGTGTGGCAAGATAAGGACGCCCTGTCTGTGGAGAGAAAGCGATGGCGTTTATATCGTTTGCAGAAAGTCCATTGGTGGTGTTGTATATAGTTGTTTCCCCTAGAGGTGAGATGCGTGTGACTCCAGCACCGTCTGATCCTACCCATATAGCGCCTTGAGCGTCTACAGCAACAGAGGTGGAGAAGTTATCGGCAAGTCCTTCAGCCGTGGTCATCATCGAGACGAAAGCTTTATTGACTAGATCGACTCGAATCAATCCTAGATCGGTAGCAGCATAGAGGGTGTCGCCAGAGATCGTTAGTTCGCTGACAGACGTCTGATACTCCTCTGTAAGCGGTACAAACTGCTCCCCATCGAAGTACATAACTCCTGAAAAGAGTGTCCCCCCGTAGAGTACCCCTCGCTCTGTGTCGTAAGCAAGACAGAGAAGCTTGTCAAAAGGGTTGCTACCCACGATGTTAAAGTTATAATGCTGCCACACGCCCTCAGCACTGAGGTAAGAGAGGGTCGTGCCAAACTGTGCCCAATTGGAGATGTAGTATCCCTGCTTGTTGTCCTGTACGATGTCTAGGACCAGTTCACTGGCCAAACCCTGTTCGACTTCTTCGCTTGGCATATAGAGCTTCACCGCTCCTGTGGGATCTATTCGAGCCATACCATGCTCGTCAGAGGTGAGCCATACATTTTGCTGCGGGTCGATATAGACCTTGCCCATCAGCACCTCGCCCCACGTAAGCCCATCGTCAGCACCATAGGTGTGCCAATTGGTCCCGTCATAGCTGGCGAAAGCGATATTCGTACTCACCCACAGCTTACCATCTGCGGTGAAGCGAAGGGATACGAGCTCGTCAGATGGTAGTCCTGAGGAGGTACTGGCTGTATTGGTCACAGTCCAGTCGATGCGTGGGGTCGTGGGGGCTTGTGCTGTGGCACCTTGAGTGACACAACACAAGCCGCAAAGTAGACCTCCGAATAGAGTCAGCAGACTCTGTAGAGAATGTCTTAGCGTCATAAATGTTTATTTGGTTGTTTCTTAATGCCTAACTATCGGACGATGCGGTAGCTCTGTTGTGAGCTGTCGTGGGCGATAAACCGTACGAGGTAGACTCCGTGAGGTAGCTGAGAGAGGTCGATGACGTTGTCAGCGTGTGCCTGGCGGCTGGTCGCTACGAGCAGTCCCTCTGCTGTGTAGACTTGCCACAAGGCGGGGCTTATTCCGACGATCTCGTAGCACCCCTCGTGGTCTGTCGGGATGATCTGACCTGTCGTTTCAGGGGTAACCTCGGAGATGTGAGTCGTGAGCGGTGTCTCTCCGTTGAGTACGACCCATCCCTTCTTGTTAGCAGCGGTGATGAAGGCGTCACTCTTGACATTGCCCTCGGGGAAGTCGCCGTACTCAGCACTATTGAGGAAAACGATGTAGCCAGCCTTGTCCTGTAAGTCAGGATGAGTCGGCAGGCTCTCCACTAGAGGTAGTGGATCGGTAAAGCGGTTGTTGTTGATCTCTAGGATTGTGAGCTTAGGACAGTTTGCTAGGGAGATGCTCGCTAGCCTATTAGCAAAGACAGAGACGGCTCCGAGATTGGGGCAGTCGGTGAGCGTCAGCTGAGAGAGTGTGTTAAAGGGAGCTGAGAGAGACTCAAGTTGACCCATATCGACGAGAGCTAACTGGGATAACTGATTGTCTCCTAAGCTGATCGTCTCAAGAGCTTTTGCCTCGCTGAGGTCTAGCTGAGTGAACTGGTTGGTAAAGGCGTAGAGCTCCGTGAGTGCCTTCTTGCCTTTGAGATCAAGGGTGGAGAGCTCATTGTTGCTACAGTTTATCTCTGTGAGATTGTTGAGCTTAGAGATGTCCAGTGTCGTGAGCTTGTTGTCTGCGCAGTATAGCTTCTCGAGCTGTGTCAGATCTGCTACGGGGAGCGTGGTGATCTTGTTTTTAGAGCAGTGTAGCTCTTTGAGCTGCGTGAGGTGTGCGATGTGCAGCTCTCTAAGCATGTTCACCTGACAGTCGAGGGCTTGGAGAGCTACGTTGTGAGTTAGGTCTAGCTCTGTAATCTGGTTCATCGCTACGCCTAGGTGCTTTAGTGCGGGGAGCTGCGACAAGTCCACCTTTGAGAGTAGGTTGGTCATGAGAACTAGCTCAGTAAGCTGTGGCTGCGCTCCTAGGGATACGCTCTTCAGGCGGTTAGAGTGCGCATAGAGCAGGCGCAGGTCTGGTAGCGTGGGGAGCGTTAGCTGGGTGAGCTTATTATTATTGAGTATGAGAGCTTGTAGTAGGTTAGCCTCTCCGACGCGGCATGATGTGATCTCCTGTCCAGAAAGGTCGAGATAGATGAGGTCACCAGAGATCGTTAGCTTATCATTGTGCTCTGAGGCGGGCAGAGAGACGAGTGTGCCGACACCTCCCATAAGCTGGTCGATGCTCTTGTCCACTGTAAAGGTGTGCTGAGCCCCAGAAGCGTCTGTGACTACGATCTCGCCGCTCTTGCTGACGGCACGAATCATGAAGGGTGTCTTGGTGTTGAGATTGGTCTCAAGCTGCACGCCAGTTATCACTTGCGGAGCGGAGGGGACGATCTCCACTTTTGTGGCAGGCTGGACGCAACGGACGGAGTAGCCGTAGTTCTTGCTCTCAAACCATCTGTTTGCAATATCTTCATCCCAAAAGAAACGTCTGAAGAGTGCACTCTTCTCATAAATAGAGGAGGTCCAGAAGTATGCCTGGTACCCCTCAGCAGAGTAGTCCATATAGTTAGACTGCGATGTGCTACCCATAGGGCGTGCGTTGAAGCCTGTCAAGTTATTGCCCTGCTTAAGGACAGCGCCCTCGTCAGGTACGGGAGGAACCCTCCACCCCTCAGTACTCTTGAGCAGTAAGCCTGCGTGCTCGGATTCGCGATCTAGGAGATCTGGGTTGGGTTCAAAGCCCTTGGGGTCTACGTAGTGTATCATCGAGTGCCACGCATCGTCGCTGGGTACAGTCCACCCCTCGGGAGCTAGTCCACGAGAATCAATTACGGCAAAGAAGTTGTAGAGAGCTCCATGTGAAGCGAGTAAGTTGAGGTCGTTGTTGTAATAACATCCTGCAGCCTCTTTGGTACTCCACCACTGCTGCTTGGTAAGTCCAGTCGTAATAGCCGACCCGTCACGCCAGCGCAGGGTAGCGAGGTTCTCTCGCATCCATAGCTGTGCGCCAACCTTGACGATGCCATAGCTTGTGGTCTCGTCTCCTCGCTGGTCGGTGAGGAGCAGAGGCTTGAGTGTGGCGTTACGAGCGTTAGCGAGCTTAGCGTAGGAGACCTCTAGGGTCGGGGAGATAAAAAGTCCCTCGTACTCCATGTCTACATGAAGACGATCACAGCTGTTTTTGGCTAGATCCCAGCTGTAGTGAGTCGCCTCCTTAAGGTCGTAACCAAAGGCGTAGTTGGTGGAGCCATCTGCATTAGCTAGGTAGAGGACGTCAGCAACGGAGCCCTCTTTGAGATTGCTGTCAACGATGTATTCACGGCAGATAGTCGCGATGCGCGTATCGCCATCGTAGACGGCGAGTAGGTTGCTCGTAGCAAAGTCTGCATCACTAGGCTTAGGTACCTGTACCTGAGCTCCGAGCAACTGACAGAGTGTGGTGAGGAGAAGTAATAGTATGGTTGTTCTTTTCATAAGATATGGTGATGTTATTAGAGAAAAAGAGTGGCACCATGCTCCATAGCGTAATGTCTGGGGCGTGGTGCCACTGTCGTATGTGAGGAGACAGGCGGCTGTGATGCCGTCGCCTCAAAGAGCGGTGGTGCGTGTGCTTACTTGAGCGCAGCGATAGCCTTGTCGTAGTTAGGCTCCTGGGTGATCTCGGGAACTAGCTCCTCGTAGATGACCTTGCCGTCAGCATCGATGACGATGACGCAGCGAGCCTGTAGCCCAGCGAGAGGTCCGTCCTGCATCATCAGTCCGTAGCTCTTGCAGAAAGCAGGCTCTGAAGAGGGTACCGTACAGCAGCGGAAGGTAGAGAGCGTCTCGACATTGTCCAGCCCCTCAGCACCGCAGAAGCGTGCCTGTGCGAAGGGTAGATCCTGAGAGATGCAGAGGACGACGGTATTGTCGAGCTTAGCAGCCTCAGCGTTGAAGCGACGTACAGATGCTGCGCAGACGCCAGTGTCAATGCTGGGGAAGATGTTGAGGACGACACGCTTGCCACGATAGTCTGAGAGCTTGGCTGTGGAGAGATCCTTGCGAACTAGCTCGAAGTTGGGAGCCATCGTCCCTACCTTAGGTTGCTCACCAGCGAGGGTGATAGTGATCTTATCTTGAAACTTTACTGTAGACATAGTTTGTAGTGGTTTTATAGTTACTGTGTATTAAGTGTTTTACTGGTTATCGGTTTTGACACCTATCTTGCCGAGGAGCCCCTCGATGTGATCCATAGGGAGGTCTCCGAGGCTCTTGTAGGGTAGATCGTTGAGTGGTACGAAGAGTACCATCGGGATGCTCTGGACACCAAAGAGTGCGGCCAGCTGCGGGTTTTCGTCTACATTGACCTTGTAGACGACGAGCTGGTCAGCGTACCGGTCGGCCACCTTCTGTAGCTTGGGAGCAAGCTGGCGACAGGGACGACACCAGTCGGCGTAAAAGTCGATGATGGCGGGCTTGTCACCCTTGTATACGAAGGTGTCGGGATGCGCCTCAAAGTCGTAGATATGCTCGCGCATATAGTTGGCATTGATATGCAGTATCTCGGCTTTGGCAGTCTCTTGCTGCTCCTTGCTTTGAGCAGTGCAGGCGACACTGAGCGTGAGTAGTGCTGCCATGAGCAGGAGAGACTTCTGTATGAATTGTATTGATTTCATCTGTTATACTCGTTATATCGACCCCTAAGGTAGAGAAAAGTCCCGACATTGCCAAAAGTTCATCTGCCAACTGCCGCAACTTATCCGAATAGCTCCCGAGGAAATTAAAAAGATCCAGGGAAGAAAACCGCAAATTCTTCCGAACTATCATTTGATTCTTCCGAAGTATTGTTTGATTCTTCCGAAGTATCGTTTGATTCCTCCGAAGAAATTTCTTTTGCCTCCGTGGAGAATTTTGATTTTCCAGTGAGCTATTGGCAAATTCCTCCGTGAAGATCGAGATTTATAGGCACAACGTGTCGGCTCTAGTCGCTTCCTTTCAGCACTTCAAAATGGGAATTATCCGCCGAATCGGGCCAAAACGACGAAAAAAAGCGCAAAATCGGGACAGCGTGGCCCGATTTTGCGCTAAAAGGTGATCTTCTTGTCCCGATTAGAGACAGAAGGGTGTGGCTATAGCCTTCTACTAGTTCTTTAGGAAGACTAACCTGTCTAGGATGGCTCCGTTAGCTCCATAAGCTACTGCGATGTAAGTGCCTTGTGGGTAGTGAGCTAAGGAGATCTCTTGTGCTTGACCACTGGTCTGTAGAAGGAGTTGCCCCTCTACGTTGAGGAGGTGGATGGTGCTACAGTCTCCATCTGCACGGAGCGTCTGCCCCTCAGGGTGGTAGGTTAGGATGATCTGATGGTTAGCTGGGGATGAGATGTTGGTGTGGGTCTTTATGACAGACCAGCCATTGCTTTGCGCAGTGGTCGCATCTGCATCTTGGCTCCCAGGGTTATTACTGATGTCGGCTACTTTCATCCAGTTGGTATCCTCCTCAGGAACTTCTATGGAGGAGACGTCTGGGAGTTTGTTTAGCAGTTGTGTGAGGAGGGTAGCTGAAAGATTGTTCTTAGAGACGTTGATCGCAATGAGCTTTGCAACGTTATCAGTAAGGAGCTCCTCAAGCTGATTCTTGGATGCGTTGAGCACCTTGAGTTTTGAGTTGGAGCGTAGGTCTAGCTGCTTTAGTTGATTCCCTGCGCAATATAGCTCACGTAGAGCCTTGTTTGTAGAAACATTGAGCTCCGTCAGCTTATTATTGCCACAAGCGAGACCTGAGAGCATCGTTTGCTTGGAGAGGTCAATCGCCTGGAGAGCATTGCCCTCGACATCTAGCTGCCGTATGTATAGAGGCACTGACAGGTCTATCGAGGTCAATTTATTCCCAGCACAAGAGAGCTCTCCGAGGATGCTATTGTGCGCTAGATCCAGTTGCGAAATTCGATTGTTACTGCAGTTTAGAGCAACCAACTTGTCATTGACTGAGAGGTCTATGGCCTCGAGCTTGTTGTCATTGCAATGAAGTGTAGAGAGTATCTTGTTGTGCGATAAGTCTAGACTGACCAACTGATTATTGCCACAGTCTAGGATGGAGAGCTTCTCTAGCTTGGCGAGGTCAAGTTGCTGCAGTTGATTGTTGCCACACTTGACTTGGGTCAAGAGAGAATTGTTCTGGAGGTCAAGGCGCTCCAACTGATTGGACCCTACGGAGAGCTGCTTTAGTGCAGTGAGCAGGGAAAGATCTATGGACCTGAACTGATTCTCATAACAACGGAGTGTTTCCAACTTCAAGTTGTGAGATAAGTCCAGAGTGGTGAGCTTATTGCTATTACAGCCTAGAGATGTGAGGTTAGGATTGCTCTGTAGGTCTAGCTTAGTGAGGTTATTGCCTCCACAAGATATCTGAGTAAGCTCAGGATTGAGAGATACACGGAGGTCAGAAAGCTTGTTGTTATGTAAGATGAGGACGCGTAGGATACTGTTCTTATCAATGTTTAGCGATGTCAGCTGGTTGTCTGCGCAATATAGCTCTAAGAGGAGCTTGTTGTGAGTTACATCTAGGCTAGAGAGTGTGTTCTTATGACAGTACAAGTACTCTAGCTTTTCATTTTTCGATAGATCTAAGGAGCTAATCGAGTTGTCATTGCAAGCAAGCCACTGAAGGTCTCGAACCGCAGAAGTATTTAGCTCTTGGAGTAAGTTGCCCCGGCAGTCCAGCTTGGACAATAGTTTCGTCTTAGATAGATCGATATGCGTGATTTCGCTTTTGTTGCAGGATAGTTCTTCGATGCGTCCCTTGATCGTTACGGTCTGGCTCGTAAGCGTGTAACCATCGTCGAGAGTTCCAGAGACTCCTTGGATATCAAAGTTAGGCGTCTCTTCGTAGGGAACTATGTCTATGTTAAAATCACTACCTATAGGTAGGTTGGTTTGTAGTGTGATGATGTCGCTTTCCTCTTGAGCTACAGCGTGTAGGTAGCTGATGGATAGGATAGCTAGTGCTATAAACGATCTGATCGCTATAGCTAATCGACTCCTGCTTGATTTCATATTTGACTCTATATTTGGTGAAGTGTATTGGGAGTAATTGTCTTGTACATATTGCCAGCTCTCCGACGCGCTTGGTCGGGTAGCTGGCTCTGTGTATGAATGCTCTGTCTCTGTAAGACTAGAACGTTACCGTTGGAGTCTTGGTGTAGACGCCCATTGAACCTGGGAACGGACTAGATACTAGACTGTACTCAAAGTAGACACCTAGCTGGGCGTTGTAGTATTGATAGAGATCGGCCTTCATAAAGGGCTGGTCGATCTTCTCCTTACCCTTGTAAGTAAAGCCGTTCTTTGTCATAAAGTCCTTGATGATGGCATTGTCGCCAGCGATCTTGGCATTCTCCCAATCGAGAGAGAATACGTATGTAATCTGTGTGATTGTGGAGCCAGTCGTTGACTCGTAACTATAGCTTCTAGCACGAGGCTTATTGCGATCTTCAGGGGGAAGGTAAGCTGGCATGCTTACCACAATGGCGTCATGCTTATAGCCCTTAATTGAATCGGCAGCCCTAAACTCAATGTCGCAGTCGGGGTGGATCTCTCGCTCACGATCGATGATGGGGCTCTCCTTGCTAATTTTCTGACCGAAGACATCTAGCAGCGGTAGGTAGAGTGCCTGGAAGGTGGGCTGACCGGGCTTCGGCCCTTTGTGATATAGGTCGGGAGCGTCCTCAAATGTGATGATGGCTCCAGGTCTCTTGTCGGAGAGACGAAGACGTACGGCTAGGTCTTTGTTGACAAACTTCTCGGCATAGTTTTGGAAAGCGCCCTCGTAGTTGAAGCCGTTGAGCTCAAAGTAAGAGCGTAGCTCAGGCTGCTTGTACATAGCCATTGTGAAGCGGTCGGTGCGTACTATAGGACCAGACTTGCCTTCGTCGTTGGGGTCAATGTCGTAGCGAACGTAGGTGAAGTTCACCTTGCTGGGATCGATCGCCTGATAGGTGACACTGGTCTTTGTCTTGCTGGTCTGCTTGCGTAGTCCGAGCTGCTTCTCGTAAGCTTCGATCTCTTCGAAGGTGTAAGCGCTCATCTTGGTCTCCTTCTTGAGATAGGGGAAGTCCTTGATCTGTAGGATGCCTGCTAGCTGGGCGGGATCGCCAGCGGACTTGTAGGCGATAGCCCATGAGCTGTCATTGATCTTAGAGAAGACGAGCAGGTAGGTGCCGTTGGAGTAAGCGATACCCTTAGCTTCAGGCACCTTCTGATAGCCGGCGTCGCTGAGGAGGATCTCCATATTATCATTGATGTCGTCTCCCTCAGCGACTAGATGCGCTGCAATCTGTATGGAAGAGGTCTCGAGGATTGCCTTAGCCGGATCGATGATGTAGAGTCGTATGGGCTGCTGTCCCTTGGGGTCGCCCGTCTTGTAGCGGAGGACCTTCTTGCCATTCTTATCTATTGTTCCATCGAGGGTAGCACCCTTGCTCTGCTCAAAGGCTTGGACAGCCTTCTCGCCTCCAAGCCAATCGACACAGGGGAAGGGGATGGCGGTGAGCTCGCCGTTGGCATCTAGCTCGAGGATGGACTGGAAGGGCTGTGGGTCTGGCTGCGGTGTCACGCCCGTTGTGTCGACGCCTGTCGTATCGGAACCGGGGTTGGGAGCTTGATTGGGGTGGCAACTACTCGTGGCAAGGATCACGCAGAGGATTGCCGTCAGTGTTGCCAAGAGACGCTGTAAGTTTGTCATAACAGTGAATCTAAAGTATGTGATGAAGGAAAAAATGCAAGCGAGTTGGGGATAAGCTGCGGACAACTAGTGAGAGACGAAGTAAGCGATCGTGGAGCTGTGCCACTTGCTCTTACTAAGCTCTCTTGCCGTCCACTTCTTAATCCCAACTCGCTCTATAGTCGGTTGTCAGACTGTCCTGTCTATCCGATGATAACGATGTCTGTACCCTCTAGGATAGAGTCTCCAGCCTTGACTTTGATCTCTGTGATGGTGCCGTCGCACTCAGCGTTGATGCCGTTCTCCATCTTCATAGCTTCGAGTACAGCGACTTGCTGACCGCGCTTGACTTGCTGACCAACCTGTACGTCTACTGATATGATGACGCCAGGTAGGGGAGCCTTGACTGCCTTGCCATTGCCTGTGGCGGCTGGAGCTGCAGCGGGTGCGGGCGCTGCTGTGGCAGCGGGTGTTGCTGCAGGAGTCGGCTTGGAGACTTTCGGGGTCTCCTTCTTCTTCTCCTGTATGATCTCGACGCTGTATGGGGTGCCGTTGACCTCTAGCTGAGCTTGGTCACCCTCGATCTTGTCAATCTTGACGGCGTACTCTTTGCCATCGATCTTATACTTATATTCTTTCATAAGGGGTTTGATATGGGTGCTTAGCAAGCTAACGTGCTGGCCTGCTAAGGTACTGCCGTTTAGGATTAGATGTAATACTGCTTCTGTGGTGTGACACGCATGTTCTGTAGCTTGAACGACCAGGGGTCAAACTCCTTGCGTCGTATCGTGAGCTGGTAGGACTCCTCATCGTGAGGAGTGCCTAGAGCCTGCGCTAAGGCGAGTGCTATAGCAACCTCTTCGGGAGAGGGTGCTGTAGCGGCCTTTTTGGCTCTCTTGGCGGGTGCCTTCTTACCCTTTTCTATCTTTTTGGTAGCCATCGGAAGGAGGGGTTAGAGAGGTACGTTGTCATGCTTCTTAGCGGGGAGCGTCTGACGCTTTGTGCGTAGCTGTTGTAGCGCACGGATGATGCGGAAGCGGGTGTTCCTTGGCTCGATGACATCGTCGATGTAACCATAGGAAGCAGCATTGTATGGATTGGCAAAAGCATCACGATACTCTTGCTCTTTCTCCAGAGCTGTCTTAGCGGGATCATCGCTCGCCTTGACCTCCTTAGCAAAGACTACCTCGACGGCTCCTGACGGACCCATGACGGCAATCTCTGCAGATGGCCAAGCGTAGTTGATGTCTGCACGGAGGTGCTTAGAGCCCATCACGATGTAGGCACCACCGTATGCCTTGCGTAGGACGACCGTGATCTTAGGTACGGTAGCCTCGCCGTAAGCGTAGAGAAGCTTAGCTCCATGCGTGATGACAGCGTTGTACTCCTGACCAGTACCTGGGAGGAAGCCTGGTACGTCGACGAGTGTGACGATGGGGATATTGAATGAGTCGCAGAAGCGTACGAAGCGTGCTGCCTTGCGAGAGGAGTTGCAGTCGAGGCTACCAGCCATCACCTTCGGCTGGTTGGCTACGATACCGACGCTCTGCCCGTTGAAGCGAGCGAAGCCGACGATGATGTTGCGTGCGTAGTCACGATGCACCTCGAGGAACTCGCCGTGGTCTACGATCGCTCCGATCACCTCGTACATGTCGTAAGCACGGTTTGGCGAGTCGGGGATGATCTCGTTGAGTAGCTCTTCGCAGCGGTCTGCTGGATCGTCGCAAGCAACGAAAGGTGGCTCCTCCATGTTGTTTTGTGGCAGGAAGGAGAGCAGCTGACGAATGAGTTGGATACCAGCCTCGTCGTTGTCTACGGCGAAGTGTGCCACACCACTCTTAGATGCGTGTACGTCTGCACCACCTAGCTCCTCCTGAGTGACGTCCTCGCCAGTGACTGTCTTGACCACCTTAGGTCCTGTGAGGAACATGTAGCTGGAGTTGCGCACCATAATGTTGAAGTCGGTCAGTGCGGGCGAGTAGACAGCGCCACCAGCGCAGGGACCGAAGATACCAGAGATCTGGGGAATGACACCCGAAGCAAGGATGTTGCGCTCGAAGATCTCACCGTAGCCGCAGAGTGCGTTGACAGCCTCTTGGATACGAGCACCACCAGAGTCGTTGAGACCGATACAGGGAGCGCCCATAGTCATAGCTAGGTCCATCACCTTGCAGATCTTGGCAGCGAGCATCTCACCGAGAGCGCCACCTATGACGGTGAAGTCCTGAGCGAAGACGTAGACGAGACGTCCGTCGATGGTACCACTACCTACGACGACACCGTCACCGAGGAACTTCTTCTTCTCCATGCCAAAGTTCGTGCAGCGGTGCTGGACGAACATGTCGATCTCCTCAAAGGAACCCTCATCGAGGAGCATAGCTATACGCTCACGAGCTGTGTACTTGCCCTTGGCGTGTTGCTTCTCAATGCGCTCCTCGCCTCCTCCGAGACGAGCCTCCTCACGCTTGGCAAGGAGTTGCTTTATTTTCTCTTGTTGTACACTCATTATTCTATGTAGCGTTTGTTTGATTGGACGATATTACTTAGCGACATCCTTGCAGTCGCAGATCTCTAAGAGTATGCCGTGTGCACTCTTGGGGTGTACGAAGGCGATGTTGAGCCCTTCGGCACCTTTGCGAGGCTTCTCGTCGATGAGGCGTATGCCTTTGCCCTTGAGCTCCTCGAGAGCTGGTGCTACATCGTCAGATGATAGTGCTAGATGGTGGATACCCTCGCCACGCTTCTCGATAAACTTGGCTATAGGGCTCTCATCGCTCGTAGGCTCTAGGAGCTCTAGCTTGACTTCGCCTATCTTGAGGAATGCGGTACGCACCTTCTGGTCGGCGACCTCCTCAATGTTGTAGCAGGTTAGTCCGAGGACTCCCTCGAAGAAGGGTAGTGCCTCCTCTATGCTCTTGACTGCTATCCCAAGATGCTCGATGTGTGACAGATTCATACGCTATATTGTTTTTGATTTGTGTGTCTACTTTAGTGGGGGGATGGACTGCGCCCTCCCCATGGTGATAATCTCTCTAGAAACTATCACCGACTGCAAATATAAGAATAATCGCTCACGTAGCGAAAGGGTTTGACGACCAAATAGCGATTTGCTCTCTATGGAGAGCTGGCTCAGGCAAACGTGAGTGCATGCACAGGCGGGCGACTGATCAGTTGTCCGTCACGATAAGCAACCTGTCCGTTGACCCAGGTAGCTACGATGCGATGCGAGAAGGTGTAACCCTCCAGTGGCGACCATCCACACTTGCTGTAGAGACTTTCCGTCGTGACCGTTGTCTCCTGATGAGGATCGACGAGGACTAGGTCTGCGTAGTAGCCTGTGCGGATATAGCCTCGCTCGCGAACACCAAAGAGCTGTGCAGGAGCGTGTGCCATCTTCTCAACGACTAGCTCAGGCGACCAAAGCCCCTCGTGAGCCAGCTCCAGCATCATCAAGAGACTGTGCTGTACAAGTGGCCCTCCAGAGGCTGCTGTGAGGGCATCGCCCTCTTTGTCGGCCAGTGCGTGAGGCGCGTGATCGGTAGCGACCACGTCGATGCGACCCTCGACGAGTGCTTGGCGCAGAGCCTCACGATCGCGAGCCGTCTTGACGGCGGGGTTCCACTTGATGCGATTGCCTAAGCGGCTGTAGTCCTCATCGGTAAACCATAAGTGGTGGACGCACACCTCTGCGGTGATGCGCTTCTCGGGCGAAAGCGGAGCTGCCGAGAAGAGATCCATCTCCTCTGCTGTCGATAGGTGGAGTACGTGTAGTCTAGCACCGAGACGCTTGGCACGCTCTATGGCACTGCGTGAAGACTCGTAGCACGCCTCACGGGAGCGTATCAGCGGATGTGTCTCGATGGGTGGATGCCCGTCGTATCGCTGGCGGTAAAGCTCCTTATTGCGTGTGATGATCTCCTCGCTCTCGCAGTGCGTGGCGATGAGCTTGGGCGCATGGGCGAAGAAGTAGTCGAGCGCCTCCTCGCTGTCCACCAGCATATTGCCCGTGGAGGCTCCCAGGAAGAGCTTGTAACCAGGGATCAAGGCAGGGTCTATGGCACACGCTTCGGGGGCATTGTCATTAGTCCCGCCGAAGTAAAAGGCGTAGTTTGCCCAGCTTGTCTTCTGAGCACGTTGACGCTTGTCGAGGAGCGCCTCGAGAGTGACCGTCGGAGGCTTCACGTTCGGCATGTCCATATAGGAGGTGACACCACCGGCCACGGCGGCACGGCTCTCGTGTGCTATGTCTCCCTTGTGAGTTAGTCCAGGCTCTCTAAAGTGCACCTGATCGTCGATGCAGCCTGGTAGTAGCCAGAGCCCGTGCGCCTCCACGATCTCCGCTCCTTGGGCCAGTTCGTCAGGGAGGTCAGACACCTTGTCGACACCTATACATATAGACTCAATGCGCTCGTCGGAGAGGCATACGGAGCCGACGACCTGTCGACCTTCATTGATTATGGTCGCTCCGAGTATGATCTGTCGCATATTATTTAGCAGGATTATGGCGCTTGGGGAAGCCCTTGAAGAGCCGCCAGTAGCGTAGCTTGAGGACACCCGTGAAAGCTTCGCCAAAGATCGAACCATTCATCTTCGAGCTGCCTAGCTTGCGATTGACAAAGGTTATGGGGACCTCCTTGATCTTGAAGCCCAGACAGTGCGCCGTGTACTTCATCTCTATCTGGAAGGCGTAGCCCTTGAAGTGTACCTCGTCTAGTCTCATCGTCTCTAGCACCTCACGTCTGTAGCAGACGAACCCGGCGGTCGTGTCTCGGACTGGTAGCCAAGTGATGAGACGCACGTAGACCGATGCGAGATAGCTCATGAGGATGCGGTTAAGAGGCCAATCCTTGACTCCACCCCCACGTACGTAGCGCGAGCCCACCGCCACATCGTAGCCCTCCTCAGAGACCGCACGTAGGAGGTTCGGCAGAGCCGAGAGTGGATGGCTAAAGTCGCAATCCATCTCGAAGATATAATCGTAGCCATGCTCCAGTGCCCACTCGAAGCCTGTGAGATAGGCGGTGCCTAGTCCCATCTTGCCTGGACGTACGATGAGGTGTAGACGATCTGTGTAGTCCGTCTCTTGCTGTAGCGTACGTACGATCTCAGCGGTTCCGTCTGGAGAATTGTCATCAAGGATCAGCAGGTCGAAGGCTTCGGGCAGTGCCAAGACGGCTCGAATCATCTCGGCGACATTCTCGCTCTCGTTGTAGGTGGGTATGATGACAAGGCTAGCGTGCATAGCGTAGTAGAGGTCTCTGTGAGTGGTAATAAGCAGGGTGAGGTGGCGCTACTAGATGCCCCAACACCACTGTGCTACAAAGGTAGTAAAAAACTCTTTGCCGTTTGGCTTAGCTCTTTCCCAGCTCACGTCAAGCTCTCTGAGTCGAAGAACAAGGTTAGCGTCAAAGGTGATTTCAGACTCCACGGAGGGAATGTAAGATTTCCTCCGTAGATATTTTTTATTTCTCAGCGAGGAAATCAGAAATTCTTCGGACTTATGATTTGATTCTTCCGAAGTATCATTTGATTCTTCCGAAGTATTTATTCCTACCTCCGTGGAAAATAAAAAATCCCCACCGAAGAAATTCTCTTTTCCTCAGTGGAGAATCAGAATAGTCGAAATGATTGGAGTTTGTCGGAAGGTATCTGTGTGTCCGTTGACGGCTAGAAGCCACGCACCTCGGTGACGAGCGTGGAGACCTGCGCTTTGAGTTCGTTGAGAAACTGCCCTGGATCGTACTCCCGGCTCTCGATCTGTCGCAGCTTGAGCTCCCAGCGACCTGTCAGCTCAGCACTCTTGAGCAGCGGGTCTTGTATCGATTCGATCAGCTGTATGCCTGCTGGTGTGGCGCGTAGCGACTTACCCTCACGGACTATGTAGCCCCGCTTGAAGAGCGTCTCGATGATGGCTGCGCGTGTGGAGGGACGACCGATGCCGTTCATCTTAAGTGCATCACGTAGCTCCTCATCCTCGACACCCTTGCCAGCCGTCTCCATAGCACGTAGGAGCGTCGCCTCGGTGTAGTAGCGTGGTGGCGTAGAGGTGCTCTCACGGATCGTCGGTTCGTGAGGCCCTGACTCGCCTTCCTTGAAGGGGGGAAGTGTCTGCTCTTTGTCCTTGTCTTTGGCTCCCTCTGCGGTATCGTCTCCCTCTTTGCCACTGTCTGGCTTGAGGACTTCACGCCACCCCTCCACGAGGATCGTCTTGCCCGAGGCGCGTAGTGGATACTCCTCGACGGTAGCACGCACGGTGGTTGTCGAGACCTTAGCATCAGGGTAAAAAGCGGCTATGTAGCGCAGTGCCACGAGGAGGTAGATCTGCTCCTCATCAGGAGTGAGTCCACCGCTCAGCTGTCCTGTCGGGATGATCGCATGGTGGTCGGTGATTTTCTTATTGTCAAAGACCTTCTTGCTCTTCTTCAGCGGCTTGCCACTACTCAGTAGCGGTGCGATGAAGCCCCCGAGAGCCGCATGCCGTGCGATGCCTTGAAGTGTTTCTCCTACCTTAGGGTATTGGTCTTCGGGTAGGAAGGTGGTGTCGACACGTGGGTAGGTGGTCACCTTCTTCTCGTAGAGAGACTGTATGAGTCGGAGCGTCTGCTCGGCCGTGTAGCCAAACTTCTTATTCGCTTCCACCTGTAGGGAGGTGAGGTCGAAGAGTCGTGGCGGGTACTCCGTCGACTTCTTCTGCTCGACCGCCTGCACGATGAGCGGCTCCTTCGCGATTCGCTCGATCAACTCCTCGACCTGCTGCCGCTCGGCAAAGGTCACCTCGACTTCTTGTGTTGTGTCTGCTCTAAAGAGCGTCCCCCGGTAAGTGGTCTGCATCTCGTAAGTGGTGACTGGGACGAAGCTCTCGATCTCCGCCTGTCTGTCAACAACTAGCGCCAGTGTCGGTGTCTGCACACGTCCTACCGAGCGAACGCCTCGCTGCCTACTGCCATAGCGATCGGTGAGGGTGTAGAGACGTGTCCCATTGATCCCCAGGAGCCAGTCGCCGATGGCACGTGCCAAACCGGCGTAGTAGAGCGTGTCTAGCTCTTTGCTGGGACGCAAGTTGGCAAAGCCCTCGCGGATCGACTGATCTGTCAGCGAAGAGATCCAGAGACGCTCCACGGGACAGGTGCAGCCCGCTAGTTGGAGTACCCAGCGCTGTATCAGCTCGCCCTCTTGGC
>CABUDK010000023.1 GCA_902490315.1 uncultured Porphyromonas sp. | reverse complement strand
TGGGGTGGCGCTGGCGTCTTCAACGTCGAGCAGTTTGACCCAGATCCCTTCCTCGAGGAGGTAGCTCGTCAGGGACTGCCCTGGCATGAGTCCTTCGACATCGACATCGAGTTCGAGAAGTAAAGCTCACACATAAACAACGAGTAACGATTTGCTTTCTAAGTTCATATGCAAGTCGTTACTCGTATTGTTTTGCTACTATTACCGCCCGTGGCAGTATACTTGCGCTGAGCGGGAGGGCAGATAGAGTGTTTAGAAATACAAGTTTAGTGCCTTTGAGCACGAGTTTTTGATTCCGTCATTATGCAATATCAAAGTCTTCAAGAGTTCGTCGGAGATCTCAGCAGAATTTCAGAGCATGTTGTAGCTAATCCCCTACAATCTCCGAGCAAAGCAGCTAAAGAGCTAGGGTTGAATTCTACGATTAGTTTTCTAGCTAGGGGATCTCTTCCTCTCACTCTAAACTCAGCTTCGCTTGGCTTGTCATCATCTTTGTTCGTCTGGCTAACATCTTTATTTGCTTTGTCAACATCTTTATTTGCCTGGAGAAAGTATAAAGAAGCCCAAGAAAGAAAACAAGAAAAAGAACGAGCGATCCGAGAGATCATTGCTCATCAGCAAGCCGTCATACGAAAGCTAGAGTCTATAAATGCTCAAAACAGTGTTGAGATAGACAATCTTAATAGTATGCTAGAGCTCTTAGAGAAATCGAAAAAGCAAATTGAAAAAGCCTAATAGACAAAGTGGGACGATTTGAATACACAGAATCAGAAAAAGAGACCCTGAAAGTCCTCAAAATGCAAGAACAGCAACTTGAGAGACTGCAAACTAGCTTAAACTCACAGAACTCTGATCTTGAGGGGATCCACGCACGGACAGAAGCTCTTCTTAAGCAGCAGAATGTGTCAGATGCTCATATACAGACAGCTACTGCAACTGAGCCCTCAAAACTACAAGTAAGTAAATCTGACATTCCCTTTTGGGAAGAGTGCGTTGAACAAGCTAACAAAGAAGTACAAGTAGAGGTTGAGATTGAAGATCTTTTGTCTCAAGAGCAGTTCAACTTCTGTATTGATGAGGTCAAACGAATCAATGCGGAGTTTTCGACTAAAACAAGTATCCTCAATAAGACGGACTTAGCATTTCTCACTCTTGCAACCGCTCTACAAACGGCACGTTGGCTCATTATTCAAAAACTAATGGGAAATCTTGGGCAAACGATTGATGCGAACTCACGTCTTCCACATGACGACAAAATCTTCAGAGACAAAGTTCATAGGTCTAACAAAAGATTTCAACAACAATTTCAACGACATGGTCATCAAGAAAGTCTGAAGTCTTACAAGTCTTGGGAGCAGATAATTTTTAGCAGTGCTCCATATGACACTACTGTAGGTTCTCCCGATTTTGGAGAGAACCTGGGAGGCAAATTTCATAGGTATAAGACTCTCGGGCATGATCCTATATTAGGGTGGATCTTTGGTACAGCTAACTTTATTACAGACACCTGTACCTTGTCTAACTACAATTCATATAGAATTAGCAGAGTTGGCGGGCCTCATTTCTCTAAGGATGTAAGTTTACCAACTATATTCTATGAGGTCTTTGATAGCACTCGAGAAGATTGGTTACGACTACCCGCCGGTGTCTTTGCCCAATATGTTCATCTGAAATCTGATGCGTTTACTAAGTTAGGACTTCCAGTCCCTCTGCTATCTTCATTTTCAGAAAATCTAGCCGGCAAGCTCTATCGAAGCCAGTATGACAGCCTCTGCTTGCTAAAGGACATTAAAATTATTGGTTTTCAAGCAGGGGTCAGCATACTAATCAATATGCTTATAAGTCTTGTGCATGGCCTTTTTTATAACGAAAAAGAGGATGGCTCAAGAGAGTTATACGAGGTTCGAACAAGAAAGATCTTGTGCATATCTAACGCATTGTCTTCCGCTGGTAACCTAGCTTATGCCATAGGAAGTGAAGACTACCTTAAACTAGATGTTGGAGGATTATTGGTGAGCTTATATCGCTTATTCTCTGACTTTAGATTTATGACACGAGTCAAACAGGCATTTTTAGAACAAGAAATGGACAAAGTCCTTGAGGCGGAGCTAAAGGATCTCAATTCGTACTTTATAGACTAGAACCCAAAACTCTGACTAGACGACCTCTCTTAGAGACTAGAGGATTATAGACCTTGTATCCGACAAATGTTCACTAGTAGTGATGTCGTTTCTCTTCGTAAATAGTTAAAACGCTTGCGGGTTTACAGACCAATGTCGAGTACATCTGAGTATAACCCTAGTTGTCTGTCACAGTACCTTTGCTCTGGTTCTCATCTATGAGACGATGAATGAGTGATAGTGTTTGCCCACACAATTTTTACGAAAGAGCTGTTACGGCTTGCGTTGGTAGACTTGCGCTGAGCGGGAGGGCAGATAGAGTCGTAGCTCGGTGCCACCCTCGGCGGTGGTGCGAGTGTGATGCGTGACACTGGCATCGATACGTCCGAAGCCTCCGCAGGCGACCGCATCGCTGTCGAGGAGTAGCATATACTGTCCCGCGGGCACGCCCTCTATGGGATAGTCGACGTAGCTCTCCGTGGGGCTAAAGTTGAAGGCAAAGAGGTAACCGTCACCCCGCATGAAGACGATAACCTGTCGCTCCGTGTGACTGTGGTAGCAGTAGTCCGAGAGCTCTGCAAAGCGGGGCGTCAAGCTACAGAGCGAGAGCATCCCTTTGTCAAAGTAGGCTAGCTGCTTGTAGCGCAGTAAGTCATTAGCCTGTAGTGACCACTGACGACGAGCGTACTGGTAGGAGTAGCCATTGCCCTCACGAGGGAAGTCGATCCACTCGGGGTGTCCAAACTCATTGCCCATGAAGGTGAGATAACCACCGCACATCGTGGCGAAGGTCATCAGACGGATCATATTGCAGAGCGCTATGCCACGCATCACCCGATCGTTGTAGTCGCTCTGCTGCATATGCCAGTACATATCGCTGTCGATGAGTCGGAAGATGATGGTCTTGTCTCCGACGAGTGCCTGATCATGGCTCTCAGCGTAGGAGATCGTTCGCTCCGTAGGACGGTGATTGCGCAGTTCGTACCACATATTCTCCGGATTCCAGGCTTCGTCAGGCTGCTCTTTGATCAGCTTGATCCAGTAGTCCGGCACATTCATCGCCAGGCGGTAGTCAAAGCCGTAGCCTTCGGTGGCTTGGCTTTCGCACAGCCCTGGTAGCCCGCTCACCTCCTCGGCGATAGTCGTCGCCGAGGGCTTGACAGCGTGGATAAGTTCGTTGGCGAGCGTCAGATAGGTCAGCGCATCTCGGTCTACATTGCCACTGTAGTAGTCCGCATAGGTGAGGAAAGGTCTCCCCAAGCCGTGATCCTCATAAAGCATCGAGGTGACCCCGTCGAAGCGGAAGCCATCGAAGCCATACTCCGTGAGCCAGTAGTGGCAATTGGAGAGGAGGTAGTGTACCACCTCGCCACGGCCGTAGTCGAAGCAGAGCGAGTCCCACTGTGGGTGCTCGCCACGGCTCCCCTCGTGAAAAAAGAGCGTCCGCGTGCCATCGTAGCGAGCCAGGCCCTCAGCTTCGTTGCGCACAGCATGCGAGTGGACCAAGTCCATAATGACGTAGAGCCCCAAGGCGTGCGCCTCATCGACCAGGCGCTTGAGATCGTCGGGCGTGCCGAAGCGACTGGACGGAGCGAAGAAGTTAGAGACGTGATAGCCGTACGAACCGTAGTACGGGTGCTCCTGCACCGCCATGATCTGGAGCGTGTTGTAGCCCGCCGAGACAATGTAAGGCAGTCGCTCCGTGCGAAACTGCTCGTAGCTCGCCACGCCCATCTCCTCGCCACTCATCCCTATGTGGCACTCATAGATGAGCAAGGTGTCGGGACGCTCAGGTGCTGGCGCCTGCATTAGGTACGGCTCTTCGGGCGCCCAGACACGAGCGCAGAAGGTGTAGTCACGCGGATCCTGCACCACATAATGTGCGTAGGCTGGTATGCGCTCTAGCTCCTCATCGTCGGTGCAGATAAGGAGCTTGTAGTAGTCTAGATGATGCAGCGCTGTGGCGGGTAGCTTGAGGAGCCACTCACCTGGCCGCTCCTCATTAGCAACATATCGATAGATCGGATCTTGACGCCACTGGTTAGCGTCGCAGAGTAGGTAGACTGCCTTAGCTGCTGGCGCATATTCACGCAGTGTCCACCCCGACTCTGTGCGATGCAGCCCAAAGTAAAGGTGTCCACACGCCCAGCTCGAGAGGCTCTGCGAGCCGACAAGCAGCTGCCGACGCGCTGCGATATAGCTTTGCCACGCAGCGATCGTCTCATAGTAGGGCGCAAGCCACGGGTCTTGCTGCGCCCAGAGCGGTGTCATCTGCGTTGGATTCACTTGGCGAGGAGTGCCTTTCTCACGTTTCATCGTTAAGATACTTTACCAAGATAAGAGACGGCTCCCGTAGTAGGACGATGTATCGTCGGCAACTCGATGGTCGCCTCGTCAATGTCTAGAATGAGGTAAGAGGGCAACTGCTGGAGTAGCTCTTGCTGTGCTGGCGTGAGGGCTGCCCACGCATCGTAAGCAATGAGCGCGAAGTCGTAAGCCCTCAGATCGACCTGCTCAGCAAAGGTCTCTCGGCTCCACGACACACGATCCGTCAGCTCTGTCTCAGGCTTGGCGAGATGTGACGAGAGGGGCATCAGCGTGATCGGGCTATCGGCACGCTCTGACACCTGCTCGGCAACGAGTAGTAGCTCCCGATCCTCAGGTCGCTGCATCAGCACGAGCGGATGCGCTATCGGGGTCTGGCCATTGTCCACATAGATACCGACCGAGCAAGGCGCTTCATGAGCAAAGGTGGCGATAATCTCCTCAAAGGAGTGCGAGCTCTGCTCTTTCTTCGCTTGGCGGCGACGACCAGTCACAACTTTCCACCGACGGGTTAGCTTATCGCTATAAGCTACCAGATCGCGGTCTTTCTTGTCTTGTGAGAGGTTGACACTCGCTCCGAGGAGGAGCAGGTTGCTCTGGATATGATTAGCGTGCGAGAGAACCGCCTCAGGGACCGACTCCGCAATCTCATACTTACGCTCTACGGAGAGGTCTAGCTGCTTGGCCATCTCCATCGGCGCTGCAAAGCTACTGGCGTAGTAGTGGTCCGCATCGATGGTGCTAATGTCCGTATCGGTGGTGACGTGCATCAGCGTACAAACCACTTGTGGAGAGGTGCCGCCACAGAGCCTATGGAAGAACTCTAAGAGCGTCACGCCCGTCTCGGCACGACCAAACGAGATGAGGACTTGACCTGCTGCGTGCTCCAGGCTCTGCGGTGTTTTCTTCTTGAGGAGCCAGTCGATCAGTTGTAGCGTCGGAGCGGTCATGATGGTCGTCACGAGCGTCATCATCACGAGGATCGTAAAGAGGACCGGCGAGAGAACTCCTAGGTCCAGTCCGATGCGCAGTACGACCAGCTCCATCAGCCCTCGGGTGTTCATATAAGCCCCTAGGTAAAGGCTTTCGCGGCGCTGTATGCCACAGCTTCGTGCCGCTAGGTAGGTGCCGCCCATTTTGCCAATAACCGCTACAAGCGTACAGATCAGGAAGAGGCCCCACAGCTGAGGCGTATTGACCAAGCCCAGCTCTGTGCGCAAGCCTGAGCTAACGAAGAAGAGCGGCAGGAGCAGCAGGAGGGCGACATCCTCGACTTTCTCCTTGACAATCACTCGGAAGTCTAGGTTCTCTGGCATGACAAGCCCCAGCATGAAGGCACCAAAGAGGGCGTGCATACTCATGATCTCGGTGAAGTAGGCGCTCGCCATAAGGAGGATGAAGATGAGCCCCATGAGCGACTTGGAGAGCACCTCACGATGTCTCACGCGTCTCCCGAGGAGTCCGAAGAGTGGTCGCAAGATGCCAAAGATAACCGCCAAATAGAGCGCGAGGAAGAGCATATTGTAGAGGGCACTCGTGAAGCTTCCCCCCTGGCTGACCGCCATGATGGCAGCCAGCATGAGCCACGCCACGATGTCTCCCATGGCTGCGGTCGAGAGCGCCAAGCGTCCTAGGTGACTATGCGAGAGCGAGCGCTCCTGGATGATACGCGCCAAGACGGGGAAGGCGGTGATGCTGAGCGAGATGCCCACAAAGAGGGCGAGCGACAAGAAGCTACTCCCCTCGCTCAGTAGCTCAGGGCGACTATAGAGCCCATAAGTGAGCAGGATGCCTAGGATAAAGGGAAAGATAATCCCCGACTGACTGATGATGAAAGCTTGCTGCGCCTGACCCTTGAGGTCTTTCATACGCAGCTCCATACCGATGGTAAACATGAAGAGGATCAGTCCGAACTGACTGAGTAGCTCTAGATTGCCCAAGCTGTGTACGGGGAAGAGCGTCTCCATCGCTTCAGGCCATACGGCTCCCAACAGGCTCGGACCGAGCAGTATACCAGCAAGGATCTCCCCGATGACCGTCGGCTGTCGCAACCGTGCGAAGAGCCACCCCACGACACGCACCACGAGCAGGATGACGACCAACTGGATCAGCAGCATCCCTATGTCTGAGGCGGCATGAGCGCGCACCGAAGCGACAAACGATTGCCACGGTGAAGCCTCTCCCGCAGGCGAAAGGGTCGTAGCCCCCTGGGGTAGTGAAGTCCCCTCAGGAAGTTCGCTCAGAGACTCAGTCGTAGCTACAGGAGCCGTGACGAGAGCCTCCGAGGAGCCACTCATAGCCTGGTCAGTAGCAGCGACCCACCACAAGAGCGCCACAAAGATGAGCATTAGCCCGCCGTAGAGCCACCACGCTTGCTGTCGTTGATGTGTATTCATTCAGGGTACACCTATTTCGTTATGCAGTCAATGTAGCGACGAGACCACTCCAGCAGTCTCTGCTTACGGGACAAAGATACGAAATCACAGCTGTCCAATGAACGGTTCCTCCCTTGGAACCGAAAAGTTCCTCCGCTGGAACTAAAAAGTTCCTCCGCTGGAACTAAAAAGTTCCTGCCTTGGAACTAAAGAATTCCTCTCTTGGAACTAAAAAGTTCCAAGAGAGGAACCAACTTTGGAACTCGTATCTACTACAAAGAGAGCACGATACAAAACAGATTGCTGTGTCAACGCAAGACGTGTAGCGACATGTAGGGACGCACGGTCTGTGCGTCCGTTGTATCAAAGGTTACAGCATCGTGGTTTTAACGGGGACGGACGCACAGACCGTGCGTCCCTACAGGGCGTCGTCTCGATTCTTTACGTGGATATCACTTGTTCAGGTCGAGGGAGATGCCGAGGCGGATGACGGGGGGATTGATTGGGTAGTGCGCTGCGGAGAAGCGCTCCGAGGGAGAAATAAAGAGGTCGCCGATGTTGTAGTACTCGACAAAGAAGCGCGCACGCTTGAGCTGAAAGCTGACGAATGCGTTCAGATGGGGGAAGTTGCCATACATCGTCTCCGTCTGATTGATAAACTGCATGACCGCGGGCTCATAGTACGGAGCATGGTATCGTGTATGCCAGCGACAGTCCACGCCCAGCATAACCCGTAAGACACGAGCGTAGAAGAAGTCTGTGTAGAGCGCCCCGTAGAGGCTTAGCGTCGGCAGGGGCATCACCTCCTGACGTGTGGAGAGCTGGTAGAGGGCTTGCAGTCTCCAAGCGAGCCAACCCCACTTGTAGCCATGCAGCAGCCGTGCCGAGAGGATCTGTATCGGATCAGCGCACTGCTCGACGATCCCTTGCGAAGTCCAGTAGAGCTGATTCTGCAGGGTCGCTGTCTCGACGCTCAGCGAGGTGCCTAGCTTGTCGAGCGTGAGTCGCCCGCCGAAGGCTAGTCGGCGTTCATAGCCGAAGTCCACATCCCAGCGGTGAAAAGTGCCGTGGAAGTGCCGTATGAAGTAGTCCGGGCGGCGATTCTCAAAGTTGCCCCAGGCACGCAATCCCACGGGGAAGCTCCAGAGACGAAATGAGGTACTGATACCACCTTGCGCCAGTACGGAGCCGATGTTTTCGCCTAGGATGGTACTCTCGAGATGCGCATCAAAGTTGAGCAAGCGTCCAGTCATGCGCGCTATACGTCCCCCCACGACTACATCCATGGTGCTAAATCCTGGCTTCTCCTGATAGATCGAGTCGGGGTTGTAGTAGTACTTGTTTTCCAGCCGCACGTAAGCCTCCAGACCAAACTTGACCCACGATCTGAAGCCCTCACGGAGCGAGAGGACGAAGCTATTGTTCAGCTGCCACCGCCGGGTACTATCCTCTGGCAATACATAGAGCGAGTCGAGCGCTCCAGAGGGGCCCTCGTGCATGTAGGAGTAGTGGTTGGGATACTGATCCCAAGTGGCTTGGTTACGGTTTACATACTGGTGGATGCCTTGCGTAAAGCTCAAGATATGCCCCACACTAGCTATCGGCACGAAGCGCATCGTATCGGCTTCGGTGCGATGCTCGCCAAAGATCGTTAGTGAGTCACTAGCGCTACGAGAACGATAGGAACCAAAGTTGTAGCGATGCGAGAAGAAGACGTGCGCGTCGTCGATGCCGTTCCAAACACGCTCCGCCTGACGGACCGGGATCTCGTGGCTCTCTAGATTACGTCTGCCAGATCGGCTCCTTTTAGGATCGTTGACATAGGCATCCGCCATGATACCGCCATTCTCTGTGATACGTGCGAAGTTTCCCCCGCCCGAGAGATACGCCTCGTAGCGGTCTAGGGTCAGCGCAGCAAAGAGCCGGTAGTCACAGCTCTTGGTGCGGTTGCCTATGTAGTAACCTGGCGAGTAGGTGTAGTTGAAGTCGGCCCCCATCGCTAGACGCTTGCTGAGGTTGAACGCTATCGTTCCGTCAAACTGCTCTTCACGTCTCTGCGCATCTCCATTGCGCTGGTAGAAGAGCTTGGAGAAAGGAGTCTTCGTACGGTAGAAAAGTCGCCTAGACTCATCCCACACGAAGCCCGAGAGCGTCTGATCGTAGAGGAAGCGATGCTGCGGACGTAATCGGTTGAAGTAGTCCATATCGATCCAAGGCGACCTCAAGTTGCCTAGGTAAGCCATCACGATGGAGCGGCTCTCCGCTTTCACCTGATCGTGAAAGAGCGTGCTGAGCGTATCGGGACGTGCCGCATAGAGCGCTCCCGTATAGGGATTGATCAGATAGCTATGGAGCGTCTCACCACGATAGATGAGTTCGTGGGGATCTTTATCAAAAGCGGGTAGCGGTATGTCGTAATCGTAGCGAGACTGCGCCCTGACGGCTGTCGCTAGGAGACTCCACAAGAAGAGGAGGCAAAGGGTATGTCGGACTAGCTTACTCATAGTTCAGGTGCGGTGATCAGTATACCCCCATCGATGGGTAGCACACGGTAAGGCAGGAGCGGACTTTGGGCAGGTCCTTGGACAGGCGTCCCTCCGCCATATACGATGCTAAAGCGACTATGACACTTCGGGCAGACCGCCTCGAGCTTTTCATTGACCATCAGAGAGATCGTAGGGTCTAGCTCCTTAGGGCAGGCTAAGTCGTAGGCGTAGTAGTAATCGGCCATACCACTCCCTGCGAAGCCGTGAATGACCAGGATGCCTCCGAAGCCAATGGCAGACGTTGCTGTCGAGGGGTTGGTGATGCGTAGGTAACCACCGACGGGAGTGAGCGCACGCCCCTCGGCACTGCCGAAGTATATCGGGTAGTGTATAGGACGCAGGGGCGTGGCGTACTGCACCTCGCCTTGACACCCCAGTAGTAGGAGCGTCATAAGCGATAAAAGCATTATGCGGATACCCCTCATCCTTGTCCTGATTCTAGCTTTAGACTCTATGCGTCGTAGCGCATCTGCCCCAGCATATTGGCAATGTACTGCACCGCCTCCTCTAGGTGGGGCTGTACCATGCCAGCAACAAAGGGATTGAGCTTGGCATCTAGTGAGACGACTAAGGTGCTACCTCCAGCTTCTTGGGGAGTCAGTCGTATGGAGACATTGGCGGGCATCATATCGTGCTCGATCTGATAGCGCACCTCCTCGGTGGGGATACGCTCCGAGACAACAAGCGCGAGATTTGCCGGGAACATCATCACCTGCGCCTGCACCTCGCAGCGATCGCTACTGAGTGAGGAGACCGTGACCTGCTTCTCCTCTAGGAGCTGCTGGACCTCCTCAAGATTGGTCAGGTCGCTAATCTTACGATAGATCGCCTCACAGCTATAAGTAGAGGCGACGGGTTGGCTTTGTATCGTCATAGGAATGGGATGTGTAAGCTAAGATGTCGTAAATGCTAGCGTCCCCACTGACTCGGGTTCTCGCGCCACTGAGCAAGCATCTCTAGGTCATGCTCAGAGACGTAACCGGCAGAGACCGCTTGGCGAATTACTTCGTTGTAATCGGTCAGGGTGCGCATCTCTACGCCAGCCTTGGCGAAGAGATCCTCGGCCTCAGCGAAGCCATGCGTATAGACCGCCATGAGTCCCTCGACCTGCGCTCCTGCTGCTTGCAGCGCCTCGACAGCCTTCATACTGCTGCCGCCCGTAGAGATCAGATCCTCGATGACTACGACACGAGCTCCCTCGGGTAGATAGCCCTCGATGAGGTTTTGCTTGCCATGATCCTTAGCCGAGGAGCGTACATAGACGAAGGGCAGCCCCAGCTCGTCTGCCACCAAGGCTCCCCACGAGATAGCTCCCGTGGCAACGCCAGCCACCACCTCAGCATCGGGGTAGCGGTCGCTCACCTGGAGTGCGAAGGCCTGCTTGATATAGCTGCGATGCTCGGGGTAAGAGAGCGTCTTGCGATTGTCACAGTAAATAGGGCTAAGCCACCCAGAGGCCCATGTAAAGGGTGCGTCTGGACGAAGCTCGACAGCCTGAATAGCTAGCAAACGATGAGCTACCGACTGTGCGATGGAGCGTATCTGATCTGAATCTTTTGAGGTCATAAGAAGATAAGTATCTTAGATATGCCACAAAGGTACGAAATAGAGCAATAAAGCGTATCCTATACTAGCACCGACGCTTCATAATCAGATTAAGCGCGACCATACAGTTTAGTCGCAAGACAAGGGACGGCTCGTCGACTAGCGTCAGATCCCCTTGGCCTCCTCCATGGAGATCAGATTGTTCATCAGAGCGTAGATTGTCAGACCACTGGGCGAGTGAATGTCTAGCTTGGCAGCGATGTTGCGTCGGTGTGTCACGACCGTGTGTGGCGAGAGATGGAGCACATCTGCGATCTCCTTATTGGTCAGTCCCCGAGCCACCCATGTGACCACCTCGCACTCACGCTGCGAGAGGGGTGTCTGCTTCGAATCAGTGCTCTCCGCCTCCTCGACTTCAGGTTGCTCAGCCTCTTGTATCTGCTGTATCAAGCTCTGTGGTTCGACCGTCGGTAAGCAGACGAAGCTATAACCTTTATAGAGATCCTCTGGAAGCAAGTTGTGATTGATCGCGACGATGGTAGGCTCCTTGCCTGCGGTGAGTAGCTCGGCGTGATACTGTATCCCCGTCAGGAGCGGGTTGGCGATGATTATGTCTGGTGCTATGAATGTGATATGCTGCCTCAGCGCATCTAGATCGAGTAGATCCACGCATAGCTGCACGGAAGAGTCGGGGAAGCCTCTACGTAGTGCTAGTTGCAAGCCATAAGCGAGGAGCTTGTGAGGCTCGATGATAAGTATCGTGTGTTGCATCCGTTGGAGTCGTTTATGCGTGTCTGTTGCTAGCTTGGAGTGTCTCCTCGATCTGCTTGATAAGCGGCACGAAGAGACAGTCCTCGATATGGTTGTGCCACATCAGGTCGCTCTCGGTGGTAAAAAGCTCATGCAGGACATTCGTCAGCGCATAGTCTCCCATCGACTGGTAGTACTTGATCAAGATATTCTTGAGGTCGGTGATCTTCATCTCTATGTGATCATGTCTACTCTCGAACTCATCGATCGAGTAGTTCTTATCACGATCCCCCTTGAGCAGCCGATGCACATAGGGGAAGAGCACCTCATCCTCGTATCCCATGTGCTTGTGTACCTCCTCCACATAAGCATCGTAGAAGCGGTGGATCAGGGCCGCCACCTCTGGCGAACCCTCCTCAACTGCAGTGAAAAGATTTCCTCGTAGATCTGGTAGCTTATAGTCCAGAAAGTAGTGATGCGATCGCTGCAGATAGGCTATCAGTGACTCCGCCGATATCTCGTGTAGCAGCTCCCCTGGGATCGTGTCCGACTGCGTCGTCAGCATGTTGACGACAGCGAGGAGCGTATTCGTGTCGACGCCATTGGCTTGACACACCTCATCGACACTCTTATCGCCGAAGCCTAGTGGGATGCCAAAGCGGGTGATCACCATGAGCAGATCATAGTGCGTCAAGATCAACTTGCTCAGAGAGGTTTGAGCATCGAAGGGATGGTTGAGGAGGGTCGGGGGATTCATAGACAGAGTGTTTTTTTGATTTTAGTGTGTCGCTGCGACTAATAGATACCGCAAGCAAAGATACAAATGATCTGTCGATTACTCAATACCTACCTATAGGTAGCTGCAGACTACCCGTCTGAGTAAAAAACAACTATCGGAGACTGTCGCACGCAACAATCTCCGATAGTTATTTCTGTGGGTAACCACAGGGCAAGATTGGAACCTTCTCCGTAGTTATCCTAAAGCAGGTCAACTATGATCTACCCAGTCAGTATGACTCGCAATCGAGATGACTAACGGATGGTGCTCATAGTCTTAGTATAGGCATTAGTGCTTGACGACGAGTCGCTGTGTAGCGCCATCGGTGACTACTAGATAGGTGCCATCGCTCAGAGCGGTGAGATCGATCTGTAGGCTACCAGCATGGTCGGCACGTAGGCGGGTGATCAGCTGTCCATCTAGCATGTAGAGAGCTACAGCAGTCTCAGGTGCTAGGCCTGTGACGGTAGCAATCTCTTTAGCAGGATTAGGATAGATAGAGAGCGTAGTCGTGGTGACTGCATCAACACCAGTATGGTCGACAAACTCAGCAACGACCGTCACATCCTCAGTAACCGTAAAGGTCTTATCCTTGAGGATATCCTTACCGTTTGCCTTAAGCGACTTGAGCTCGCACTTGTCGTTGGCACCCTTAGCTACGACCGTGAGCTTGGTACCTTCAGGTACAGCCTTTAGGTCTACATCCTCCTTGATAGAGATCGTACCATGAGCATTGCTCTGCAGCGTGACAACGTAGTTCTTCTGAAGCTTCTTGAAGACCACCTTGAGGTCGAGAGCCGCCTTAGCTTGATACTCGAGCTCCCCAAGCTTCTTAGGATCGCTAGGCGTGACATCCTTACCGTTGGCGATCCAGCTTACGATCTCATAGCCGTCGTTAGCCTTTGCTGTAAAGGTGAGATAATTCTCATCACCAGAGAACTTGGCACCCGTCTCAAAGGGAACCTCTTCGTCCTTGTCACTGTCATAACGCGTTGCTGTAACCGTACCACCCTCGGCAGGATCAGCAGCAAAGGTCACCGTGTACTCCTCAGCAGGAGCTGTACTCTTGAATATAGCGACTACATTGAGATCTACAGAAAGCTCCGTTGCGTACTGTCCTGGGTTGGCAAAGTCCTCGGGAGCGTCTATACCGTTGACCGTAAACTTCTCGAACTCATAACCTTCGTTTGCCTCAGCTTTGAAAGTGATATAAGAGCTTTCGGGGAGTGTCTCTCCAGAGACTAGAGATACCTCTTTCCCGTCCTTGAAGTAAGTTGCCTTGACGGTACCGCCCTCTGCAGGATCAGCAGAGTATTTGACGGTGTGCCCTGCAGGTGCCGTCGATTTGAAGTTAGCCACGACTGTGTTTGGCTTGCCTCTTTCGACCTTGTAGGAGACTTTTGTCTTCCCAGCTTTCGTGCGCTCCCCATTGATGGTCCAGTCTACTATCTCAGCGTTCTCATTAGGCGTTGCAACGAAGACTACGTAAGCATTCTCGATGATTTTATCACCGCTCTTTGTCACAACACCATAACTTTTTCCCTCTATGGTACCAGGGCCATTTGCAGAGAAGGTGATAGGTAGCATCTCCAGCTCACGAAAGTGAGCCACGAAAGTGACGTCCTTTGTCACTACGTAACCTTTGATCTTGTCCGTCTGAAACTCCTCACTACGTACGCCATCTACCTCCCAGTAGTCAAATGCGTATTTGTTTTTATCACAGTAAGCATAGACCGAAATTTGGGTTCCGTCTTTTACGGCGGTCCCTGAAGCGATTTCCTCATAGGTGTCATAGTCCTTGACGGCCACATAATTCTTCTCACTAGCGGGCTCAGCGGAGAAGGTGACCGTGTGAGTCTCCTGACCATAGAGCCTTGGCACTGCTAGTGCCAAGAAGCAGAGTAGAATAGGTAATAGTCTTTTCATAAGCTGTATTAGTGTATGTATTTATAGTGTCTGCAGTATAATATTGGGACATTGTCTTAGCTTATCTCTATGATCCTCGACCTCTCACCTCCTCTACGAAATTTACAGGATGTAGAGACTGCGGGAGGATGCGTAAGGAGCTACTAACAACTGCCCTATACAAGTGCGAAATTAAGCATTCTCCTTCTAAAAAGCAAACAGCACCCCACCAACTTTACGTCATCAGATGCAATTCCTCGGTAGGGAATTATCATTCTCCAGCGAGGAAAGAAAAATCTCTTCGGAGGAATTCAAAGAAACTTCGGAAGAATCAAACGAAACTTCGGAAGAATCAAATCATAAGTCCGAAGAATTTTTTATTTCCCAGGGAGCTATTCGAAAATTCCTCCGTGGAGATCAGAGGTGACACGTAGTTCGCTGTCACCTGAAGTCTCGTATCGATATGGTCCGTTAATCTGATTCTGTGTACCTTTGCGTAACGACATTGGAGTGTCGTCGTCAGCGCGATGCGCTCCCATCTGTGCGGATCCTGAGGAGGGGTCTTACTTTATACTTTCTAGCTACATGTATGGATAGTCTGCGAGCTTTTCTCAACGAACTCTTCGTCATACCATCGGTGCCTCAATCGATTATTGTGATCTCACTGGTCTCTCTGGTGGGGTTGCTCTTAGCTCGCATCCGTATAGCCCGTATCTCCCTGGGGGTGACCTTCGTCTTCTTCGTTGGCATCCTGCTCTCCTACTGGGGTATCACGCTAGAGGCGAGGACGCTAGACTTTGGGATGAACTTTGGGTTGATCCTCTTTATCTATGCGCTGGGTCTTCAGGTGGGACCTGCTTTCTTTCCCTCACTCAAGAAGGGTGGCATACGGGACAATCTCGACTCGCTCCTCATCGTGGTGGTCGACCTGGCGCTCGTCGTGGCCCTCTTCTTCGTCTCGGAGCTGCCCATCAGCCAGTGGGTCGGCATCATGTCGGGTGCTACGACCAATACGCCGGCGCTAGCTGCGGCGCAGAGTAGTCTGCCGAGTGTCGGTACCGAGGGGCAGAGCATGCTGGCAGAGATGGCACTGGCGTGTGCGATCACCTACCCCTTTGGTGTGGTGGGGGTCATACTAGCGCTCTATGTACTAGCCCCCTTAGCAAAGAAACGTGCCAAGGGACAGTCCGACGAGGAGGAGCGCGCAGCCTTCTTTAGCGAGTACGAGGTGATGAATATGGGGGTCGTCGGCAAGACGATCTCGGAGGTCTCACGGATCGCAGGGACGCCCTTTGTAATCAGTCGTATATGGCGTGATGGCAAGGCTATGTCTCCCGACTCCTCGACGCAGCTACAGGAGGGAGATCGCTTGCTAATCGTGTCAGACGAGCGAGAGGTGCCTAGGCTAGAGCTATTCTTCGGTAAGAAGATGGCGAGGGACTGGAACCGCTCTGACATTGATTGGGATAGTGTGGACCAGAGTCTCGTCTCTAGGCGGCTCGTCCTCACACGCAAGGAGTACAACGGTGTGCGTCTCAGTGCTTTACATCTGCGCAATGACTATAGGGTCAATGTGACACGTATCGATCGTGCGGGTATCGAGCTGCTTACCTCACCCGACTTGCACCTGCAGCTGGGAGACCGTATGACCGTGGTGGGTACCAAGGAGGCTACCGATGCGGTTGCGGCAAAAATCGGCAACGAGATCAAGGACTTGGACGCTCCCAACCTGCTGGGGCTTTTCATTGGTCTCTTCATCAGCGTTTTCGTCGGTATGATACCTTTCTATATCCCTGGTGTGAGCATGCCTATACGTCTGGGGCTAGCTGGTGGCGGTATCATCATCGGTATCCTTATGGGAGCCTTCGGCCCTCGTATGCATGTGACTACTTACATCACCAATAGTGCTAGTCTACTGGTACGACAGCTGGGACTGATCCTCTACCTTGGCTGTCTGGGGCTCTCGTCGGGCGCAGGCTTCTTTGATATCCTCTTTAGTACTCAAGGGTTGGTATGGCTCGGCTATGGCGCCTTGCTGACGGTGCTCCCTATCCTACTGGTCGGCTGGTATATGCTACGACGCAAGCGGGGGGACTACGCTACTATGTGCGGGGTGGTGTGTGGTAGCATGGCGAACCCGATGGCTCTGGAGGTGGTCGGCGATAGACTCAAAGGGAGCAGGCACACGGTCGCCTATGCTACGGTTTACCCGCTCGGTATGTTCGTCCGTATCATCACCGCACAGCTACTCATCTTACTCTTTGTATAGCTTATGACAGATACTATAGATACCGCTGAGGCACTCTCTCCTGATCGCCACAAAGGTGAGACGGGGCTCTTGCGTACGGAGCATCTGGTGAAGCGTTACCGCAGTCGTACCGTGGTCAACGATGTCTCTATCGAGCTACGCCAAGGGGAGATCGTCGGACTGCTAGGCCCTAATGGTGCGGGCAAGACAACCACTTTCTATATGACGGTGGGGCTGGTCGTACCTAATGGGGGCAAGATATACCTCAATGAGCAGGACATAACGAAGCTCCCTGTCTATCAGCGTGCCCGCCTCGGAATCGGTTATCTAGCGCAGGAGGCGTCGGTCTTTAGAAAGCTTTCGGTAGAGGACAATATCAAGGCGGTGCTAGAGATGACGCCACTCACACCGGAGCAGCAGCACGAGAGACTGGAGACACTGCTCGATGAGTTTGGACTTCACAAAGTACGCACCAATCAGGGTAATAGACTCTCGGGAGGTGAGCGTAGACGTGTCGAGATAGCTCGCTGCCTTGCTATCGACCCTAAGTTTATCATGCTCGACGAGCCCTTTGCAGGTGTCGACCCGATTGCTGTGCAGGACATACAGTCTATCGTAGCTAAGCTCAAGCAGCGCAACATCGGCATCCTGATCACCGATCACAATGTCAATGAGACGCTCAGCATCACCGATCGTGCTTATCTGCTCTTCGAGGGCAAGGTACTCTTTCAGGGTACGGCAGAGCAACTCGCTGAGAACGCTCTGGTGCGTGAGAAGTACCTCGGACGCGACTTCGTCTTGCGTCGCAAGAGCTTCACAGATCTATAGTCTTTGGCACTATTGTCGTGATGACAATAGGCACGGGTGACGCTCTATATAAATAGAAATAGTTATCTTTGCGGGTAGCAACATGGTCGACTAACTTCTATCGGATAGGAGAGAGTCCTCATTGCTGCACCTTTGCGTAATCAATTCACACAACACACACATATACGATATGGCAAATAAAAGAGAACGGCTCTTTGGGGACTTCCCCCCCGTAAGCAAAGAGCAGTGGCTGGAGAAAGTCACAGTCGATCTCAAGGGTGCCTCCTTTGACAAGCGGCTCGTATGGCGTACGCCTGAAGGCTTTAACCTACAGCCTATGTACAGACGCGAAGACATTGCTCAATATGCCTCACGTCTAGCACTACCTGGTGAATACCCCTACGTGCGATCGACGAAGCTAAACAATGAGTGGCTCGTACGCCAAGACATTAAGGTTAAGGATCCCGCCGAGGCGAACGCTAAGGCGCTAGATATACTCAACAAGGGAGTCACTTCCCTCGGGTTCAACATCTCTAAGACGATCCTCTCTGCCGAGACTCTAGAAACGCTCCTCAAGGGAATAGACCTGACGGCTGTAGAGATCAATCTCTCAACCTGTATCTCCCGTACAGTCGAGCTCGCAGAGCTCTTTGTTGCCTACGTGCAGAAGCATAAGATCGATGGCGCAGCCGTAAGAGGCTCTATCGAGTACAACCCGTTCAAGCGCGAGCTGATGAAGGGAGTCGTCGACGATAGGCGCTACGACACGCTAGAGCAGCTCTACAACATTGCCAAGCCTATCCCCCAGATGCGCCTTTACATCGTAGAGGCTTCGATGCTGAGCAACGCTGGTGCGGGCATCGTCAAGGAGCTAGCCTATGCACTCGCGTGGGGTGCTGAGCTACTCGACCAGATGGAGGCTCGTGGTCACAAGGTCGAGGAGATCGCTCGGAGGATCAAGTTCCACTTCGGCATTAGCTCGAGCTACTTCATGGAGATGGCCAAGTTCCGTGCTGCGCGCTGGCTATGGGCCGAGATCATCGGGGCGCATGGTGACCAGTACAAGGGCGATGTGGCTAAGATTTGCCAGCACGCTACCACTTCGCAGTGGAATATGACCATCTATGACGCTTATGTCAACCTGCTCCGCTCGCAGACGGAGACCATGTCAGCAGCGCTGGGCGGTGTCGACTCGATCACGGTCCTACCCTTCAACATTGCTTACGAGGAGAGCACAGACTTCTCCGAACGTATCGCACGCAGTCAGCAGCTCCTCCTGAGCGAGGAGAGCCACTTCGACAAGGTTGTCGACCCCGCTGCTGGTTCTTACTACATAGAGACACTAACTAATGTGATCGCCGAGCATGCTTGGCAGCTCTTTGGCGAGATCAGCGCTAGCGAGGGCGGATTCGAGAGCTTTGTCACCACGGGCGCACTACAGCGTGATCTCCAGGAGGCTAATACAGAGCGCCATGCAGCGGTCGCAAAGCGCAAGGAGACCCTACTGGGTACCAACGAATTCCCGAACTTCACAGAGACCGCTCACGAGAAGCTCGCGACACCCGCTGTCATCACGACGGGGTGCGGCTGCTCTGCTGGAGAAAAGCAAGAGGGTCTACAACCCCTCAACTTCGACCGTGGTGCCAATCAGTTTGAGGAGCTACGCTTGACGACGGAGCGCGGCAAGCAGCCTGTCGTCTTCATGCTGACGATCGGCAATCTCGCCATGAGACTTGCTCGCTCACAGTTCTCGGGCAACTTCTTCGGCTGTGCCGGTTACAAGCTCATCGACAACCTCGGCTTTGAGACAGTCCAAGAGGGTATCGATGCAGCTATCGCTGCTAAGGCAGACATCGTGGTGCTCTGCTCTAGCGACGATGAGTATGAGAC
>CABUDK010000022.1 GCA_902490315.1 uncultured Porphyromonas sp. | reverse complement strand
CGCCTTCGTGCGCTCCAACAGCTCTGCTAGTTGGTCCTGTGTTATCATAATATATAGTGTTGTCTAGAGAGCGTATGCCACGAAGGTGTGGCGTGCGCTCTTTGATATTGTGTGAAATGGAGGGTCAAAGGTACAGCTTTTCGATCAGCTCGGCATACTGCTCAAGGATCGCTTTGCGCTTCAGCTTGAGCGTCGGGGTGAGTGTACCCGCCTCGATGGAGAATGGCTCGGCAAGCAGTGCGATGCGCTTGACCTTCTCAAAGCCTGCCAAGTGTGCCTGTAGAGGCTCTATATGACTCAAGAGCAAGTCGCACACCTCGCTACGCTGCGCTAGGTCTGCCGTGGGGAGCTCGGCCAGTGCCTCCTGACCACGATCACGAAGCCGACGACGTAGCTGCTCGTAGTTTGGATAGATCAGTGCTGCGACAAACTTGCGCTCATCGGCCACCACAGCGCACTGCTCGATGAGCGGACTGCTGCTCAGGAGGGACTCTATCTGCTGCGGAGCTATGTACTTACCATTGCTCGTCTTGTATAGCTCTTTGATCCGCTCGGTGAAGTAGAGGGTACGTTCCTCCAGCCGTCCCGCATCTCCCGTACGGAACCACCCGTCATCGGTAAAGGCGGCTGCATTGGCCTCGTCATTGTGGTAGTAGCCAGGCGTGATGGTATCGCCACGTAGCTGTATCTCTTGCGTCTCGGGATCTATGCGTACCTCTACACCTGGCACGACTTCCCCGACGGAGCCTATGACGTAGCGCCCCGGTAGGTAGCAGGAGACTGTGGCTGAGGACTCGGAGAGCCCATAGCCGACGACAATGTTAAAGCCGGCCGACTGCAGGAACTCGTTGATCTCATTCGAGAGGGGAGCCCCCGCTGTCGGGAAGAAGCGCCCCCGCTCCAGTCCTAAGACACGCTTGAGGATATAGAATACGGTGTAGCGGTAGAGGGCATTGGAGATGCGTAGGCCCCACGGAGCTTTGCGCCCATGGATGCGGTAGTCGATATGATACCTATGCCCCACGCGTAGTGCCTTCCTGTAGATGCGCTGCATCATAGGCTTCGCCTGCTCGATGTGCTCCTGTACGCCTTGGTAGACTTTCTCCCAGTATCGTGGCACATTGCACATCACCGTGGGGCGTATCTGTGGCATCAGCTCCATGATGCGCTTTGGGTTCGTCACAACAACCACTTTGATAGCTGTGGCAAGGCAAAAGTAGACCCAGAGCTTCTCGAAGACATGGCTCAGCGGGAGGAAGTTGACCGATACGTCGTGATCGTTTAGCGTCGGGAAGAGCTGCTGATGTCGCTCCACCTGCGTCAGGATCATGTGATGGGTGATCTGTACTCCCTTGGGCGTGCCTGTGGTGCCCGAGGTGTAGATGATGACAGCGGTCTCGTCGGGCGTCCCCGCACCTAGCTGTGCCCGCACCTCGGTCTCGTAGGGCATCGCATCGCCCATCGAGAGGAAGGTCTCAAAGTACTCGCTCCTCTCATCAGTCGGGTCACGTACAACCCGCTCGTCCAGTATGACCAATTGCTGTAGCGTGGGGTGGGTCGCTAGGAGTGGGTAGACATTGTTGTACTGAAACTGCTCCCCCACGAGGATCAGCTTGACCTCCGCATGCTCCGTGATGTAAGCTACTTGCTCAGGCGAGCAAGTGGCATATAGTGGTACGCAGATGGCACGTATCGCCATCAGCCCCAGCTCGGTGATGATGCCCTCCATCATGTTTTGCGAGTAGATTGCCACCCGGTCGCCAGGCTGCACGCCAGCGCGTACGAGAGCCTGTGCCGCCAGCATAGTCTGCTCGGCTAGCTGCTCTCCACTCCACTCATGCCACTGCTCCTCGGGTGTTCGATCCATATAGCGTAGGAGTGTCTTGTGCCGATAGGTGGTAGTAAAAAGCTTAAGCAGATCGCCTAAATGGTTCATTTTCATAGGAGAGCAGGATTGATAGAGAGGGTAGAGTAAAGATTATTTCCTTCCGGAAGAGGAGTGGTGGTCGATAGGCACCTTTTCGACAAGTTCTGCTAGATCAGAGTCTCGCTCTGTGAGAAAGAGTGGATGATTGCTCTCGTAGAGCTGTTCATGGAGCGAGTGGAGGAAGATCTTCTGATCCCACGAGAGGTCTCGTAGGAGTAGATCGCTACTCTGCTGCATACGAGGTAGCAGCTCCTTGACTACCTCTCGTCCCTTGGGCGTGATGCTGAGTAGCAGACTGCGTCTATCCTGGAGATTGCGCGTCTGCGAGATCAGACCACTCTTAAGTAGACGACGGATGATCTCACTACCGGAGGTCTTTTCGACTACGTTGTAGTTGTTGAGCTCGGTCTTGGTCATCTCTCCCTTTGCCATGAGCGTGATGAGATAGGAGTACTCATCGATGGTCTGTAGGGGGGGGTCTTTGATCGCTTTACGCACGAAGTAGCGCATATAGCGGTAGACGAAACTTATGTCACGGGCTATCATTGCATTGAGATAGGCATGACCACCCATCCCTACCTTTGGCTCCTCGGAGTTTGTCTGCTGCTCAAGGGTCTGATCGGCAAAGCGCAGAAAGTTGCTCATCGACTGCTCAGCATTCCCACGAAACTCTTCGTACCTCTCGACTAAGTCGAGTAGCTCATGTAGTAACGGGTAACTCATAGTGCTAGATGCCAAAGACCTTTAATAGTTGCGATACCGCTCTAGTGGAACGAAGATCCATAAGAGGATGTAGATGGGGATCCCCGCAAAACCAGTTGTGAATGTTGCGAGTAAATAGATGAGTCGTACGATCGTCGGATCCCATCCGAAGTAATCAGCGATGCCACCGCATACGCCTCCTATCCACGCTTCACGAGAGCGATAGAGTCTCTTGTTGTTTGCCATAGTTGTATGGGTCGTTTTAATTGATACATCTGTCGTAGCTTCTTAGCTCTGAACTATCTAAGCTGCGCTCACTTAGTACAAATGTACAAAAAGTTCTAGACTTACAGAGGCGTAGGCTACTCATGAGACTTGCGGAGTCGTAGTTGGGCAGGGCTGACGCATTATAACCAGTCTGCTAGAAGCTGCACATGACGATAACTAGGAATACACGGTTCGAGTATCACCACACAGTGGTTACGAATCCTCTCTGATTACGCCTACCTCTCCGATGATTCGGATTTCTCCCGAAGAATTTCCCAAATAGCTCCCGAGGAAATTTCGATTTCCTCGGAGGAAAGAAAAAATTCTTCGGAAGAATCAAATGAAACTTCGGAAGAATCAAATGATAAGTCCGAAGAAATTCGCCATTCCTTCGGGAGAAAATCAAAAATATCCCCCGAGATATTTGAAAATTCATCGGGAGAGATTGAGATGAGCTTGCTCTGTTTATATTATAATGCGTCAGCCCTGAGGAGTTGGGTATCTTACTTTGTTGTTACGAATATTTTCACTACCTTTGAAATGAGAAGAATCGTCTAGACTCTTTCGTTCGGACTGTTTTTCTTCTTTGGGTGAGCGGATGAAGCACCTCCAGTGTGGCTCTTTTACTTTAGTCTATAAGTAAAGATACGCTACTAGAGTGTTGTGGTAGGCTTTGAGTTACGGTGCCTACTACTTCAAGCTGTCCTCTATTTGTGCGGAGCTTCGCAGGGATGTTTCATCGAGTGGTCAGCACTCTCAACCCACTAACCCTAAGACGACTATCTATGGCACTATTCAATACCCCCGAGCATCTCTCCTGCCACCACTACGCAACTCATGCCAATAGTGGGTGGATCCTTGTCGATAGCTCCACACAGAGATCGTATCAAGGGATGACCGAGTACCACTCGATCCTCTTCTGCACGCGAGGCTCCGTGCGCATAGCTGCGGGAGGTGAGCTGTGGAAGCTCGAAAAGGGGCAGATGAAGTTTATCCCTCGAGCTACTTCGGTGAAGGCAATCCTGAGTACAGAGGGGGAGCTGATGATCGCTTACTTTGACGTTATAGACTTCATCTGCGACAAGATCTCTCTGCAGCAGCTTGAGGAGCTCAAGCAAACGATAGATTACGGTCCAGAGCCTCTAGAGGTTCGAGGGGCTATATACTCCCTACTAGCTACCCTCAAGATATACCTCGATGATCAGGCACAGTGCGCTTACCTACACGAGCTCAAGGTCAAGGAGCTCTTTTGGAACCTAAGGGCTTATTACAGCCGTGAGGAGCTGGCCGCCTTCTTGTGGCCCATACTGGGGGTGTCAAAGTTTCACAATGATGTCATCAATGCATTTTCCTGCAATGCCAAAGTCTCCGATCTAGCCGAGCGAGTCTATATGTCACCCTCTTCCTTTTACAAGCGATTTAGAGAGGAGTTTGGCATCTCCCCTGAGCAGTGGATACGTGTGCAGAGTAATAAGCAGATCCTCTTCCTCATCCAGGACTATGACCTCACCATCGGTGAGATAGCCTCTCAGCTATCCTTCAACTCGCCATCGAGTTTCTCACGCTACTGCTCCAAAAACTTCGGGCTCCCACCTTCGGCTCTGCGACGTACCATACAGAATGGTACCACCTCCGAGGAGTTGCTCCGAGTGAGCAATGAAGCGTAGAGATCAAACCTCTTCTGTATTATCCATCACGCTGAAATCCCCTAGGCTAACTATAGTGGTGGTGTAGCAGAGAGACCTGGCATGCAAAAAAGAAAGGGTTCAACCGCCTCATTTAGCGATTGAACCCTTTTGTTGTGCGGTCTTTTCTATAAGATAGTAGTACGTCCGAACTTAGATGCGATAGGCGAAGCCCGCAAAGGCGTAGATGTTGTAGAGCGGGAATGGCATCATCGTAAAGCTTCTATCCAGGGCTGGCTCGAAGCTCATATTGAGCTGTGCGGTCACGCCGAGGCGCTGGTGGAAGAAGTAGTCGAAGCCTACCCTGACACCCATATCCAGCTTGTTGAAGTGATCCGATAGGTCGTAATCGACGAGGTGTCCTGGAGCCATAGGCTGTTCATTGAGCGTGCCGTCGCCATCGAGTGTCACCTTAAAGCTTTGCTGCATCAGGTAGGATAGGTAAAAGCCCACCTGCATACGGAACTTGTCTTTGCTCGTATGGTAAGCAACCAGCATCGGGATCGTCAGGTAGTAGTTGATGAACTCGGTGCTATTGTTGCCCGTAAAGAACCCCCAAGCGGCCTCCTTGCCATCGCCCATGTTGATCCTGAGATTAGTCGCATGGGTGCAGACGTACATCCCTTTGCGCTCCATCTCTAGGCCTGTGTCTAGATGCCACCCTTTGGTGTCGGGGAGTTGGTAGGAGAGCCACCCCTTGAGAGCAATGTTCATATGAGGATTCCACGTGTAGATCTTGTCGATCGCCTTAGGCTTAGGTAGGGGCGTGGTAGCTCCGATGTTTAGTCCAGCTTTGACGCCAAACTCGACATTCTCATTGCTACTCTGACCCCACAAGAGTGGCGTCGTGATGAGTGCGACCAAGAGGCCGAGAATCCCTCTGTATAGTTGCTGTGTATTCATATCTGTAGCGGGTTACTTCTTGGTGGGTATGCCTAGTGTTACTGTAAAGTCGTCGATGCGTAGGCGACTGCCGATAGCTCCAATAAATTGATCGCCACGAGCACTAGACGAGAAGATGAGTGCCATGCGGTACTTGCCCTTTTGGAGGTCTATCTGCTTGTAGGCATCCTCATTGACGATCTCTAGCTTTGCCTCAAAGGATGTCCACGCACCCTCTTTTGTGGGCTTGGGGTGTAGTTGCACTTTAGCTAGGATCCGAGGATCGGAGTAGAGGTTGGTTCCGTTGAGCGGAGTGTCATCGTCTGTTGTACTGTAGAAGACACAAGCGATCGTAGCTTCGTCCTGCCCTTCGATTACCTTGTTCTTCTTCGTGCCATCAACTAATTTCTCGCCTGGGAGCCACTGATAGTACCCCTTTATAGCGAGTGGTATGGCAAAGACGGGCTGACCAAACTTTGTAGCCTCTAGAGGCTTCACCATCATACCTCCTGCATCTAGAGTGCCAGCGTAGAGAGCTCCAGCGATGATGCCCTTGCCAAAGAGTGGTACCCCTTTTTTGGTCATCACTTCTAGGGCTTGTCCTGTGTGCCCCTTAACTAGTGGGTGGACGGGGAAGTCCTCAATTTGATTCGTGCCTCCGAAAGCTGCGCCCACATTGCTGGCCGACTCCCAGTATGGCTCACCTGCTACGAGCTTAGGGAGCGTTTTCTCTACAGGCATTAGATAGGTTGCTCCCGCTCTAGGACTCGCCCACTCGTCAAAGGTGAAGGTAATTTCCTGAGTCTCCATCTTGCCCAGTGGATTGGGCTCTGGCTCCGGATCGGGAGTGGGGATCGTGTCAGGCTTGTTGGGATCCGGCTTGTTGGGATCCGGCTTGTTGGGATCCGGTTTATTAGGATCTGGTTTGTATGTGCCGTTTTCGATAGCGATACGCTTAGCCTTGATAGGGTCTTCGCCACTGCAACTCATCGTCATGAGGAGTGATAAGGCAAAGAGCAGACCGAGGGTCCAATAGGTTCGTTTCATACCGTACTATGTTTACACTTAGATGGGGCAAAGGTAACTATTTCCACTTACATAGCCAGATCTTCGCAGATTGCTGGCGTCAAGATTGTCTCAGCTCAGATATTATTGTTATCTTTGCGAGAGAATCGTGTGAGCCTTCGCTCGCGCTTGACTTGAGGGGGCGGGGCTACGCACATCCGATGTATGACGACTAACGTATTTAATTTCACATAGAATGAAAAGAGACCAAGAAATCTTTGATCTGATCGAACAGGAGCATCAGCGCCAGCAAAAGGGCATCGAGCTGATCGCCTCTGAGAACTTTGTCAGCGACCAGGTCATGCAAGCTATGGGTAGCTGTATGACCAATAAGTACGCTGAGGGATACCCCGCCAAGCGTTACTACGGCGGATGTGAGGTAGTCGATAAGTCTGAGAACCTAGCTATAGAGCGTGTCAAGAAGCTCTTTGGTGCGGAGTATGCCAACGTGCAGCCTCACTCAGGTGCTCAAGCTAATATGGCTGTCCTCTTCACCTGCCTCAAGCCTGGTGACACCTTTATGGGACTAAACCTAGACCACGGTGGTCACCTCTCACACGGTTCGCCTGTCAATAGCTCTGGTATCCTCTACAATCCTATAGGCTACAATCTGAGCAAGGAGACCGGTACGGTAGACTATGACGAGATGGAGCAACTAGCTCGCCAGCACAAGCCTAAGCTCATCATCGCTGGTGGATCAGCTTACTGCCGCGAGTGGGACTATGCACGCTTCCGCAAGGTAGCCGATGAGATCGGCGCTATCTTTATGGTCGATATGGCTCACCCTGCCGGACTAATCGCTGCTGGGCTGCTCGACAACCCTGTCAAGTATGCTCACATCGTCACCTCTACAACCCACAAGACCCTACGTGGTCCTCGTGGTGGTATCATCCTCATGGGTAAGGACTTTGAGAATCCTTGGGGTCTCAAGACGCCTAAGGGGGTTGTCAAGATGATGTCTCAGCTGCTCAACTCGGCTGTCTTCCCAGGCATCCAGGGTGGCCCACTAGAGCATGTCATCGCTGCTAAGGCTGTCGCCTTTGGTGAGGCTCTCGATCCTTCATTTAAGGAGTATCAGAAGCAGGTGATGAAGAACGCTAAGGCTCTTGGCGAGGCTTTCATCAAGATGGGCTACAACTGTATCTCTGGCGGTACAGACAATCACTGCCTACTCATCGACCTACGCTCTAAGTACCCTGATCTAACGGGTAAGGTGGCTGAGAACGCACTCGTACGTGCTGACATCACGGTCAATAAGAACATGGTACCCTTTGACTCACGCTCTGCATTCCAGACCTCTGGTATCCGTGTGGGTACGCCCGCTATCACGACGCGTGGTGTCAAGGAGGACAAGATGGCATACATCGTCGAGCTCATCGACCGCGTACTACGTGATCCTGAGAACGAGGCTGAGATAGCTAAGGTACGTAAGGAGGTCAACGAGATGATGTCTCCACTACCTATCTTCGCTTGGTAAGATAAACTCAAAAGAGGCCTTGCCTCTTACAATCCTGATAGAGACTGAATGCAGGGGGACGCACGCTTAGACTTCTAAGGAGCAAACCCTAGCACTCAGTCTCTTACTATTTCCCCCTATTTGAGCCTGTCGAATCAGTCGGCAGTCTCCACGCACACATTTAACAGACACACGAGAGATGCCCACACCACCGTTTCAGTACCAGCCGATGTTCCCCGTAGGACCCGATCGGACTGAGTACGAGTTAATCACCTCTGACTACGTTCACACGGTCGACTGCAATGGTCACCAGATGCTTCAAGTCGAGCCAGAGGCGCTACGCATACTTGCCGAGCGAGCTATGCACGATGTAGCCTTCTACCTACGCCCTGCCCATCAGGAGCAGGTCGCATCAATACTATCCGACCCTGAGGCTTCGGACAATGATAAGTTTGTCGCCCTCACCTTCCTCCGCAATGCTGAGGTGAGTGCTCTGGGGCAGCTCCCCTTCTGCCAAGACACGGGGACCGCCATCATTCTAGGTAAGAAGGGGCAAAACGTCTGGACTGGTGCTTGCGATGAGGAGTACCTCTCGCACGGCGTCTACGACACCTACACACGCTACAACCTCCGATACTCGCAAAATGCACCCCTCGATATGTATCGTGAGGTCAATACGGGGTGCAACCTCCCCGCACAGATAGACCTTATGGCGACCGAGGGCGATGAGTATAAGTTCCTTTTTATCGCTAAGGGCGGTGGCTCTGCCAATAAGACTTACCTCTATCAGGAGACCAAAGCACTCCTCACGGAGGAGCGGCTCTTCCCCTTCCTAGTTGACAAGATGAGTTCGCTAGGCACTGCTGCTTGTCCTCCTTATCATATAGCCTTCGTCATCGGCGGCACCTCGGCAGAGGCAAACCTCAAGACGGTCAAGCTCGCCAGTGCCAAGTACTACGACGAGCTACCCACCGAGGGCAATGAGCTGGGGCATGCTTTTCGAGATCTAGAGATGGAGCAACGACTCCTTGAGGCAACTCACGAGATTGGTCTAGGAGCGCAGTTTGGCGGTAAGTACTTCGCTCATGACATACGAGTGATCCGCATGCCACGTCACGGAGCTTCTTGTCCCGTCGGACTCGGCGTGAGCTGCTCGGCAGATCGCAACGTACGGGCTAAGATCAATAAGGATGGACTGTGGATCGAGCGACTCGAGAAGCACCCCGCACGACTGATCCCCGAGGCTATGCGCCACGGCACCGAGGGCGAGGTCGTTAAGGTAGACCTCAACCGCCCCATGGATGAGATACGCAAGCAGCTGAGTCAGTACCCTGTCTCTACACGTCTCTCGCTCTCTGGCACCATCGTCGTAGGGCGTGACATAGCCCACGCTAAGCTCAAGGAGCGCCTCGATCGTGGTGAGGAGCTACCCCAATACATCAAGGATCACCCGATCTACTACGCTGGGCCCGCCAAGACGCCTGAGGGGATGCCTAGTGGCTCTTTTGGACCCACGACGGCAGGACGTATGGATCCCTACGTAGATCTCTTCCAGAGCCATGGCGGTAGCCTCGTCATGATTGCCAAGGGCAACCGCAGTCAACAGGTTACCGATGCTTGCAAGGCGCATGGAGGCTTTTACCTGGGCAGCATCGGAGGCCCTGCAGCGATCTTAGCTCAGGAGAGCATCAAGCGTGTCGAGTGTCTGGAGTACCCCGAGCTGGGTATGGAGGCTATCTGGCGCATAGAGGTGGAGGACTTCCCTGCTTTCATCTTAGTCGATGACAAGGGCAACGACTTCTTCCAGCAGATCAGACAGTGCGCAGGCTGTCCCCGCAGTTAGTCTCTCAGACATCACTGACGAATATAAACGAAGAGTAGGAACACACTGATTGGTGCGTTCCTACTCTTCATTGTTTAGTGACGTCTAGGAATCTACTTGGTGGGGTGCTGAAAAGTGATGCTTAGAGCTGACATGTTGTCCCTAGAAATTTCAATTCCTCGGAGGAAATTGCCAAATAGCTCCGAAGAAAGTGACCAATTCTTCGGAGGAAATGAAAAATTCTTCGGAAGATTCAACTGAAACTTCGGAAGAGTCAGATGAAACTTCGGAAGAACTTGCCAATTTCCTCCGAAGAGTTTTTCAATTTTCTCGGAGGAAGTCAGAGAAGTCGGGAAAATCGCCGAGAAGGGTCTAAGACGATTCATGACCTTTCAGCACCTTGAAATAGGGATTATCCTACGTAGAGAGAAGATGCTGGAGGGCTTGCCGGTCGAGCTTGCCGTTGTCGTTATGCGGTAGCTGCGCTACGCAGCGGATCTCTTTCGGGCGGTGGTAGGGAGGTAGGAGCTGTTCGAACGTTTCGCCTAGAGTCTCCGCAAAACCTTTGGGGAGGCTGTCGCCTTCTAGCACGAGTACTAACTTTTGTCCTAGAGCAGCATCGGCTACCCAGCTGATGGCGAGCGGTATGTCGAGTGTCGCAGAGAGCTTTCGCTCGATTGGTTCGGGACTTATCTTGACACCACCACTATTGATGATGTTGTCGGCTCGTCCCTCTATGGTAAAGCCCCCATCGGGGTGCAGCGCGACGAGGTCATGAGTCGTGAGGATGGGCCCTTTGGGATAGAGCAGTCGATCCTCGATGAGTAGCTCCCCTGCGCTGCTTTGCGAGAGATGCACCCCCTCGAGGGGATAGAAGAGTGGTGAGGCGTGGGGCCCGTTGAGTCGTCGTAGGGCGATATGCGAGATGGTCTCGGTCATGCCGTAGGTGGCGTAAGCTGCTACGGGTAGCGTGCTGAGCTGCGCCTCCACGGCGGGATGAATGGCTCCGCCCCCGATGATTAGTTGCTCTGCCTGACTGAGCAATTTGCGCTCCGCTGCTACCTCTAGTGTGTGGTGTAGTTGTAGGGGTACAAGCGAGACGAACTGCGGTGCTGCGTGGAGTGTCGCCAGCGGATGGCTCGAGGGGGGGGCCACGATCAGCTCGGCACCTGCGAGTAGTGCACGCACCACCATCATCTTGGCGCCTATGTAGCGCAGGTCCATCGCTAGGAGGAGTCGCTTGCCTGCTTGGATTTGGAAGTAGCGGTTGCTCCTGAGTCCGCTACGTCGCATGGCAAGCTTCGCCAGCTGTAGCCGTTTAGGTGTCCCCGTTGATCCAGAGGTTTGGACGATCACATACTCCTCGCTGCCCCACCACTCCTTGAGGAAGGTGAGGAGCGGCTGTAGCACCGCTCTCCGCTCGGACGTTAGCCCTCTGGCGAACGACTCTAAGCTCTCCACATCTACTCGTGCGCTATCTATATATAGGTGTTCGGACATGAGGCTGTTGGCTATTAGCTGTTGGCTAGAGATGCTAGTGCTCTTAGTGCTCCTAGTGCCACTAGAAAGGCTAGTGACTCTAACTTCTAATCTCTAACTTCTAATCTCTAATCTCTAAAAAACATCTGGTCGCCCACGAGTCGTAGCGTGGAGGGCGTGTTATTGAGATAGAGCGCTCCTGTGCCAAGCCCTTGCGGGCGGACGATCGGGTACTGGCTGACCCACTGAGCTATGGCGCTGAGCCCTACGTTCGACTCCAGTGCTGAGGTCGCCCACCAACCGATGCCTCGCTCCTCGGCAAGCTCGATCCACTCATCGACATTGCTATGGAGCGATGGCTTGAGGATGATATAGTGCGGCTTGCCCTCATCTAGTAGCTGTGCTTTGCGCTCTCGGGTGTGGATCCCGATCAACTCTTCGTCAAGCGCTATGGGTAGTGGCGACGTTGCTGTGAGCTTAGCTAGCTCGTCCCACTGATTGCTCGCAGGTATCGGCTGCTCGATGGAGTGTAGGTGAAAGTCGCTCAGCTGCTTCAGTCGCTCTAGAGCTACCTCAGGGGCAAATGCTCCGTTGGCATCCACCCGCAGCTCCATCTCTTCAGGCGAGAAGTGCTGCCGCACATAGCGGAGTAGCTCTAGCTCTTCGGAAAAGTCTATTCCGCCGATCTTAAGCTTCAGGCAGCGGAAGCCTTGCGCTAGCTTAGCCTTGATCTGCTCGTACATATAGGCTTTGTCGCCCATCCAGATCAACCCATTGATCGGGATGCCGATCTCACCACGCGTGAAAGGGGTGTCGCAAAAGGGAGGCTCCGTCTCCGCCTCGCTACTACGACAAGCAGCGAGGAAGCTATTGATCGCCGTGGCTAAGCCAAAAGCTATGGAAGGGTAGGGGCGTAGCGAGGCTACGTCAAACTGATCGGGAGCCTGAGCCAGCTGCCCCGCCAGCTGCTCCAGCACCGCTTGGTAGTCGGGCAGATCATCGCAGCTGAGCTGAGGCATCGGGGCACACTCGCCATAACCCACATGAGTTGGCTGCTCGAGGCTCTGGAGGCGTAGGTAGTAAACCCGCTTCGTCTCATACTCGCCACGGGAGGTCTTGGCGGGTCGACGAAAGCGCAGGGTGTACGGCTCCACGCTTATGGTCACTCGCTCAGCTATCTGTGACAGTAGCGTGGGGAGGTGGAGGAAGCTCTCTTGTGGTGACATCGACTATTAGGGGAACTTAGGGTACTGCTCGAAGTTGGGCTTGCGCTTCTCGAGGAAAGCGTTTTTGCCCTCCTGTGCTTCGTCCGTGAGGTAGTAGAGTAGCGTCGCATCGCCTGCCAGCTCTTGGATACCAGCCTGACCGTCCAGCTCAGCATTGAGTCCCGCCTTGATCATACGAAGGGCGAGCGGACTCAGCAGCATCATCTCCTCGGCCCACTGCACGTACTCATCTTCCAGTTGGTCGAGAGGCACCACTTTGTTGACCAGCCCCATGTCGAGAGCCTCCTGAGCTGAGTATTGGCGGCAGAGGAACCATATCTCACGCGCTTTCTTTTGTCCCACAACACGAGCCAGGTACGAGGAGCCAAAGCCCGCATCGAAGCTGCCCACACGGGGACCCGTCTGCCCGAAGATCGCATTCTCCGAGGCGATCGAGAGGTCGCACACCACGTGGAGGACATGTCCGCCACCGATAGCGTAGCCATTGACCGCAGCGATGACCGGCTTGGGGATGCTGCGGATCTGCTTCTGCACATCGAGGACGCTCAGACGAGGCACGCCGTCTTTGCCAATGTAGCCACCCCGCCCCTTGACGTTTTGATCTCCACCAGAGCAAAACGCCTTGTCGCCAGCACCCGTCAGGACCACCACGTTGATACTCTGATCCTCACGGCAGATGCGCAGAGCGTCGCTCATTTCGGCCGTCGTGGTCGGCGTAAAAGCGTTGCGGTAACGCTCACGATTGATCGTGATGCGAGCGATGCCGTTGTAGTAGTCGAAGAGGATATCTTCGTACGCTTTGAGGGGCTTCCATGCCCTTTGGTTCTTTTCACTCATAACTCTTCTCTTGGTTGTAATTGCTTGAAATAGGTCTGTAGTTCGGCGATCTCATCCTCTGAGGAGACGAAAGCCTCGAGGAGACGTGGACGCTCGGCAGGACCGACGAAGTAAGCCATCGTCTCTTCCAGTTCGCTCGCCTCGTGCACCGACAGGTACTCCCAGCCACAGCTCTCCGCCCAGCCCTGCGCTCGTAGCTGATGCTCGGCAGTGATGTAGCGTTGCGAGAGGCGGTCCATCTCTAAGGTCGGCAGACTCTGGAAGATGCTCCCTCTCTGGTTGTTGAGCAGTAGCACCCGCACATTGCTTCCTACCTCAGGCAGCCCCAGCGCATTGAGATCGTAGAAGAAGCTCAGGTCGCCGATGACGATGAAGTGCCGCTCCTCGGCTCTCTGGCGGGCGAAGCCTAAGGCGGTCGAGAGCGAACCCTCTATGCCACTGGTCCCTCGGTTGCAAAGTGTGAGGAGCCGACGAGTCTTGCGAAAAAGCTCCGCATAGCGCACCGACGAACTGTTAGCCAGGTGTAGCACGCAAGGCTCTTCGGGTAGATGGCTTAGGAGGCTTTCCACCACCGTCAGAGAACTGTATCGTGGTGTCGGAGAGGGGAGTCGATCAATCCGCTCTCGCCAGTGACCTGCATAGGGAGAGCTAGCGAGACCCGCCAAGCCATGCGCCAGTGTATCAAGGAATGGCCCGATAGGTGCGATGATCTGCTCGGTGAGACTGCAGAAGAGGTCTACCACCGTGGGATCAGGCGACAGGTGCCACGTCTCCCGTGGCGGGTAGGTGCGCAGGTACTGCTTCATCTTGTTGGAGACGATATGTCCGCCGAGGGTGATCAGCAGGTCGGGTTGTAGCGCTCGTCGATCCCCTTCGCTGAGTGACGCTAGGAGCGCATCGAGCGAACAGATCGTCACGGGGCTATTCGATAGCGACTCACCGATACAGAGGAACTGCTTCCGCAAGCTTTGTGGAAAAGTCTTCCTGGTGCTCGTTGCAGCAGACCAACTCTCCTGTCCTACTAGTATCATCTTGCGCTCGAACGTGGCGAGCCGGCTTAGCAAGGGCTCAATCGCTTGCGCATCGATACGACACGGATAAAGCTGCTGGATACAACGCCCTGGCTGCATCCCAATGGGTCGTCTATCGCTGGACTCAGGGGTGTGCTCTGCTAGAGTTGGCGGAAGCAAGGAGACGCCCGGGTCGCTGATCGGGACATTGATCTGCACGGGGCCAGGGAGTGGAGCCAGTGCAGCGAGGAGTGCTTCGTTGATCAGACGGTTGCAGTACCACCGTTCCTCCTCGGTGTGAGGCTCTGGGAGGTGCACCGCTTTGCGCACCAGTGAGCCGAAGAGTCCTGGCTGAGGCAGCGTTTGTCCAGCCCACTGTCCGATCCATCGCTCAGGTCTATCGGCCGATAGGATAATCAGCGGCACCCCCTGATAGTAAGCCTCCGCGACAGCTGGGTGAAGGTTTGCCACGGCAGTGCCAGAGGTACAGCAGACCACGACCGCTCTATGCGTGGCGAGAGCCAAGCCGAGTGCGTAGAAGCCTGCGCTGCGCTCATCGATGATCGAGTGGCAGGTGGCTCCCGCAAGCTGGTGGCTGAGCGCATGCACGAGTGGCGCATTGCGACTGCCTGGGCAGAGCACCACGTCACACACGCCGTGTGCCTGAAGCAGAGCGACTAGTTCGCTGATCACAGGATCTTCCATCGGTATCATCACGCTCCTCCTCTTTTACCTTATAAGACTATGTATTGCCGAGAGCTTGTGCAGCACCTCCTGCCACTCGCTCTCTAGACTTGATCCACGCACGATGCCACCCCCCGCATAGAGTCGCAGCGCTTGCTCGGGGAGCAACTGCAGACAGCGTATCTGGACAAAGAGATCGACGCTCTGCTCAGGCTCATACCACCCTAGAAAGCCTGAATAGTAAGAGCGCTCTGCAGACTCCTCCTCGAGGATCACACGCTGTGCCACCCGCTGAGGCGTACCACAGATAGCTGGTGTGGGGTGAAGGCGCTCCGCTAGGGCGATCGGCGCATACCCGTCGGGAAGCTGCAAAGCAAAGCGCGCCTGAAGATGTTGCAACGAACCTGTCGTTGTCGTCTCCACATCAAGCGCACGGTAGGGGATCCCCTCCTGCTCCAGCAGCTCTCCGATGAAGCGCTGCACATAGTGATGCTCCCGCAGATTCTTCTCACTCCAAATGGGCGGCTCGCCATCTCGTTGCCGAGGCATCGTCCCAGCCAGTGCTACTGTCTGCCAGTGCGTGCCATCACCTCTGAGGAGCATCTCCGGTGTGGCACAGAGCCACAGCCCCGACTGAGGCGTGTAGCAGAGCGACACGAAGGCATTCGGGTAGTGTGTCAAGGCTTTGTCAAAGGTGCCAACGACTTGTGCCGTAGCGATGCTGGGCAGTTCGACGCGATGCGCCAAAACAAGCTTCTCCACCACCTCTTCCTCTAGATGCTCCATAAAGCGTTCGAAGGTGGTTCGATAACTATCAGGCAACGCTTGCGGTATCGGTGCCACAGGTGGAAAGCTTTCTAGCTGCGCCTCGTCGCACTTCGTGAGCTGCAGCACCCTCGCCCCCTGCTCCTCTTCGATCCAGAGCATCGGCGTCTCAGCCGTCACCGCAAAGGGTGCCATCAGAAAGCCCGCCAAATGCTTCCGCTCTCTCAGCTCCTCAGTCGTAGTCGCCACAGCCCGAGCCTCGTGCCGTAGCCCGATCTCACGCACCGTACGTCCCTCGCTAGGCAACCGAAAGCAGGCAAAGGGTGCGCAACGACTCATCCGCTCCTCTACCAGCGTGACCAGTTCGTCACAACTACAGCTCCTACCGCTTGGCTCCTTATGAGATCTCTTACTCAGCACCGCTCTGTTTCTTTAGCTTTAACCCGCTTGTCGTACAAATTTAGCTGTTTATGCGCTAACGACCTAAGCAAATCTTTTGAACTTGAGTTATGTGGGTTACGGGAGGAGGGCGGCGTCTCGTAGCTCGCGGTAGAGGCGCTGCACGGGAAGCCCCATGACGTTGTAGAAGGAGCCCTCGATGTGCGAGACACCGATGTAGCCGATCCACTCCTGTATGCCGTAAGCACCCGCTTTGTCGAGCGGTCGATACTGTGCTACGTAGTGGTCTATCTCGCTGTCCGTGAGCTGTGCGAAGGTGACCAGCGTGTGGCTGGCGAAGGAGCGCTGCCACTCGGTCGTGGTGAGCGAAACGCCCGAGACGACCTCATGCTGGCGACCGCTCAGGAGGCGTAGCATACGCCGTGCGTCGTCTAGATCGTGTGGCTTGCCGAGGATTTGCCCATCGAGGAGGACGACCGTGTCGGCCGTGATGAGCAGTTCGTCGGCTTGTAGTGTGGGTCGTAGCTGTTCCGCTTTGAGCTGGGAGAGATAGCGTGGCACCTCTTCGAGCGGTAGTGTGTCAGGGTAAGCCTCGCTGTGTCCCTCGATGGTGCGTATCTCAAAGGGGTGCCCGAGGGTGGCGAGTAGCTCTTTGCGGCGTGGTGACTGAGAGCCAAGGATCCAGCGGTAAGTTTTCATAGTGGGTAGTCGTCTAGGATGGCTTCGGTGAATAGGTTGTAGAGCTGCGACACTTCATGCAGTTCCTTGGGTAGCTGCTCGAGGAGTGCACGGTGGCGAGCGATGGTCTCTAGGTCGTGTCGTCGGGCGGGGCCCGTCTGCGCTGTGTAGGGATCGATCGTGGTTGCCTTCGAGGCGGTGCGCAGGATGAGCCCGTTGAGCAGATCTGTGGGGAGACCAGCCTGAGTCAGCAGACGGTGCGAGAGGGTGTAGAGGCGGTTGGTGCAGTTGGAGGCGAGTACGCCAGCGAGGTGTAGCCAAAGGCGTTGATCTAGCGTAGAGGGGATCGCCTCAACCTGAAGAAGGTCATTCCACTGCTGGAGGGTGGTCAAGCCCTCGTCAGAAGCGAGCTGGTAAAGGACCTTTTGTCCCTCGAAGGGAACGACGACCTCCTTGGCAAAGCTATTGAACGGGTACCAAACACCATAGGCGCGCTGCCCGCTGAAGCATTCGATCGGAGTCACGGCGGATGTGTGTACGACCAAGCCGTCTAGTGGTGGAAGTGCCTTGGCGACCTCAGCGATAGCTTGGTCGCTGACGGCTATAATGTAAAGGTCGGCTGCGGGAAGCTCCTGCAGGCTGTCGGTGACGGGACAGGCAAATGCAAAGCGCTTACGGAGCGACTCGGCATGCGCCAGCTGACGGCTGTAGATGCCGCAAAGCGATGTGGCGGCGTGGCTCGCCAGTGCAGCTGCTATGGAGGTGGCTACGCCTCCAGACCCTATGAGTACGACTTTCATGGTATATAAACTACAAAGCAGTATGTCAAAGGTACGAAATTAGAGGTTAGAAGTTACTCGTCTTCCACTCCTCCGATTAGTCTGATTCACTCTGAAGCCTCCGATTTCCTCCGAAGAAATTGCCAAATAACTCCGAGGAAAATCGCTATTTCCTCGGAGGAATGAAAAAATTCTTCGGAAGAATCAAATGATACTTCGGAAGAATCAAATGATAAGTCCGAAGAATTTCTGATTTCCTCGCTGAGAAATAAAAAATATCCACGGAAGAAATCTTACATTCCTCCGTGGAGTTGTTTTAAGAGCCTGCTGAATTGGCTCGTTAGGAGTTGCTGATTAGAGCGTGTCGATCAAGTCGCTGAGTGTCTTCTTAGCATCGCCGATGAGTAGCGTAACGCCTTGGTCACGGCTGTAGAGCGGATTCTCGACACCAGCGTAGCCGGGCTTGAGATCGTAGTTGCAGATGATCACCTGCTTAGCTTGATCTACGTTGAGGACCGGCATACCATAGATAGGCGTCCCCTCGGCATTACGTGCGGCAGGGTTGAGCACGTCGTTAGCGCCGATGACGATGACCGCATCGGTATTAGCAAACTGATCGTTGATCGCCTCCATTTCGTAGAGACTATCGTAGTCCACATTAGCCTCAGCGAGGAGTACGTTCATATGTCCCGGCATACGACCAGCCACTGGGTGGATGGCGTACTTGACATCAGCACCGCCTCGAGCGAGCTTGTCGGCTAGCTGCTTGACCTCTTGCTGTGCTTGAGCTAGTGCCATACCGTAGCCCGGTACGATGATGACGCTCTTAGCGTTGTGCAGTACCTCCGTAGCAGACTGAAGTGGCGTTGCACTACTGGTCGCTGACGAAGCCGCAGAAGCTGCGGGGGCACTCTCCGTATGATCCAAACGATCCATTAGGTTGGAGAGCGTTGCCTTAGCATCGCCTAGGCAAAGCGCTACACCCTCGCCACGGCTGTAGAGTGGATTCTCGACACCCGCGTAGCCAGGCTTGAGATCGAAGTTGCAGATGATGACCTGCTTAGCTTGATCTACGTTGAGGACCGGCATACCATAGATAGGCGTTCCCTCAGCATTGCGCGCGGCTGGGTTGAGCACGTCGTTAGCACCGATGACGATGACCGCATCGGTATCGGCAAACTGATCGTTGATCGCCTCCATCTCGTAGAGACTATCGTAGTCTACATTAGCCTCGGCAAGGAGTACGTTCATGTGTCCCGGCATACGACCAGCCACGGGGTGGATGGCGTACTTGACATCGGCACCGCCCTTGGCGAGCTTGTCGGCTAGCTGCTTGACCTCTTGCTGTGCTTGTGCTAACGCCATACCGTAGCCAGGCACGATGATGACGCGCTTAGCGCCACGGAGCATACCTGCTGCCTGTGAGATGGAATCGCTAGCGGAACTGCTGCTGCTAGCGGGCTGTGCGGTCGCTGCCGAGCTGTCTAGACCAGAGAGGATCTGATCGATCGTTGCCTTAGCATCGCCTAAGCAGAGCGCTACGCCCTCGCCACGGCTGTAGAGTGGGTTCTCGACACCCGCGTAGCCAGGCTTGAGGTCGAAGTTGCAGATGATGACCTGCTTCGCTTGGTCTACGTTGAGGACCGGCATACCATAGATAGGCGTCCCCTCGGCATTACGTGCGGCAGGGTTGAGCACGTCGTTAGCGCCAATGACGATGACCGCATCGGTATTAGCAAACTGATCGTTGATCGCTTCCATCTCGTAGAGGCTGTCGTAGTCAACATTAGCCTCAGCGAGGAGTACGTTCATGTGTCCAGGCATACGACCAGCGACAGGGTGGATGGCGTACTTGACCTCGGCACCGTTTCGAGCGAGCTTGTCGGCCAACTGCTTGACCTGCTGCTGTGCTTGTCCTAGCGCCATACCGTAGCCAGGTACGATGATGACGCGCTTAGCACCACGGAGCATCGTAACAGCCTGATCGATAGGAGAGCTCTCCTGCTTAGGCTGAGGCGCTGCGGAAGCTTTAGCGGCAGGTGCGGCAGGATTGGCGGGAGCCGTTGCCTTGGCGGGAGCTTTTGCCTTGCCGTGAGGGATGAGGATGTTGACGAGCGAGCGGTTCATCGCACGGCACA
>CABUDK010000021.1 GCA_902490315.1 uncultured Porphyromonas sp. | reverse complement strand
ACAAGGAGCTACACTACAACCTAGCCGTCGATCCCGACCTGCTGACCGTGGGGTACCTCCTCGATCGTATGGATCGCTCGGGACATCGTAACCACATGCTCACACAGCAGCAGTTTGCCGAGGAGTGGGAGCTGGTGGTTGCTTCGCGTCGTGCCTTCGTAGAGCCGCCCCTGACGACACTCTTGGCTGACCTTCCTCTGGGTAGAAAACCCTTGACCACCTAAATGAAACTGATATGACAATCAATCCTTCTGATCTGAAAGCTCAGGGAGAGCGTCTCATCGAGCGCAGCTCTGCCCTCATATCTACCTCTCTCGATAAGCTGGTAGAGCGTGTCCGCACATGGACCTACGGCAAGCGTCCCACCTTCGGTCTAGCTCTCTGTGGAGGTAGTGCTCGTGGACTAGCCTACATCGGCATCTTTCGCTTTCTAGAAGAGCATAACGTACGGCCTGACATCATCGCTGGGACTAGTGTCGGTTCGCTCATGGGGGCTCTCTATGCAGACGGTTACAGCAGTGAGGAGATCTATGACCTATCGTCACATTTTGGCTTCATGAATATGACCTCGCTGACGACTCCTAGGCTCTCTCTGCTCAAGACCAATAAGTATCGACAATTCCTCAAGGAGACCCTACGGCATGAGCGCATTGAGGATCTACCGATCCCAATGCACATCATCGCAACCAATCTCAATAGAGCCGAGGCGCGTGACTTTACAGAGGGTGACCTAGCTTCTGCCGTGGTGGCATCCTGCTCGATACCAATCCTCTTCGAGCCGATTGTCATCGATGGCGAGCAGTATGTCGATGGAGGGGTCTTTATGAATCTCCCCGCACGTCCTATCCGTGAGTCGTGTGACTTCCTCTTAGGGATCAACCTAAGCCCGGAGGTGGACAATACGCCTACGAAAAACATACTTCGTCTCTCCGATCGTCTCATTCGCATTATGATGCGCGCCAATGTGACTATCGACCTAGAGCTGTGCGACGTCGTACTCCAGTCGCCCCTACTCTCACACTTTGGCGCCTACGATGTATCTCCCGTAGACATCATCTCAGACATTGGCTACCAGCTCATCAGCAAGGCGTACGAAGAGGAGGAGCAGTTTAGAGAGATCATCGATCTACTCTCTCAGGAGACCAAAGCGTAGGCTATGCGCACCATCATCTACTCCACGCTAGTACGTCTATGGGGTAATAAAAAGGCTCACGCTCAGCTGACGCCTCATGGTCCGCTAGAGCAAAACGGGACTGGCACGCTCGAAGACTTTGACGATGCAGCGCTTGACTACCTCGCTTCGCTAGGAGTCTCTCACCTGTGGCCGATAGGGATCATACGCCACGCCACCCAGACACCTTTGCATAGCTGGACTGACTGTCCTGACCAGCACCCCGACATTGTCAAGGGGCAGGCTGGCTCGCCCTACGCCATCACCGACTACTACGACGTACACCCGACCATCGTGCGAGAGCCGATGAGGCGACGAGAGACGTTTCGCTCTTTTGTAGAGCGCTGCCATCGTCATGGATTAAAAGTGATCATAGACTTTGTCCCTAACCATGTATCACGACAGTATGACGGCACTCACACGCCCCAGGGGGCTACTCCGCTGGGAGCTAAGGATAACAGGAGCAAAGCGTTTGATCCGAACAACAACTTCTACTACCTACCTGGCACTTCGCTTCAGCTACCCAATCGCTCCTCTAGCTATCACGAGGAGCCGGCGCGTGTCACGGGTAATGACTGCTGGTCTGCCACTCCCTCAGCCAACGATTGGTACGAGACGGTCAAGCTGAACTATGGCGTGGACTACCGCCCCGATGGCTCTCGGATCTCACACTTTGACCCGACGCCTGCCACGTGGCTGAAGATGCGAGACATACTCTGCTACTGGGCTGCCGAGGGGGTAGACGGCTTTCGCTGTGATATGGTCGAGATGGTGCCAGTGGAGTTTTGGCACTGGGTCATACCGCAGGTACAGGAGCAGTATCCCGTCACCTTCATCGCAGAGATCTACCAGATAGACAACTACCACAAGTACTTAGAGGAGGGAGCCTTCGACCTACTCTATGACAAGAGCGGACTCTACGACACGCTCTACCAAGTGATCACTCAGGAGCGCTCGGAGTCCGCTATCGAAGAGCAACTCATCCATAATAATAAGGAGTACGCTCCCGACACGCTACTCTACTTCCTAGAAAACCACGACGAGGTGCGTCTTGCCTCGCCTTACTTTGCCGACTCAGCACAACGAGGGCTCACCGCCATGACGCTGCTTGCGCTCGCTACCCCTAGCCCCCTACTTCTCTACGCTGGGCAGGAGTATGGAGAGAGAGGCGTCGATGCCGAGGGATACAGCGGTACTGACGGGCGTACCACGATCTTTGACTACTGGAGCATCCCCGCTCTAGGTCATCGTGACCCTGCCGACCCGATCTTTCAGAGCTATCTTCGGCTGATGCAATGGGCGCAGCACCCAGTCATACTGAGGGGAGCTTTTCACTCGATACAGGAGCAGGCTCGTCGGTGGGGAGGCTTCAATGCTGAGCGCACCTATGGTTACCTACGACTACTAGATCCCGCAGAGCAACAGACCCGCGACACGATCGGGATAGCCGTCCTAAGCAACTTTACGGCCGACCGACAGCGCTATCCACTCTTCCTCCCAGTCTCGAAGGAGCGTGATGACCCGCAGCAACTGATGCGTGTGACGACACACACCTATCTAGAAGCTCCCCAAGAGCAGCTCTACGCCTTCCAGCCATGGGCTCCGCTGACTATAGAGCTAGCCCCTTACAGTGTGCGGATCATCGAGCTACGAAATGCAAACTCTAGTAGAATTAGTGGCTAGGTGGTGAAAAAGTCGTACCTTTGGCAATACCTACCTCTAGGTACCCTATCGAGACCATTCTTGATTAGCTTATATCATATCACACAACGCTATGAATCGTATAGTCAGTAAGACTTTTCTCTCCGAAAAAGTAGCCAAGCTGGTTGTCGAGGCACCCCTGATTGCCAAGTCACGCCGTGCTGGACACTTTGTCATCGTACGTGTCACCGACCATAGTGAGCGCGTACCCTACACTATTGCCGATGCTGATGTAGATGCCGGCACGATCACGCTGATCGTTCAGGCAGTCGGCGAGTCCTCTCAGCGACTGGTCGCTCTGAACGCTGGAGACATGATCCACGACATCGTGGGCCCACTAGGACAAGCCACACATATTGAGAACTTTGGCACCGTAGTCTGTGCTGGTGGTGGTGTCGGTATGGCACCACTCTACCCTATCGCTCGGGCACTCAAGGCTGCTGGCAATAAGGTGATCGTCGTCGCTGCGGCACGTACTAAGGAACTCATCATCCTAGAGAAGGAGTTTAGAGAGTTTGCTGACGAGATCATCATCATGACTGATGATGGCTCCTATGGGACTAAGGGACTTGTGACCGATGGGGTCGAGTCTGTCATCAAGCGTGAGAAGGTAGACCTCTGCGTAACGATTGGGCCCGCCATCATGATGAAGTTTGTCGCTCTGCTAACTAAGAAGTATAACATCCCCACCACCGCCTCTCTCAATACCATCATGGTTGACGGCACTGGCATGTGCGGTGCTTGTCGTATCACCGTCGGAGGCAAGACACGCTTCGTATGCGTCGACGGACCTGAGTTTGACGCTCACCAGGTAGACTTTGACGAGCTACTGATGCGTCTGAATACCTATAAAAAGTAATCGTATCACACTGAGCTAACCACATATTACAATGTCAGAACAAAAGGATCTGATCACTGCTCGTCGCAACGAACCTTGGCGCGAGGAGCTTCGCAAGGCACATACCGGCAAGGAGCGCATGGCTATACCTCGAGTCAAGATGACTGAGGTCGATCCACACGAGCGTGCGCACAGTCTAACCAAGGAGGTCAACTGTGGTCTCACCGAGGCTGAGGCTCGTCAGGAGGCTATTCGCTGTCTCGACTGTGCCAATCCCTCTTGTATGGAGGGTTGCCCCGTATCTATCAATATCCCCTCATTTATCAAAAACGTAGAGCGTGGAGACTTTGCCGCCGCTGCGCACATCATCCGTGAGAGTAGCTCACTGCCCGCTGTGTGCGGTCGTGTATGCCCTCAGGAGAAGCAGTGTGAGAAGCACTGTATCTACACGGAGAAGATGAAGCGCGATGCCGTCGCCATTGGCTATCTGGAGCGCTTTGTGGCAGACTATGAGCGAGAGCATGGGCTATACGAGCTACCCGAAATGGCACCAAAAAATGGAAAGAAGATTGCCGTCATCGGTAGTGGTCCCGCCGGACTCTCCTTCGCTGGCGATATGGCTCGCTGGGGTTACGAGGTGACCGTCTTTGAAGCCCTGCACGAGGTCGGTGGCGTACTGAAGTATGGTATCCCCGAGTTTCGTCTACCGCTACGCGTCGTCAACGCCGAGCTCAAGATCTTAGAGCAGATGGGCGTACACTTTGAGACGAACGTGGTCGTAGGGCGTACACTTTCTTATGAGCAGCTACAGGAGATGGGCTTCGTAGGCATCTTCGTGGGTAGTGGTGCTGGTTTGCCCAACTTTATGAACATCCCTGGCGAAAACCTCGCCGGCGTCATGAGCTCTAACGAGTACCTCACCCGTGTCAACCTGATGGGGGCTGGTACCGAGGGTGCTGAGACGCCTATCTATAAGGGAGACGTGGTCGCAGTGATCGGTGGTGGTAACACCGCTATGGACTCAGTTCGTACGGCGCTCCGCCTTGGAGCTAAGCGTGCCATGATCGTCTATCGTCGTAGTGAGGAGGAGATGCCTGCACGTCATGAGGAGATCCTACATGCTAAGGCAGAGGGCGTTGAGTTCCTCACACTCCACAGTCCCATCGAGTACGAGGGCAACGAAAAGGGCAAAGTGTGCCGTATGAAGCTACAGCGCATGGAGCTAGGCGACCCCACACCCGATGGTCGTCGCAAGCCGGTCCCCATACCCGGAGCTATCGATGAGGTAGATGTAGATGTCGTCGTCGTGAGCATCGGTGTCTCGCCGAACCCACTCATACCACGCTCCTTTCAGGGTCTGGAAGTTTCGCCCAAGGGGACTGTCATCGTCAACGAGCAGAACCAGAGCTCTATCAAAGAGGTCTACGCTGGTGGCGATATCGTCCGTGGAGGTGCGACAGTCATCCTCGCTATGGGTGACGGACGCAAGGCTGCTGCCAATATGCACGCAGCTCTAAGCCAGCAGTAACTCAGCATAGCCAGTAGCTCTGCCTATGCTGGCTCGCATCATCCTACCCCTAGCCCTCGAGGAGGAGTACACTTATCGTGTACCCGAGGCGCTGTGTGAACAGGCGAGGGTCGGCATGCGTGCGCTAGTGCAGTTTGGCAGTAAGCGCTACTATTACGCTATCATATCTCAGCTGATCGAGGAGTCGGACAGACCTCTCGGTCAGCTGAAGTCTATTATAGCCCTACCCGATCGTGAGGCGATCGTGACCTCTAGGGAGATAGACCTCTGGCGCTGGGGAGCCGCCTATTACATCTGTTCGCTGGGAGCCTGGCTCACCGCAGCTATACCGAGTAGCTACCTACCCTCCAGTGAGACGCAGGTGGCGTGGCGAGAGCCTGACGAAACGGCCGAGGGCGATCAAGCGACCGACTACAAAGCGACCGAACTATCGGAAGAGATACGCTGTGAGCTGCTCTCCATGCGAGGGCATCAGGCGAAGGTGAGCAAGCTGGCGAAGATCCTTGGCGACCGCATCTATCCTGAGATAGATCGACTCCTGCACGCTGGTGTACTCATCGGTAGTGAGTCTATACCACGTTACAGCCGCTCTGTGCAGGTCGGCTCACCAGCCGTGCAGTTTTTTGAGGAGCTATGCTCCGAGGAGGCACTCAGCGAACTTGTCGAGAGCCTCTCCCGCGCCAAGGCACAGAGAGCTATGGTAGAGCAGCTGATAGACCTCCTCTACCAGCATGAGCTACCACTCGACACGCCTCTACTCCGAGAGACACTCGTCGGGAGAGACACCAATCGGCAGGCCACACTCCGTACGCTCATCAAGCGAGGCGTACTACGAGAGACGGCAACACTCGCCGATCCGCTCATACGCCCCACAGCACAGCGCACCGCCTCAGCAGCTGGAGAGCAGCGACAGAGTCAGCTCTTCGAGAGTCTCATCGGCGAAACGACCAAACCCGTACTCTACCAAGCGGCAAGCAATGAAGAGCAAATAGAACTGGTCGTCTCGATGGTCGAGCAGATGCTCCAGCGCAACCCTGCAGCACAGGTAACTATCTACGTGCCACAGCTCTTTCTCTTTGACCAAAGCCTTCTCTATAGTGCCCTGCAGCAACTAGCCAGGAGCAGCAGAGAGAGACGACAGGCGACGCCCTTCGATCTAGTCCTCTACAGCTCCTCCACGACAGACGCTGAGCGGATGGCGCTCCGTGCTAGACTCCTCGGGCTGACACACCGAGAGCGTGGACTCATCGTCCTCACCTCTCGTATGGGCTGTCTTCTACCGCTCTCACGCTGTGATCTCGTCATCGTCACCGACGAGGAGAGTAGTCGCTACAAGCAGTCCGAGCCTGCCCCACGCTATCATGCGCGTGACCTGACTGTCGTCGCCTGCAAGAGCAGCCAGACGCCTCTCCTACTGACTACCGTTGCCCCCTCTGCCGAGGCACTATACAACGTAGAGCGGGGATACTACCGCTCACTCAATGACCTCAGTGCACCGAACACCCCAAGAGCACCACGCCCCTTCGAGCTGATCGACCTATCCCTACAGCGCAAGCAGGGCAAGCTCCCATGGGGACAAATGCTCTCCATCGAGCTACGCAAAGCCCTCCTAGAGCAGTGCCAAGCGGGACGCAAAAGCATCCTCCTACTCAATCGTCGGGGCTACGCTCCGCACCTTGTCTGTAGACATTGTCAGAAGACGCTCCAGTGTCCCAACTGCGATGTAGGACTGGTCTACCACAAGTCCACACAGAGCGTCAGCTGTAGCTACTGCGGCTTCACAGCGTCTGCTCCTCGCATCTGTCCCCATTGTCATCAGAGTGACCAGGTTCCTCTAGACAAAACAGAAGTTGCGATAGACAACAGCCGGGGAGCCTTTAGCATACAGGGCTACGGTGTAGAGCGTATCGCCGAGGAGCTCACGCTCTTCATCCCGACAGAGGTTCACATCCTAGAGCTCAGTGCCTCGCAATACTATAATAAGGAGGCGCAGCAACGGATGCGTCAGCTGATTCGTAGCGACGAACCCGCCATACTGGTCGGCACCTCAAGTCTTATCTATCTAGATGCCATCCGCAATGTAGGGCTCATTGGCTTGGCAAATCTAGACCAGCTGATCGTGGGCGATGACTTCAGAGCCAACGAGCGGGCCTATGCCGCACTCAGTCGCTTCGGGAGCAACTACCCCTCAGCGCAGCTCTACATACAGAGCTACCAGACCGACACACCCCTCCTCGATAGCCTGCAGGGCGGTGACACGGCAGAGCCTTATGGTATAGGCGAGCTGGCAGAGCGTGAGTACCTCCGCTTTCCCCCCTATGTGCGCCTCATCTACGTTTACATACGAGGAGCCTCCGAGGGAGATGTCTGCTACACCGCAGCTGCGCTAGCACGAGCGATGCAGGCGGATCCGTTTCAGCCACTCTGGCAAGCCTCTGAGCCCAATGCGCCCTACGTCTCTTGGGTACGTATGCGCCATATTCGCTATATTTGCATGAGAATTCGCTCCTCTAGTCCTTGGCGGGAGGTGCGAAGACAGATTTCTCATACTATCTCCACGGTACAGAAGAGTGCTATCCAAGCTCGGAGGGTACAGATCTACTGCGACGTAGACCCTCTCTAGCAGATGACGAGCCAGTCACTCAACTTAATCGTGAAGTCTTATTACCCATTAGAGTTTCCTGAATAGTATTCCATGCATCACTATCGCTTTACCTTACTATTATCACTCATCGCCCTCATTGGGTCATACCACTTAGTGGCGCAAACGTCTCTCTCTGCAGACATTCAGAGCGATACTGATAGCGTTACGGCACCAGCCGTCGAGCTAACGACGCTCAAGGTACAGTATCTCCTCAACCGCGCTAATCCCGTAGCACCACTACCCAAAGAGGTACTCCCCACCACCCTACTGATACAAGCCCCCCTTTCGTCGGCTGTAAACGTTTTCCCCAGTGTCAAGAGCTCCGAGATATCCATAGATCTAGTACCCAGCTTAGTAAGCAAAAGCGATCCACTCGCCACAGCATTGCAAGGAAAAGAGCTACAGCTACCCATCCTACAGCAATACTATGAACGTAGCTTGCAAAGCGTCAATCAACTTAAGCTTGCCTCCCCCGCACTCATCACACGGCGAGAGGGAGACCTACTAGCACACCGCATAGATATAACCACTGTCGGGAGCTCGAAGCCTGTCATCGCAGCAGCCGTCGACACTCCTTTTTCAGGCGTTGACGTGTCAGATCAGCTCCACGGGGTGACGTTAGGCAGAAAGTACTGGTTCCCAGGACTAGAGAGCAACATACAGTTTAGCCAAACCTACATCTCGCCCAACTGGCACAAAGGGGGTAACAGCGCCCTCGCACTCCACAGCAAGCAGCTCCTCCGCCTCAGTTACGAAAAGGACAAGGTCAACTGGCTCAACGAGCTAGAGTGGCGCCTCGGACTCAATGCCGAGATACGTGACTCGCTCCAAGGATACAATGTATCTGACGACCTCCTACGCCTACGTAGCAACTTAGGTATCAAGGCCTTCAAGGGGTGGTACTACTCACTAGACGTAGAGGCTCGCACACAAGCTTTCGAGCAGTGGTCAGAAGACAAGACGGTGCTTTACTCCGCCTTTGCCTCGCCACTCACACTCACTGCTGGTCTCGGTATGAAGTGGGTCGTAGACAACAAGTCCAAGACCTACTACGGTCGTCGCTTCAGACTCGATCTCAACATCGCTCCCCTTGCCTATGACTTCAAGTGGTCCGCACGCAAGGATATAGATATGACCCGACACGGCTTTGAGCAGGGTAAAAACATCTATAGCGCCATCGGCTCTATGCTGCGCGCCAATATGATCTGGGACTTCACCGACACCTTCGCTTGGGAGTCACGACTCTACTACAATACTAGCTACAAGCGTATCGAGACGGAGTTTGAGAACTCCCTCGTCTTCGCCTTCAGTCGCTACATCTCCACACGTGTCAACGTCTTGCTACGCTACGACGATGCCGTACCGCTCACCCCTGAGAATAGATCTCGCCTACAGATCTACGAGATGCTGACCATCGGCTTTGACCTAAAGATTTAATCCTCCCCCACACTGGCACTATGCAGTTCACCATAGATCATACTTGCCCCCATAGCGACGCACGCACTGGAGTCATTAAGACCGCCCACGGAGATATACAGACCCCCGTCTTCATGCCTGTGGGTACCGCGGGAGCCATCAAGGCGGTCACGATGGAGCAGATGGAGCAGGAGACCGATGCACGGATCATCCTCGGCAATACTTACCACCTCTACTTACGTCCTGGCATAGAGATACTCAAAGAGGTAGGAGGTCTGCACCGCTTTGGTACATGGAGCAAGCCCATCTTAACTGATAGTGGCGGCTACCAAGTCTTCTCACTAGCAGCCATGCGACGCATCACCCCCGAGGGTGTCACCTTCGCCTCGCACATCGACGGCTCCAGGCACCTCTTCACCCCCGAGCGGGTTATGGAGATCGAACGCGCCATAGGGGCTGACATTATGATGGCGTTTGACGAGTGTTGCCCAGGCGATGCCAGCTACGCCTATGCCAAGCAGTCGCTAGACACCACCGAGCAGTGGCTAGACCGCTGCATCAAGCACCTCGAGCATACACCGCCTCTCTATGGCTACGAGCAGGCGCTCTTTCCGATCGTGCAGGGATGTGTCTACCCCGACCTAAGACGTCGAGCCGCTGAGCATATAGCTTCGCTAGGCGCCCCAGGCAATGCTATCGGTGGACTAGCCGTCGGCGAGCCTACCGACAAGATGTACGAGATGATCGAGCTGACCAATAGCATCCTCCCCAAGGATAAGCCACGCTACCTCATGGGCGTCGGTACGCCAGCCAACATACTAGAGGGCATCGCACGTGGAGTCGACATGTTTGACTGCATCATGCCCACACGCAACGCCCGCAATGGGCAGCTCTTCACCTGGCAAGGCACCATCAACATACGCAATGCCAAGTGGCGCACCTGTCACGAGCCGATAGACCCCGAGGGCACCGCATCGACCGACCACCGCTATACCCGCGCTTACCTCTACCACCTCTTTAAGGCGCAGGAGATCACGGGGCTCACACTAGCCAGTATCCACAACATCGCCTTCTACCTCGACCTAGTCAACCAGGCGCACGACCACATCGTCGCAGGCGACTACACCGACTGGATGCGTAGTGTCCTACCCGCCCTCACCCGCCGCTTATAGTCCATCTCCTCATAGGCAAAAGAAGCTTGCGGTTTGTTGTTCTTTTGCATACAAAGCTCTCTTGAGACGGCTTAGCCACGTTACGATCTCAAGGGCTATCACTTGTGTATCATCTCCACGTATAGGATATTGGTACGTAGGAACGTTTCTGCGCATACCTTTTTTTGTTTACCTCTGTATGCAAATAGGTCGCGACCTAACCACACGACCTAAAAGTCGTCAAGATGAGACTATACGCCCCCATCGCAAGTACCATAAAGATAAAAAAAAGAGAGCCCCTAAGCATACTATCGTCTCTCCTCTTGGTCGTTTGTCTGCTTGTCTCATCCTGCAAGCAGAGGGACTCCATCACATTTACCGCTGCAGAGCGTCAGGCTGCCGATAGCCTAGTGCGGGCTACACGAGACATCGACTCTCTTGCTAGACTGCAGGTGCGATTAGAGCGTGAGGGTGACATCCTCGGGAGCATTGTCGCTCTGAGAGTGTTGGGAGATAAGTTTCGCAATGAGAGTGACTTTGACAAGGCGCTAACTACACACAGTGAAGGCTTGAAGCAGGCGGAATCTATCTTAGACACGCTGGAGTGGGTGCAAGCACTGAATAATGTAGGTACAGACTACCGAAGGATGGGTATCCTCGATATTGCTCAGGAGTATCACTACCAGGCGTGGAGCCTCTGCAAGGTTACTACGGATACCTCTTTTGTCGCCATCAAGAATCAGGCAAAGTCTCTCAATGGACTGGGCAACATCTATCTCACGCTCGGCAACTATGAGCGTGCCGACAGCGCTCTACGCAAAGCACTACTCGTAGAGCAGCAGCTGGGCAGTATGGTGGGGGTGGCTATCAACTATGCCAATCTAGGATCTATCTTCGAGCATCGTGGTGAGATAGACTCTGCATGGGTGTACTATAGGTACTCCATGGAGGCCAACCAGAAGGCTGGGAGTACCCTAGGCATAGCTCTCTGCCACTCTAATTTCGGCTCCCTCTATGAGCAAGCGCAGCAGTATGACAAAGCTGCTCAGGAATATGAGGCTGGTTACCAATTGATGCGAGACTCTAGAGATGAGTGGCACAAGCTCAACCTGCTCGTAGCGCTAGCTAGCGTACACAATGCTACACGAGACGATGCTCAGATGCTGCAGTACCTCGATCAAGCACGGAGCAATGCAGAGAAGATAGAAGACAAGGAGCACCTAGCCGATATCTATACCTTATACTATAAGTACTACAAGCGTCACAGCGACTGGCGCGCAGCTCTAGATGCCTACGAGCGGGCTACCGAGATGAAGCAGAGCAGCTTAGATATGGACAAGATCAATCGGATGCAAAACACTAGTCTCAACATTGAGCGAAGCTTCCAAAACAGGAAGATAAATGAAGCGAAACTCAGACTAGAGCATGAGCGGGCAGAGCGACATCTAGAAAACATCACCTTTACCGTCATAGGACTCCTCCTCCTCGGAGGGCTAGGCATCTTCTTTTATATACAGCGGATACAACGTCGTAGCCATAAAAAGCTAAAGAGGATATCCTCTATGCGGGAGAACTTCTTTACCAACATCACCCACGAGTTTCGCACGCCTCTGACCATCATCTTAGGATTGAGTCAAGAGCTACAAGAAGAGGAATCAGAGCAGATCAGAGAGCGGGCGAAAAGCATAGAGCGACAAGGGCAGGGACTGCTTACGCTCATCAACCAGCTGCTAGACATCTCTAAGATCAAGTCCTCAATAGGCGACTCTCGTAGTTGTCGAGGTAATGTCACGGCACACATTGCTATGATCGTCGACTCCTATCGCGACTACGCTCTCAGTCGAGACATAGAGCTGATCTACCAGCCCCAGGATCAGGTAGAGATGAGCTTCGTACCAGACTATGTCAATAAGGTCTTCAACAACCTGCTCTCCAACGCCTTCAAGTTCACCCCTCCGCATGGCAAGATAAGCATCTCCTTATGGCGTGTCGAAGACTCCATATACATAGATGTGGCCGATACAGGTCATGGGATGGATAGCGAGACCGTGGAGCATGCCTTCGAGCCATTTTATCAAGCTGAAGGAGACTCCAAGTACATTGGCACAGGCATAGGGCTGGCTTTAGTCAAGCAGATCGTCAAAGCTTCCAAAGGGCAGATCACCCTCGAGAGCAAGCTTGGTGAGGGAACTACCTTCCACATCATCGTGCCCATCATCAATGATCAAACTACTCCACAGCAAACCATATCTGCTGCGACCAATACGCCTCTGCTACCACATATAGAGACCGATCTAGAAGATAGTGAGTGTGAACAAGACGATCCATGCCGTCTGCTCATCATAGAGGACAACCACGACATAGCCTCCTACATCGGATCTCAGTTTGAGGATCACTATAGCGTATTCTATGCAACAGACGGAGAGAAGGGCTTCAAGAGAGCCGTGGAGCTAGTTCCAGACATCATCATCACTGACTTGATGATGCCTGGTCTCAATGGACTAGAATTGTGCCGACAGATACGCAGTAATGAGGTTGTAAACCATATGCCGATCATCGTCGTCTCCGCAAAGGTCTCCGAGGAAGAGCGCATCAAGGGTATAGAGGCTGGAGCAGATGCCTATCTCACTAAGCCCTTTAACACTACAGAGCTGCGCATGCAGGTAGAGCGACTGCTCGATAGTCGCAAGACGCTACGCCAGAAATTCGCTCAGATAGTCATCAAGGGGCAAGAAGAGGACGAGCCAGAAACAACTAAGCTAGAAGAGACCGATATCACCTTCCTGACCAAAGTGTCTACGATAGTGGATCAGCAGATCACACTAAATAAGAATACCAACGTGGAGGAGATTGCCGCCAGTTTGTATATGAGTAGTCGGCAACTACATCGCAAGATGAAAGCACTCACGGGCTATGCTCCCTCTGCTTATATACTACGGCTCAAGATACGGAAGGCGTGTGAGCTGATGGATCAGGACACAGATATGAGCCTTTCAGACATCGCCTTTCAAAGTGGCTTCGATACTTACTCCAACTTCTCTCGATCCTTCAAGAGCATCTGCGATTTATCTCCCTCCAAGTATAGAGATCAGAGAAAGATCATGACAGCCCAAGAATAAAAGGGTTCGCCTCACAAATCCGTTTTTGACCCTTACGCCAAAGAGACACGAGCCGTGCCACCCCGATCAGCTGGGAGGCACGGCTCGGTGCGTGTAATCGGTGTAGGGACGCACGGCTCGTGCGTCCCTACCAAGGATTACTCGTATTGCTGTACTACGAAGGTCTACTTGCAAAATGCGTGACGCTTGTATCGTCTTGTTTTCGAATTACATGTGAGTTCCAAAAACAGTTCCCCTCTTGGAACTTTTTAGTTCCAAGGCAGGAACTCTTCGGTTCCAACGGAGGAACTCTTTAGTTCCAACGGAGGAACTCTACGATCCCTAGGGAGGAAAGGCAAAACTTTTCGAACTTATGATTTGATTCTTCCAGAGTTTCATTTGATTCTTTCGAAGTTTCATTGCTTACCTCCGTAGAGGGGGCGCTTGGCGGGTAAGGCTTCCAGAAATGGTCCCTCCCCCCTACAGCGGACTACTCGTACTCTCTGTTCCTCCGATAGTAGCTATAATTCCTAGTTACAGTACTTCTCCTCCTAGATGTCACACGTTTATCGAGATCCTTTGGATGCAATACGGGCTGTTATTTAATGATTTGTCAAGAGATAAGAACACATACTGGGTCTTACCCTTATCAGTTCTCTTATCACATGCAAATATCTATACTACAGAGTATTAAACCACATGTCATGTCCGGAAATGATAAGTTGTGGTATGTAATCCTGTCCGAATATGATAAATATTTGTCCGCAATTGATACGATGTTTAACGGTGTCGAGACCTAATTTTGCAACAGAAACAAGAGAAACAGATCACCGACCTCGTTCACGAGATGAACATTAGGTACAGGAGCTGCCTCCCTTCAAGATTAGTCATGAAACCGTTATTGCAAACCGTATGAAAAATAGACTTATCTCACTCCTTCTCTCCCTGCTTGCCTGCATAACATGGTGTACGGCGCAGGATGTTGGGATCAAGAGCAATCTCCTCTATTGGGGCACTGCTACACCCAATCTTGGCTTCGAGGTCAAGGTCGCACCACGCTGGACTTTCGATTTATCGGGTGGGTACAACTTCATCAACCCTATCAATAAAGATACGGGTATGAAGTGGCTGCACTTCTCAGTCGTACCAGAGGCCCGCTACTTCCTCTGCGAGGCGTTCAACGGACACTTCTTTGGTCTACACGGAGTCGTCGGCTTTTACAATCTCAATAGGCTAAACCTCCCTATCGGTTGGTTCAAAGAGCTCAAAGACCGCCGCATACAGGGGTGGGGCTACGGTGCAGGTATCACCTACGGATATGAGTGGGTGCTCGGTAAGCACTGGAATCTAGAGGCCTCCCTAAGCGCTGGTTACATACTCTTCGACTATACGAAGTACCAATGCGAGCATTGTGGTAAAGAGGTCGCCAAGGAAAAGAAAAACTACCTAGGACCGACTAAGGCAACGCTTTCTTTGATTTACACCTTCTAATCGTACAACTCACCAAAAGTAGTAGAAGACATGAAACACTCTATATTACATCTCACTACGCTCACATTAGTTGCTCTAGCGATGCTATGGCTGCCCTCAGAGCTTATCGCTCAGGAGGCTGTCAATCCACTAGATGGGCTTAGAGCCACTTCTCAGACGGTTGCAACCAGACAGGGGGCAAAGGCTGTTGTGGACTTTGACCTAGACCTCACCAACATGAAGCAACTGAAGAGCAATACGGTACTACAGATCGTTCCGACGCTTCAAGCCAACGATGGCTCTGCGCAGCTCGACCTGCCAGAGATCTCTATATCGGGTCGTACACGCGCCATCATGCTACGTCGTATGGACAAGCAGGTGGACATAATTCGTAACAAAAGCGGTGAGCAGCACTACCACTACACGGCAGAGGTCCCCTTTGCCTCATGGATGAAGGATGCTTCACTGATATTTCGTGCCAAGGGCTACGGCTGCGCTGAGTGCGAGCTAGGAGACTACACCACCCTACTGACACCCAATGCACTAGCCCCACTATACCAGCCTCAGTATCGCTATGCGATGCTCGTACCTGAGGGTGAGGAGACCAAGAGACGCGAGGAGAGCCTCACAGCTCAGATTACCTTCCCAGTCAGTCAGACGAGTCTCAATATGAACCTCGGCAATAACCGCGCTGAGATCAAGCGTATCGACGACAAGCTGACAGAGCTAACACGCAATAAGAACTTGACCGTCGATGCCCTATCCCTAGCAGGTTACGCATCTCCTGAGGGTAGCGAAGATCTTAACAAGCGCCTGGCTCAGGGACGTGTAGACAATGTCGCACAGCATATCGTTAGCAAGAGTCCACGCTTGAAGGGGCACTACACCTCAAGGGCTATGGGTGCAGACTGGGATGGTCTACGAGAGGCCATAGCAGCCAGCTCATTAGACCAAAAGGAGCAGATCCTAGAGGCCCTTCAGAAGGAGCCAGCCAGCGATCGCGCTGCAGCCCTACGAGCTATAGACGATGGACAGACTTATGCCCAGATGCTACAGACTTATTACCCACCGCTACGTCGTACCGTCATAACCTTCTCCTTTGTCGTCAAGGGCTTTGACCTGACGGAAGCCAAGGAGGTGATCAAGACACACCCGACACACCTTAGCCTAGCCGAGGTCAATCTAGTAGCCAATAGTTACCCTGCTGGCAGTGCCGAGCGGTACCAGACTTGGGTGATTGCAGCTGACGCCTTCCCCAATGCTGTCGAGCCTGCCACCAATGCGGCTATCATGGACCTGGAGGCTGGTCGCTATGCACAGGCGGTCAAGCTGCTAGAGCGCTACAAGAAAAACAGCAAGCTCTACACCCTCCTAGGCATCGCCTACGCTTACAACGAGCAGTATGACAATGCTCGTACCTACCTAACCAAAGCTGCTCAGCTCGGCTTGCCCGATGCTCAGCACAATCTCGATGAGTTCCTACACTACATGCAGGACAACTTCTAAGCAGATAGCAAACAATACAAACTATATATTCACCACTAATCAAATCAACTATTATGAAAAGTAAGCTTTTCCTACTGAGCCTCGTGGCTCTCATGCTCGCCTTCACAGCGTGCAACAAGAATCAGGACGAACCACAACAGTCCGAGACAGACGCTACCATCAGCGTATCAGTTAAGTCGGCCGACCTCAGAGCTTATGAGGATGGCGCAGGCAATGAGGACAAGAAGGTCCAGAAGCTAGCCGTCATGGTTTACCAGGGTCAGGCACAGGTTGCCTACAAGGAGGCTGCCACGGCTGGTGATCTCGAGGTCAAGGATATCGAGACCACAGCTGGTGCTAAGACACTCGTAGTCGTAGCTAACTATGCTAACAAGAATCTCAAGGGTCTCTCCCTCGACAAAATTAAGGCTCTAACGCACACACTCTCTGCTGATGACCAGGACCCCACCAAGGGTACCTTCATGCTCACCGCAGAGCCTGTATCTGTCACCCTCAAGAAGGGCAACAACTACTACGGCTACGCAGATGGTGACGGTAATCGTCTTTCTATAGATAAGCCTATCGAGCTCCAGCACATCCATGCTGGTATGGCTCTAACGAACCTTACTGTAAAGTTCGCAGAGTCTTACGCAAAACTCTACAACGTCAAGTTTGACGAGGGTCAGCTGATAGCTCTCATCGCTAAGGCTCAGTCCAATGTCTTCGGTAAGCCTCTCGCCAACACTGATGCTAACTACTTCTATGGTGTCAAGCTCTTTGGCAAGACGGACGCTAAGTACACTCCAGCAGCGGCTAACTACACTGAGATGGCCGAGCTCAAGATGGATCTCAAAGAGACAGGTGAACAGGAACGCAAGGGCTTCTATATCCTAGAGAACAACTCTGCAGAGCACCCCACCATCCTCTGCCTCAAGGCTACGCTCACACAGGCTGACGGCTCAGACCTAACGGCTGATCAAGCTCAGCAAGCTGTAGAGGCTGGCTGGATTGTATCTACGACAGATCACTCAACCTACTACCCAGTCCTTGTCAACTGGGCAAAGGATGGCTATACCTACGCGGACGGTCATACAGCTAAGAACGCTATCGTACGCAACAACAAGTACGAGATTGCACTCACGATCACTGGTCCTGGTACGAACTCACCTGAGGATCCAACACAGGAGAAGGCTAACCTCGATGTCAAGTGCGAGGTTACTCCTTGGGTCATTGTCAAGCAAAACGTAGTCTGGTAGACCACGCCTTCACAGATAGCTTTAGAGCCACCGACTAGTGTGGTGGCTCTAGAGCCGTCTCTAACCACTCGGAGAGTCTGCATCAAGCGCAAGATCATACATCCTTCATAGTCAACATACGATCCCAAATGTTTGACGGCAGGCTCTCCACTTCTCTCTTCACTTTAAGCACCCCATTGAGACACTAATATGAATATCGTACAGAGATGGATCAATAAGACAGCAACCACGGCTTGGATAGCGTCGATGGTAGTTCTCTTGTCTGGCTGTATCGCAGAGAATATCGAGGATTGTCCTCAACCATTCGAGCTGACCGTACGAGCTGTAGATATCTCCAACAAGGATATAACTTCTGATGGGGATGTTGAGAACGTGATCCTATTCACATTCGACGAGAATGGTAAGCGCATAGACAAGATCATCTTAACAGCCGAAGAGGTCAAGTCTCGCAAACCTATACACATCGAGCACTATGGCCCTAAGTCCCTTACTTTCGTAGCTTGGGGTAATGTGGCTCCAGAAGATGTAACACGACTAGAGTCCGTACAGCGCATCGAGGATGTACAGATGCCCCTACTGCGCACAGACGGCTTTGGGCAGTATCCTACAGACCTATTCTCAGGTCGATTAGATCGTCAGCAGCAGTACGGCGTACTCAAGCTAGGCGAACCCGCTACTATAGACATTTACCGACGCACCTGTCAGGTCAATGTGACAGTCCTAGGCTACGAGCAGTGGCTTGAGATCCACGGTGGCAAGAAGCCATTTGATCCTACCGACTATGCTTCAGCCCAGATACTCTTTGGCAAGTCCCTAGACAACTACTCTATAGTTGACACATACAGTGGTAATCCCACGACCTACCGCCTGACGGGATCTCTAGATGGATCCACAGGCGACTATCACATAGCACCCTTTAGGGTCTATCCGCCTATCGATGGCAAGCCATTCCAGCTAGACTTCTACGTCGGCGACAAATGCTTAGAGAGCTTTACAAGAGACTCTCGAGACACGCTCATGCTACCCGAGATAGGCAAGATGCTCAATATCCTCATTGACATGCGATCTGGAGATATATCTGTACAGATTGTTGTGACCCCGTGGAATATTGTTCACCAGTTTGTCATCTACTAAAGTCTCATTCACATGCAAAGTTTGAAATCCTATGAAACCATATAGACCTATACTTACATTGCTGCTCGCACTATCGGCACTCCTCTTGACAGCGCTGTCAGGGTGTAAGCGCAGTGAGCTGAGAGAGACTTTAGAGTCAGCCACCGTACAGCTCTCTATCCCGACGATGACCCTGCGCGGTGGGGAGCTCTTCGTAGAGGATCTACCTGTGCAGACGATCCGCATCCTAGTCTTCAATCAGACGGGAGGCGCTCTAGACGTGCAGAAGAGCTTTACCACTCCGACCGACCTCAGCGACTGGCTACGCGTAGAGGCTCACGAAGGAGCGAAAGATATCTACGTCATTGCCAACGAGAGTCCCGCTATGAGCGACGCTCTGAACAAGATTGTCTTCAAGCAAGACCTGCTCCGCATAGCTATCCCTGACGAGGATCCCAGCAGTGCTACAGATCCTCAGCCCATCTTGATGGTTGGTCAGGGTACAGCGACTCTCCTTAAGGATCAAAACGTAAAGGCTGAGATCGACTTGATCAAGACAAGAGCTAAGATCACGCTTGACTTCAAGCAGGCGACACCAGCCGATGACGAGATCATCATCCGTAGCGTCTCGATCGATCGTTTGCCTAAGACCAGTATGCTCTTTACGCCTGCACCTTATACGCTAGGCGAGACCTGGGTCTACAACCTAGACGACAAGGAAGCTACGCTAGTTAATAACGGAGAAGCTACCTCTTATATCGCTGACAAGACGCTCTACACCTACGAGAATATCGGTAATGCGGAGGACACAATAGGTCGTGCGCCTAGACTGCTTGTCACGGCACTCTACAACGGAGTCCCTACGACTTATACCGCTTATGTCAATGATAAGACGAGTAACGCGGATCATCACTACGCACTGCATCGCAACTGCCACTACCAGCTGACAGGTACGATCACCAAGATTGGAGCGCACAATGCGTTGGTACTGCAGACGAAAGTACTACCGTGGGAAGTGGAGGCGAGTGAGAAGAAGCTCGAGGTTCCTAAGATTGTGAGCCTCTCTCCCGATCCTACGAAGAACTACTACGTGACAGATACAAAGGCTATCGAGTTCAAGGTCAAGATAAGCTCCAGCAGCGATCCATCCAAGTGGCGCGCCACACTGACCAATGCGCTCGACTTCCGCTTTGACATCACAGGGGG
>CABUDK010000020.1 GCA_902490315.1 uncultured Porphyromonas sp. | reverse complement strand
CGACGCACGGGTCTACTACCCGCAGATGCTTCACCAGATAGCGGCCTACAACGCCGGCTCCTCTGAGGCTTCCTGCCCCGTAGCGGAGGAGCTCCAGAAGACAATGCTCTCGCTACCGATAGCCCCAACGACCACCTCCGAGCAGATTAGCGAGATCTGCGAGCGAATCAAACAATTTCTACTATAAAAGCTTCCCCCACTATGACAGCGAACCACAGCGACCTAGCGACCTCATCTCCTACGCCACTCCACAGCCCCCTCCGCTGGGTTGTCGTGGGGTGCGGACACATCGGCCGCCGGCACATGGAGCATATCTCAAAGCATCCGCAGACGCAGTTGGTCGGGATGGTCGACGTGCTCCCTGCTTCGGAGTGTGGCGCTGCGCAGTTTGCTGGAGTTCCCTTTTATCCAAGCGTGGATGAGCTGCTGGAGCGTGGGGAAGACACCTTTGATGTGGCATCGATCTGCGTCCCCAACGGGCTGCATTACTCCATTGCTCTTGAGCTAATCAAGGCGGGTAAGTCGCTCCTCATCGAGAAGCCCGCTGTACTACACCCCGATGAGGGCGAGGAGCTGATCGCCCTAGCGAAGGCTCACGGCTGTCACCTATATAGTGTCTTGCAAAACCGCTTTACGCCTGTCTCAGCTTGGCTGCACCAAGTGATCGAAGAGAAGCGCCTCGGCAAGCTTTACCAGATCGAGCTGCAGTGTCTCTGGAATCGAGACGAGCGTTACTACCTACCTCGTCGCTGGCATGGCGACCTCAAGCTAGATGGCGGGACGCTCTTCACGCAGTACTCACACTTCCTCGATCTACTGATCTGGTGCTTCGGCATGCCAGAGGTGCAGGGCGGGAGCTTCTACAATTACAATCACCAGACGATGGTAGACTTTGAGGACTCGGGCGTGGTGCAGCTCACCTTCCCGCAAGATACGACGGGACTGCTGACCTACTCGACAGCGGTCTACGGGACCAACTGCGGGGTGCGCCTCACCGTGCTAGGCGAGCGTGGGTGCATCGTCCTCGATGGTCCCTTTATGAACAAGCTAACGCACTGCGTCATAGACGGCTACGACCGCCCCGACCTAGGCGAGAGCGAGCCTGGCAACGCCTACGGAGCCTACAGTGGCTCGGCGCAAAACCATCACTTCGTCATCGACCACACGGCACGCGCGCTGCTGGGAGATCCGACCGCTCAGGCGGTGGAGATAGAGGATGCCCTGCGTGTCGTGCGCCTCATTCGCAACATCTACCAGTACAACCCTTACCTCTCAGACAAGTAGTCCTAAGAAAGCCCCTCACGCTATGAACCAATTTCAGCATCGTACCCTACTTTATTGTCTCGCTGCGCTCCTCTTGCTGGGGAGCTTTGCTAGTTGCAAAAAGGCAGAGCGAGAGACTCACACAATTCGTATCCTACACACAACCGATGTACACGGCAACATACTGGGCTACGACTTTGTCCAGGACAGCTGTACGCCTAGCGGACTAGCGCGTGTCTCTACCTATGTGACTCAAGTGAGGAAAGAGTTCCCGACGAGTACATTGCTCTTCGACGGAGGTGATGTGCTGCAAGGTAATGCGGCGGTCTACTACTCCAACTTTGTCGACACCGTGCGCACGCACTTCGTCTCCGATGCTATGACGCTGCTGGGCTACGATGCAGCCGTCGTGGGCAACCATGATCTAGAGGCTACGCCAAGCGTCTACCACCGCTGGCAACGCGACATGGCGACACCGCTGCTAGCCGCCAACATCATACACAGCGATGGACCCCTCAAGGGCAAGCCTTACTACTCGCCTTACAGCGTCCACACGGTCGACGGGGTCAAGGTAGCCGTTCTCGGGCTGATTACTCCATCCGTGCCAGAGTGGATTCCTCAGTCCTCTTACGAGGGGATGACCTTTGCCGATCCGATCGCCACCGCCCACGAGTGGATCCCTACGATCCAAGAGCATGTCCATCCCGACCTGCTCATAGTTCTGATGCACTCGGGGCTGGGCGATGAGCAAGGCGGAGAGAACTTTGCCATGCAGTTGGCAAATAGAGTCTCTGGCATCGATCTGATCCTCTACGGACACGATCATCAGGCTAATCAGACGACCGTGCAGAGTCCGTCAGGCTCTCCCGTCCTGCTGATCAATCCTGGGAGCCATGCGAGAAACGTGGCGGACGTGACGGTCTCCATCACCAAGCAAGGCGACAAGGTTGTTGACAAAAAGCTCCAGGGAGAGATCGTCTCAATGGCTTCCGTACCGGTAGACTCCGCTTTCGTCAGTTATTTCTCAGACTTTGCTGACACAGTGCGTAGCTTTATCGCTGAGCCTATCACACAGCTCTCCGAGCCACTAGTAGGTGTGGACGCGCTCTTCGGACCTTCCGCTTATATCTCCTTGCTCCATCAGCTACAACTGGATCTGAGCGAGGCAGACGTCTCATTCTCCGCACCGCATCGTCTCTCCTTATCACAGCCAGCTGACACGCTACGGGTACGAAACTTCTTCGACATCTACCCTTATGAGAACTATCTCTACAAGCTGCGCCTCTCAGGGCAAGAGATAAAGGACTACCTAGAGTACTCCTACGGCTTATGGTGCGGACCCGACTCCAGCTCTGGCGAGCATCTGCTCTATCTGAAGGATCAGGCTGACGAGCAACGCTTCCCGACGGTCAATCCGACCTTTAACTTTAGCGCAGCTGCTGGGATAGACTACACGGTGGATCTGCGCAAAGCTCAAGGCGAGCGGGTCACTATCGAGCACCTGTCTGACGGACGCCCCTTCTCGACCGACAGCGTCTACACTGTTGCGGTCAATTCATACCGCGCTATTGGTGGCGGTGGGCATCTGACGCAAGGAGCGGGGATTTCGCCCGAAGAGTTGCGCCAACGCATCGTCTGGATTTCGCCTCATGATCTGCGCTATCACCTCATCGAGTGGGCAAAAGCACATCAGCCGCTCACACCGCCCCGCTACAATAATTGGGTCTTCATACCTAAAGAGCAAGCTGCGCCTGCTATTGCGCGAGATCGTCGCATCATCGAGGAGAGCCTTGCTAAGTAAAGGGAGCTCTTTCCGCCAACGCAACTGCTTAGCGTAATGACTTGGGTTGACCTCCTGCTCCTACTGATCTTAGCTGGTGGCATCACCGCCTTCGGTCGTAAGCGACTGCGCAAGCACAACCCCGTCTACAAAGGCGTGGAGCGAGACTTCGCCGCACATTGTGCACTCAGCATCGAGGAGTCTCCGCTCCTGCAGCTCAGCACAGCGCCCGAAGGTGCCATGCCCCGCTACTTAGTGGTAGACACCGAGACCGTATGCTATCTGCACGACACGCTCGACGAAACACAGCTCTCCGCTATCGACACACCGCTTCTAGCGAGTCTCTCGTGGCTTCTCCTAGACGAAGAGCTACGTGTCGTACGGAGCGAAGACCATCTCTTGCTCAGTGGTGTGCCGATCACAAGCGAAGCGACCGACTACCACCAGCTAACGACCGAGTTTGTCGCTGGGCATGGCGAGCCACCCCAAGCCGTACTAGAGCTATTTCTCAGAGATCTAGAGAGTACGCAGATGATCGTGGGGCATAGCCTATCCTTTCACCTAGCCGTCCTAGCGCACGACCTGCAGCACTCCCAGTTGCCCAGTGAAAGTCTGCGGACCAAGCGACGCTTCTGCACCATGCGCCAAGGCATCAACTACCTCATCTCGCACTACCAAGCCGACCCCTTACAGACACGCATCAGTCTAGAATCGCTCTACAGCAGGCTCCTGTGGGGTCGTGAGGACCTAGAGATCATCTACCAGCTTAAGTCTCGACACGATGTCGTCCTCGCCACGCACTGCTTCATCAAGCTCTACAAAGAGCCGACCAGTGCAGCCGACTCGTGACCATGCAACAGGTGAACGAGCGTGATCACAACGCCCATCACGACGAAAAGAAGAGATACTCCCATGTTGAGCCACTTGCGCCATCGTTGCATACCGCCAGCGAAGCGCGCTAAGCGACTCAAGCCCATCCGTATCAGACCATAGACGGGATAAGCGACACTAGCCGTCAGGAGTGCGAAGAGTCCCAGATAGAACATCCCCACAGCGCCCCCCGCTTGAGCAGTCATAGGCACCAGCATACCGAAGTAGATCAGCCCCGTAGCAGGGCAGAAGAAGAGAGCCGAGCTAAAGCCCAGCCAGAGGGCTCGCCAGCTCCACGCCTCCTGCCGCTCTAGCGGTTGCTCCTGCTCATGATCAAGCTCCTCCGCTTGATGCGCCGGCTCCGCCTCATGATGATGCCCCTCATGGTCGTGATGATCGTGACGACCAAACAGCCATAGCAATACTCCCAGTAGGATAATCAGCGGTCCCAGCCAATGCTCCAAACCATACAGGATCTGCTCCTGTAGTTGGAGCGTCTGAATGCTCGTCCGCAAGAGCCAAGCCGAGAGCAGCCCGAGCGAGAAGTAGAGCAGCGCGCGTCCCAGCGCATAGAGCGTAGCGATCCACCACCCTTGCCGTCTACTCGTCTGTCGCCCCGTCAGAAAGAGCAGCGAGGAAACCACCGTCGCCAGTGGACACGGATTGATCGCCACGAGGAGAGCCATCACCACCACCGCCACAAAAGGCGTTGAACCCGAGACTAGAGCTAAGAGATCGGACTGCATAACGAAACAGATTGCTTGGTTAGAGTCTCTTAGCGCACCACAATCTTGCCCGAAGTGTAGGCAGGCACCGAGTCACCCTGCGTCATCCTCAAGCGGTAGATGTAAAGCCCCGGCAGCAAGGCGCCACCCGTCTGTAGCTTAGGCTCCCAGCGTATCAGTGCCGGAGTATCGTAGCCAGAGCGAGCCACCATCTGTGGCGAGAGCGCAACGAGTGCACCACGATAGTCGTATAGTTCGATAGTCACATCGACCTCCACGCCTGGCGCATTGTTGTACACCTCCACGACCAGCGGATCATCAGCCGTCAAGACCCCAGGACGGGCACGACTCTCGACCACCGTCGGCGCTTGACCAGCACGCACACGGAAGGCAAAGCTCTGCTCCGTCACATTGTTGCACACGTCCCACACCGTAAAGGTCGCTGTATGATCGCCATCGGGCAGCTCAGGCAGTAGGTAAAGCACCCGTCCCACACCCGCCTCCATCTCAGAGGCGGTGTAGCTGCTGTTGAGGTTAAAAGTCAAGTCCTCACGACCATCCACTACCAGTGTCATGTTGTGCCCTACGCCCGTTCCCGAAAGGTTGATTCCTGAGGCGTCAGCCAGTGTGGCAACGAAGAGTGGCGTCGAGCCGATGGGGTTCTCCATCGAGAAGTTGGGATGACCTAGGTAGAGCTCTCGTATCTCTGGCGGTATCGTATCGACCACGCTATGCTCTCCCGCTCCAGGCTTGACACAGATCGCATGGCTCACGCCCATCGCTTCGTATGGCTCGCTACCCTTTGCATCACTGTAAGCATAGAGATTGATCTTGCCATTGCCCCCGCTATAAGGGAGATCTTTAGGAACTACAAAGGAGAAGTCAAAGAGTCCCTCCTTTACCTCAGCGATACCCGCATAAAGCATTCCTGGGTAGTCCTCAAAAGAGGTAATCTTCTCAGGATCCTTGTCAGGCGCATTGTCAATGTGCGTCTTGACCTGAGCTTTAGCATCAAAGACCGTCACAAAAAGCCGACCCGTGAAGTCACCCTGCACGACCCCCTGGCTGTTCGTCACATAGCCACGCACCTGAACACTATCCATCGCGTGGAGCGCCACCGCCTCCCCCTCCGAGAGCTTGTCGAGCGAGACACCTGCTAGCTCCGTGATAACCGTTTCGTAGGCTGGCATACGAAGGCGCAGAGCCGGATCACCGAGCAGGAAGAAGTTCAACTTATTTGTCGTATCTGATCTTATCAACTCGTTCTTCGCATCACGCATCACGATGCCCATAGGGCGGAGGAAGCCATCCGCTTGAGGCGTAAAGAGACTCTCATGCAGCGCCTTGTTCATCTGCTCATTTGCTAGATTCATCACTACACGCGTAGTCGTGTAGAGTGCGATAGCCCCACTAGTCGGATTGAGCATAGCCGACTCCCCAGCCGAGGTCTGCGGGTGGTCGTAGTTGGTAAAGTCACAGGTCGCTGTGATCCACACCGGCAGGTGGGGATAGTCAAAGCGCACAATATCCGCCTGCGTCAAGATCTGCTCATCGCTCCACGCTGCGGGACCCCCGTGTCCAGTATAGTCTAGGAGGAGTAGTCCCTTCTGTAGCTCGTCCATCAGTTTGCGGCGCGCCTCTGGGACCGAAGTACGCCCGCCCACATTCTTGTGCGCATAAGCATCCATATAGACTTTAGAGACCATCAGCTCAGGCTGTAGTCGCTCCATAAGCTGAGCGATACGATCAGCTTCCCAGAGATGCGAGTATCCATCCATATTATCCGCTACATAGCAAGCCCGTGTGCGCCATACTCCTGGCACCTGCTCGCTATCGTAGCGGATTATTTTATCCACTACCGCCTCAGCCTCCGCTAGAGTCCGTACAGGCAGACGACCCATCCCCACCGAGAGCGTCTGCGCTCCGATACCGACACCACGTTGACCCTCCGAGAGGAGGCCAAAGTAGTCATCCGTCGAGTAGCTGTAAATGTTGGTCGAGTTCTCTCCTTGATAAGTCAGCAAGAACTCCGTCAGCTGAAAGTCCCGTGCTCTCCAGTCTTGCGACACCTTACGATTGTCATAAGCACCATCGCCCATTAGGAGCAGCAGCGGGTGATAGCTCCCCGCACCATGCTCCGCCTTGTAGCGCTGCTTATAGTCCCACAGCATCAAGCGATAAGCCGTTGCATCGGGCGTACCGCCATTATATTCATCAAAAAGCTCCTGCTGCGTCACCACCTGCACCCGTAGCCCCGAGTGCTCTCTGTGGTAAGTGGCCAAGCGCTCCGCTGCGGGGCGCAAAGCTTCCGTCGTAATCATCAGATAGTCAGGCACCGTGTCTAGACGCACCCCACCGTGAGAAAGTGCCACCACCTGCTCCACTGGGTAAGCATCTGTCAGGGCAAAGAGCGTGTACTCCACAGGACACCCCGCCCCATCAGTCACCGCTCCCGTAAAGGTCAAGGCACCTCCCTGCTCTGCTACGGGCAAGCTCGTCACCAGCCCCTCGGCCGTACATCCCCACAGCTGTAGCGCACTAGCAGAGCCTGTCATCCCGATACGATGCTCTGCGACAGCGCCTGATTTGGCGGAGAAGTTACGAAAGGCCAACTGCCCCTTGCCCCCATACTGCAAAGCGACTGGTGCCACCAGTGTCACATAATCTAGATAAGTAGGTCGTCCCGCTGGCGACACTTGCAGCTGCACCTCCACGCTCTGAGCCTCAGAGGTAAGGTGGGTAGCAAAGCGCTTAGCGTGATAGATCCCCGCCAGATAGGTACTCGTGGAGCTATCCTCGCTTCGCTTGATAATATCTTTGTACGTCTCACCGCCTAGTTGCGCTGTCAGCTCCAGCGTCTCTTTTTTAGCTGGCAACCCCACATAAGCCACGCCTAGTTGTCCCTCGGCTGCTGGCACCAGTGGCGTCGGTAACGAGAGCGACACCGAGAGCGGATGCCCCCCGATAGGCTCGCCAAAAAGTTTACGCCCCGAGGCACGTAGCGAGTGGCGATCCTCCTCATGCACTTCATGCGCCAAGAAGCTCGTCCGCACAGCCGTCTCCGTAGCCTGCTGCGCACCCTGAGACTCGATGCGATGCGCTGGTAGATCCGCACGATCAGTCGCTAGGTAGTACCCCTTATTGCTGTAGATGTTTTGCTGATGGCGGAAGGTCTGCTGCGACACCTCAGGGATCCATTCGGTCATCCCCATAGCGTAAAAGTAAATCGCTTCATCAGCCACATAGATAGGTACAGGCATGAGCTGCAAACTATTGTCTTCCAGCACCTCGCTGAGCATCGCTCCGCCCCGCCCGAAGAGACGTACCTCGGCAGGATTCTCGATGCCCGCCTCTCGTAGCGCCGCAAAGGTCACCTTATGCACGCCCGTACGTGTCACAGAGAGGCGCGCCCAGTGTCCCTCACGGAGCGGTGTTTCGGTTGCGGACTGCGCTGCCAGCCCGAGCAGAGCGACAAACAGCGTGACCAACAGCAGGTAGATAGGTCTGTATATATATAGGAGTCTATGTCTCATAAGCATTCTAATAACGTGGGTATAGCTACTTATAGTATATCCATAGCCGTGACCGACAGTGCAAATATACCACAATCTTCCCTTTAGTTTCCGCCCCCTACGAGGGGCAATCCTTTCTTTATAACGACACTTACTTACTCTCCATTCGCTCGAAAGGTTGTAGGGACCCTCTAAAAAACTAGTGAGGCATCTCGACTAGTCGAGATGCCTCACTTTATCGGTCTGAGCTAGCGACTCTATTACTTGACGCTGGCAGAGAGTGTGCGACGCTCACGGATACGAGCAGCGCGACCACGGCGATCACGTAGGTAGTAGAGCTTAGCGCGACGTACCTTACCATGACGCTCTACGTGGATCTCCTCGATGAAGGGGCTGTTGAAGGGGAAGATACGCTCTACGCCCACTCCGTCTGAGATCTTGCGTACTGTGAAGCGACGCTGGTCGCCATGACCGCTGATGCGGATGACCGTACCGCGAAACTTCTGGATACGCTCCTTGTTACCCTCCTTAATACGGTAGTCCACGACGATCGTGTCACCGGGGGCAAACCTAGGTAGCTGCTTGCCACTCTGAAAGTCTTCTTCGACTAGCTTGATAAAGTCCATAATAATGATCTGTTACTTTTTTGATTAGCTATGAGCTAAACGCAATATACACAGGCAACTGGTGAGAGTCTTGCTTTAACCCTAAAAACACTCTTCCTGTCAGAGATTACGCAAAGCTGACGACAAAGGTACAAAAAACTTGGGAATGAACAAGTCTTAGGTCTTCCTCGATCTTAGAAAGCAATGAATGCGTGTTCCTGCACGGACTGCACGTTGCCGATTTCTCTGCCACGTTACGATTCTCGCTCAAGGATTGTGACTCCCCCGAAGGAATGAAAAAATTCTTCGGAGGTATCGTTTGATTCCTCCGAAGTATCATTTGATTCTTCCGAAGTTTTATTTCTTTCCTCCGTGGAGAATTTTCATTTCCTAGCGAGCTATTTGGAAATAGCTCCCTGGAGGTTTTAGATAAACTCGTTTGGGGGGCTCGATCGGTTAGGAGTTAGAGGCTTTTGGTGCAGGGGGATTTGGGAAAAGAGCCTTTAGTACTTGCGTCATGGTGCGACGGGTGGTACCCCGATGGCGCATGTCGTTGGCAAGGAGCGAGACACAGTAGGTGTGACCGTTGTAGCTGACGTAGCCAGCATAGTTTTGCACGCCTCGTATGGAGCCACTCTTGAAGTAAGCGGTGATCTGCGACGCTGAGAGCAAGTTACGGACAGTGCCCTCGCGGCCCACTTGAGGCAAGGAGAGGATGAATGGATCGGAGACTGGTAGTGGTAGGTGGTAAACTTGCCGCAAAGCTGCGGTCAGCGCATAAGGTGATAGCTTACTACGGCGTGATAGCCCAGAGCCGTCGTAGAGCTCCAGCTCGTCAGCCGATAGAGCGCAGGTCTCCCGCCAGTAGTTCATCTCTTGTCGCAGCGCTTCGCTTGTCGAGATGCATCCACCCTGCTGTACGGAGCCAAAGCGATTGCCTATGCTGCGGAGGAGTGCCTCAGCGTAGAGGTTGACACTGTGATAGTTGCAAGTGCGTATTAGCTCGCTCAGGTGCGGGCTTAGGTAAATGTCGAGTAGGGTAGTGAGTGTCGGAGCGGACTTGTCATAGTAGGCGACACTCTGGCAGTCTGAGAGCTCTATGCCACGTCGCTGTAGATGCTCTGCTAGCTGTAGCGCTAGTGCCATAGCGGGATTGCTCAGATCGCAAGAGATGATCTGTCGCTTAGAGCTGCCACGAGCTAGGCGACCCGAGAGACGGCGTGTGGTGCGGGAGTCGCGATCTGCCGATATGGCTAATTGACTGCCACGCTTGACCAGCTGTATGTTCATCTGCCACGCATGACCGGGCGTGGAGGGATGGAGAAAGGTGGGTGCCGTAGCCCCTCTTGCTACTTCCCGTGCGGAGATGCCGACCTGCATGATGTTGTCGCAAAGGTTGACCCCATAGACGGCTGGTGCATAGCGTCTGCCCCAGTCTTCACGGGGCCACGCCTCCAGATAACCTTCATCGCAGTAGGCAGAAGCGTCGACGACGATGCGCCCTCGTATCTGACGAATGCCTGCTTGTTGTAGAGCTAGGTAGACTTGATCGTAGAAGATCCCCTTGCGGCGTGGGTAATGCTTTGACTCGAGTGAAGGATCGCCATGCCCTACGATGATGAGGTCACCATCTAGTACGCCATCGCTTGTGATGGTGCCGCGGTAACCGATCTCTGTGGGAAACTGATAGTCGGCTCCTAAGGCTATGAGTGCCGTGGCGGAGGAGAAGATCTTGGTCACGGAGGCTGGTGTAAACCGCTCCCTGCCTCGGTAGTCAAGTAGGGGCTTAGCTTCGTCGATGCGCCACACGGAGACTCCATAGCGAGCCTCCCCACGCTGCTCGGCTCGCTGCAGTATTTGCATGGCTTGCGTGGTGTCTATGAGATCTTGTTGCGCCCACCCTGACAAAGGTAGGAGTAGTAAGAGTAAGGCATAAAAAGTCGTCAATCGTAGTCGCATCGGTATGAATGGATCAAATGTGACGAGAGCAAAGCGCTTCCGAAGACTCACCTTGCTCTCTGATTTATTTCATGAATAATGTTTGTTGCTCTCAGAGGGGCGGGGTATCCGCGTTTAGATTAGCTCCTGAGAGCGTCTTGAAGCTGTGTGCTAGCTAATACTTTAGTGCTTGCCCTGGGCGTAGTGTAGCTCGTGAGGACATGTTGTTTGCCTTGCAGAGATGGCTCACGGAGACGCCCGTCTTCTTAGCAATGTTCGAGAGTGTGTCACCCTTCTTGACACGGTATATGCGAGGCGAGTTCGATGCCTTGGCACGGCTCTTTTGAGCTTTTGCTTTGTACTTAGCCTCACCAGCCTTGCTCTGAGCGTTTACGTCCTCGTAAGCATAGGTCTTATATCCCCTAGGAGCAACAAAGGTGTAGTAGTCACTCTGGGGAGCGCCTACTCCAAAGTCAATGATGTGTGCGGGGTTGATGTCGATGCCTAGGAAGCGGGTCTCGAAGTGTAGGTGTGGTCCGGTACTACGACCTGTGCTACCGCCCTTGCCGATGACTTCGCCAGCCCGGACTATTTGTCCCTCCCGTGCAATGCAACGGCTCATGTGCCCATAGACAGTCTCTAGACCGTTGGGGTGTCTTATCACAATGTAGTTACCATAGCCACCACGCTCGTAGCCTCTGATGCGTACCTTGCCATCGAAGGCTGCTCGTACGTCATCGCCTGTGCGGAGTGCTAGGTCGATGCCCTTGTGCTCGCGACGATAGCGGGCACGATAGCCATAATTGGAAGTGACACGCATAGTACCCTCTAGAGGCATGACGAAGCCCGAGCAGTCGATATTATATGTAGCGGGGATACGTGGGCTACTTTTACCCGCAAAGGGGTTTACCCAGTCAGTCCACGAGTCTTCGCCATATAGATCTATTGCAGGGTATTCGAGAGCCTCTCTCTCGAGTGCGCGCTCCATCTCAGCGCTGGATATACGTGTCTCGGCATCTCTGGCCGTCTCTATAGTGTACCCGTCTGCGAGCAAGTTGCGGCTCACAAGGGAGTCACGAGATGTCGCAGCCCTTGTGGGGGACACTAGTCTTACTGGTGGTTGTGTGGTCTTCTGCTGGGGTGATGGCGCTGCAGCCAGTTGGACACAGGCTACAACGAGGAGCCCCACGAAGGCGACAAAGCTGTTACTCTTACTGATCATGAGTCTAGTCGATGTTTTTGATGTGCTTCTGTCGATAGATTGCGGATTAAAAAACTGATATAGAGTAAATAGTGCCTCTGGTAACTGTCACTTACGCTAGAAAACAATACCTACTTTCCTGCCAAAGGTCGGAATAAATTTCGAAACAGCCAAATTTCAGCCCGACGAATTTAGCCCGTTTGACCCCTCAGACTGGCAATAAGTGAACGATTTCGAGCTGGAAATATTGCTTCGCTAGGGCATTCTAGATTTCGCAAATCAGGTAGCCCGATGAGACGAGTAACGACTTGTAGGGACGCACGGTCGTGCGTCCGTCCTCGTTAAAGGCTACTGGGTCAAGGTTATAATGATAAAGGACTATTCGTCTTGCTTTGATACAACGGACGCACGACCGTGCGTCCCTACAAAGGGCTATTCGTAAGATTTTCGAAATGGAGGGCTTCCGCTGACCCGCCTAGTGGAGCTTGCTGCGTAGGTAGATATTAAAAAGGAAAGCCCCCACATCGGCCTCTGGGACTGGTGTGGGGACTTTCTAATTATGTAGCTGGGTCGATTACTTCAGACCGAGCTTCTTAGCAATCGCTGCGGGGATAGCGTCACGGTGTACGACGATATTCATCGTGCGGCCTGCTACGTAGTTCTTAGATACGTACCAAATGCCCTTGTACTGACCGCTCTCACCCCAAGAGTTCTTGATCATATAGAAGATACGACCGTTCTGGTTCTTAGCCTTACCGACCATAACCATACCGTGGTCATCGGTGAGGGTGAAGTTGTCAAAGCCCTCCTGACGGAACTCCTGTGTAGGCTCGATCTCGGGGCAGTCAGCGCGATTGATCATACGACGGATCTCAGCAGCCTTGTCGCTATAGCTGAGACCGACCCAGCGTGCCTGGTCAGAGCCCTTCGTCTCGATAGCCTCTACGTCTGCCAGTACGCCGATACCGTCACGTGTGAAGCCAACCTCGCTGACGTCAGCACCCCAAGCGATGGGATAGCCCTTGTCCATAGCGTTGTCGATGACCTGCATGAGCTCGTCGATGGGTAGATTCCACGAGCTAGACCAGCGCCAGTTGTCCTCGATCTCGATGGGGAAGGCGGTGTAGAAGGGGTGGTGTGTGTAGCTCGTCAGTGAGACATAGTCAGAAGCCTTGATGCCGAGGCTCTCAGCAAAGCTCTTGGGTGTGTAGCGCTTGCCGTTGTAGGTAAACTGCTCGGGGAGCTCGCCTAGATAGGTGTCTACGACCTTGTCGTAAGCACTCTTCCACGCGGTGGAGAGACGACCGTTGTGGTTCTCAACGACAGCGTCGAGCATACCCTTGAGGACAGCCTCTAGCTCGCTGTGAGCGTTCTTTTTTGTACCGTAGTTGAGACCAGTCATGAACTCCTCGGGAACGGCTCCGTAGTTGTCGAATACGTAGAGCACGTCGTAGAAAGAACCTCCCTGAGCGAGGTTGCCCTTGCCATGTAGGCGTACATACTTCTCCGCTTTGTCACGATAAGTGTGATTGACGACAAACATATCGGAAAGGTCTACCTCGGGACCACCCTTACGAAGGATCTCAGACTCGAGGAAGCCAGTCGTAGAGTAAGACCAGCAGGTACCACTGTTTGCCTGATCCTTGATAGAGGTGATGGGTAGTTGCTTGATAATAGTAAACTCGTTGCTCTCGCCTTCTGTCTTGGGAGCCTGAGCGACCATGACGAGGCTTGAGAGGAGTGCGATAAGGAGTAGAGAGAATTGTCTCATAGCTTATTCCTGTTTTATAGTTAGAAAATGAATTGTCAGTGAAGCGGTCGTTAAGACCGTCACAAAGATACGAATAAAAAACTATTGTCGTCCGACATCGGATCAAGCTGCTTCAATCGCTGAGAGGATAGGGTGGAGCAGTCCGTCTGTGAGTGAGACTCGCCGTAGTTTACATGTTACGTGGAGGAAGAGTCTCTTTTCCCCTCACGTGGAAAATAAAAAAATAGCCACCGAGGTTTTCGATTTTCCTCACGTGGCTATCATTCTATAGATGGTTGATGATGCTCTGGCACTTCATTGTGAAATGAAAGTGGTATGCCCTCAACATCGTAGGGAGAGATGTGCATCTCTATTATTGTAGAGCTCCACCTCCTCAGAGAGCGGTGCGCCCCGAGGAGATGTGAGCTGGTTGCTTACTTAAATAATCTGATGGTGAAGCCACAGGTCTTGGGGTTACTATTTCCAGAGTCGGCACAGTGGCTATAGTAGCCCATACGCCAGCCACGATCATTGTTTTCCTGATCGACGGCCCAGTAGTATCCACTGGTCTTCATGAGACGGATAGCGTCCTTGCCACTCTTCTCATCGTGACGCTTCCAGCCACAAGAGGGAAAGATGCGTACGATGTCTTCTGCTGTAGGCTCCCAAAATGCTGGCTGAGAGACCTCCTCGATGCTCACCGTCCTTGATACGGGTCGGCATGTTATCTTCATCATCATGCTCGCTGGGCTATCATCATCGGGATTGACGATGTACTCATATCTCCATGCTGAGAGTAGGTCAGTACCCTTAAAGCGGATGGCGTAGGTGGCCTTTATCTTGCCGGTAGATGCGGAGTAGTAATCGTTCGTAGAGGTGATCTCTGTGCCATGGACCATAACGGTCTCCTCGACATCGCGGAAGTCGCAGTCGTGGTCAAACTCAACGAAGTTCGGCATACCTCTGTATCGAGGCACGATGGCCTGCCACTCAGCTATCGTGGGGAGGTGATACTGCTTGCCTGCGATCGTAATAGAGGCAAACTTCTCAACAGCCTCAGGGAATGTGAAGTAACCACTGGTGTTGTTGGCATGGGTGGTCACAAAGGCATCGCCAGCCGGATTGACATTGTACTCGGTTACATAGGCTAGCGGGAGCTGAAGCTGATTGGACTCACGATGTATGGTGATCAGCTGTGTGGGACTAGGGTGCGCTGTTACGACAGCCTCAAGGATGAAATCTACTTCATCGCTGCCCTCCTTTACGACGAAGCTCTTCTGTGCATTGTCGATGGTAATCTCAGAGGCGTCGCCCTCCTTGAGACTGATGGTAAATTCGTCTGCCTTGAGTTTTCTCTGATTGATGGCCTCGCCATCGGAACCAATCTGCTCGAGGATACCCTCTATATGACCTGCTCCACCCTTTCCAGGGAATGAGTTTGGGGTAGCTCTGAATGTGGCTCTGTAGGTCTCACACTCCGTAGGGTTAGGCTCTGAAGATTTGCAAGAGACCATAAGAGCAATGCACATGAGTAAGGGAAGAATGCGTTTCATAGGATTGTAGATACGTTTACGTGTAAGTGTAAAGCAAAGGTACAAAACGAATTAGATAAAAGCAAGAGACGCACCGCCCCTCATCTGCTGACGGGGACGATGCGTCTCTTGCGTGTGCTGCTTCCTCTATTTGTGAGACTTAGCGGCGCTTTTTGTTTTTCTTCTGCTTCTTAGCTTGAGCACGACCTAGGCCACCGCTCTGCATCTTGCGCATGACCTTGCTGACCTGGTCAAACTGCTGTATGAGCCTATTGACCTCGGCAACAGAGGTGCCACTACCATCGGCGATGCGCTTGCGTCGCGAGCCATCGAGGAGACTAGGCTTGGCGCGCTCCTCGGGGGTCATGGAGTAGATGATCGCCTCGATGCCCTTGAAGGCGTCGTTGCTGATGTCTAGATCCTTGACCATCTTGCCGACTCCAGGGATCATGGAGACGAGGTCCTTTAGGTTACCCATCTTCTTGATCTGAGCGATCTGCGCGAGGAAGTCGTCGAAGTCAAATTGGTTCTTCGCGATTTTTGCCTCCAGACGCTTTGCCTCCTCCTCGTCGTACTGCTGCTGCGCACGCTCGACAAGTGAGACGATATCACCCATGCCGAGGATACGATCGGCCATACGTGAGGGGTGGAAGACCTGCAGCGCCTCCATCTTCTCGCCTGTACCGACGAACTTGATCGGCTTATTGACGACACTGCGTATAGAGAGCGCAGCACCACCACGTGAGTCACCATCGAGCTTGGTGAGGATCACACCGTCGAAGTCGAGTCGCTTGTCAAACTCGGCTGCCGTATTGACCGCATCCTGACCGGTCATGGAGTCAACGACGAAGAGGGTCTCATCGGGTCGGATCGCATCCTTGATGCTGCTGATCTCATTCATCATCTCCTCATCGACCGCCAGACGACCTGCGGTATCGATGATGACGGTGTCTAGTCCCTCCTGCTGTGCATGTGCGACCGCATTGCGAGCGATCTGTACGGGATCTTTGCTATCCGGTTCGCTGTAGACGGGTACACCGATCTGCTCGCCCAGTACGTGTAGCTGCTGGATAGCAGCGGGACGGTATACGTCACACGCTACGAGGAGAGGCTTGCGTTGCTCCTGCTTCTTGAGCATATTGGCGAGCTTGCCTGAGAAGGTTGTCTTACCAGAGCCCTGCAGTCCTGACATAAGGATGGTGGCGGGACTCCCCTTGAGGTTGATAGCTACCGCCTCACTACCCATCAGTGTGGCCAGCTCGTCATGGACGATCTTGACCATCATCTGCCCTGGATTGACCGACGTGAGGACGTCCTGTCCGAGAGCCTTCTCCTTGACTTGGTTGGTGAAGTCTCGAGCTACGTTGTAGTTAACGTCGGCATCGAGTAGGGCGCGGCGTACATCCTTGAGCGTTTCGGCGACATTTATTTCGGTAATACTCCCTTGTCCTTTGAGTATTTTGAATGAACGCTCTAGGCGTTCGCTGAGGTTTTCAAACATGTTGCTGAGATGATGAGTGGTTTATAGACGATTCGTGTCGCTATCGGGGAAGATGATCTTAGGCTGGAAGGTGCGAGCCTCATCGTAGTCCATAAGCGCATAAGACATGATGATGACGATGTCGTCAGGCTGTACGAGACGGGCAGCGGGACCATTGAGACAGATGACTCCGCTGTCGGGCTCGCCTGCGATGACGTAGGTGTCGAGGCGGTTGCCGTTGTTGCAGTCTACCACCTGCACACGCTCTCCTGGTAGTATGCCCACGGCATCCATGAGGGTGCGGTCGATTGTGATGCTACCCACGTAGTTAAGGTTAGCCTGTGTGACCCGGACACGATGGATCTTAGATTTGAGTACCTGTATGTACATAGTTTATTGTGTGGATCGCAAGGGGCCTAGCGTAGGTCTACGACCTCAAGCGATTTGTATTCTTGCGGTGCAAAGGTAAAGGATTGTGACGTAATATGCTCCTTCGGCTGTATCTTGTGGATGGTGTAAGAGACCTGTTCGCCTAGGTCAAAGTACAGATCGACCCGCTTAGGAGCCTGACTCTGCTGGTCAAAAGTCACCTCATAGTACTTGACCCCTGCGAGTACGTTGGTACCCTGTGTGGGGACAAAGCGGTAGACGACTGTGCCTCGAGGACTCTTGCGCTCGGTGATGCGGAAGCGCTGCGAGGTCTGCTGTATATAAGCGAGCGGATTCATCGCCGTGAGGTCTTGCTCGGAGGGAGTCATCAAGGTGTAGGTGCGCTCGCTCTGATTGATGATGCGCAGTGTCGAGCCGTCGAAGGCCACATCCATGCCGGGCATGCTCAGCATAAATCGACGCCCGTAGAGCCATGTGTAGCCTTCCTGTGGCTTTGTGCCTTGTGAGGTCAGTGTGAAGGTGATAGCGACCCCTTTTTTGACCTGCTGCTCGAACTGTTGGAGTGCTTTGTTGAGGTCAAAGACCGCCTTGCGCTGCCCTTGCAGAGGTGCTATGGCAAAAGCACCACACAGAAACAAAGCGAAGAGAGAACTCAGGAAACGCGTCGCAAAGGACACATTGTGTCGCTGGTATGATAAGGAGAGGTTTGGTCTCATAATGGTTGCCGTTTAGAAAGTGTCTAGTAGTTGATCGAGGGTTGCCTCATCAGCGATCAGCACTTGGCGAGGCTTACTACCATCTTGTGCCGACACGATGCCGCACTCGTAGAGCTGATCCATAATGCGCCCGGCTCGGTTGTACCCGATGTTGAAGCGTCGCTGAATGTTGCTCGTCGATCCCTGCTGCATCTGTACGACATGGCGAGCCACCTCCTCAAAGAGCGGGTCGCGCTCGGTCGCGCCACCACCTCCAGATCCAGCTCCGCCAGCTGCACCCTCCGTGGCAGGCGGCTCAGGAAGTAGGTAAGGCTCTGTCGGATAGGGCTGACGAGAGATGTGGTCCACGATGCGCTCCGTCTCAGGCGTGTCAATGAAGGCACACTGGATACGTCGCATCTCCTTGCCGTCGTTGATGAGCATGTCGCCACGTCCGATGAGATCCTTGGCGCTCTTGGTGTCGAGGATGGTGCGAGAGTCCACTTGCGAGGAGACCTTGAAGGCGATACGTGCTGGGAAGTTTGCCTTGATCAAACCTGTGATCACGTCTGTACTAGGACGTTGAGTCGCTAGGACAATGTGAATACCCGCTGCGCGCGCTTTCTGTGCGAGGCGTGCGATAGGCTTCTCGATGGCTCGTCCCGTGGTCATGATGAGGTCGGCAAACTCATCGACGATGAGTACCAAGTAGGGGAGGAAGACGAAGCCATCCTCCTCACGTAGATGCCCCTGACGGAAGAGCTTGTTGTACTCGGCGATGTTGCGCACCTTAGCACGTGCGAGCAGTTCGTAGCGCCCGTCCATATCCACGCAGAGCGACTCTAGGACGGGGAGCGCCTTGGTTGTGTCGGTGATGATATACTTCTCCGCGTCCTCCAGCTTCGTCAGGAAGTGGCGACCGATGCTCTCGTAGATGCTAAACTCTAGCATCTTCGGGTCGATGAGGATCAGCTTGAGCTCCTCGGGACGCTTATTATATAGGAGTGAAGTGATGAGCGCATTGAGGCCGACACTCTTACCCTGACCCGTAGCACCTGCGATCAGTAGGTGTGGCATCTTGGAGAGGTCAAAGAGGTAGACATCGTTCGTGATGGTGCGCCCGATGGCTATCGGAAGCTTCATATCCGTCGTGATAAACTTCTGCGAAGTGATCAAAGCCTTCATGCCGACGGTACGTGGGTTGCGGTTTGGCACCTCGATACCTATGGTGCCACGCCCAGGCATTGGTGCAATGATACGGATGCCGCCGATGCTCTCTACCTTCATCGCTATGTCGTCCTCAAGACTGCGGATACGGTTGACCTTGACCTTAGGGTCTAGCTTGAACTCATAGAGCGTCACGGTCGGCCCGATGGTCACCTCGACCGGTTCTAGTCCGATGCCAAGGTCGCTGAGCTTCTCGATGATGAGCTGCTCGATCTCCTTAATCTCTGTCCGATCGATCGTTTGCGAAGATTGATCGACATCAGCCAATAGGTCTGGCGAAGGCATCTGATATCCTCCACGACGGGTGTCACTCTGAGGTATGACGGAGACAGCTTGCGAATCGGCATCTCCCTGCGCTACGGTCACTGTGACACCGCCCTCCAAGCTTTCCTCAGCTGGCGTAGAGACGGACTCGCGACGTGCTGATTGTGCCGCCAAGACGCTCGGTGCAGGAAGTGGCGCCTCCTCATCTTCATCAATGTTTGGTTCGCCATCTTCATCGTCAGGGTCGACCTCTTCATTCGTCTCTGTAGGCTCTTCACCTGTGGCTCCCTCTTCATCCTCAATGCTCTCTAGCGAGCTCTCGCTCGTGCGGCGACGATTAGGACGCTTGACCCAGCCTAGGCCGATAGCTCGGCGCATCCACTGGAGGTACTCATAGCGTATCACCACAATGAGGATAATGATCGAGACGAGCAGGATCAGTGCTACCCCTAGCCAACCTATAGCTGGTAGTAGCTTACCAAGCCAGCGCGCGCCGTAAGCACCTCCCCAGCGGAAGAAGGTGGGCATACCGAGTATGTCTTGCAGTGTTGAGAGCGCTAGTGCCATCCATAGGCTTAGCAGGATAGTATAGACGCATAGCTTGATGAGGCTACCTCGCTTGGTGATGCGCATCATACGCAGCGCACAGACGATGCCGAAGAGGAGCAAGAGCCAGCTCCCGAATCCGAGGAAGCCATCCATCAGCCAATGGGCTAGATAGGCTCCATGCACACGAGTTATATTCTGTATCTCCACGACGGAGCTGTCGATCCCCTCAGGGAGCGTCTGTGTCAGTGCCTCCCAAGGCGTTAGCTCCGTGACGATGCTTTGGTCACGAGAGCCCACCATAAGGTAGGAGCCACAAGCCACCAAGATGTATATGATGAAGGCTAGGAGGATCAGGCCTAAGATAAACGAGATCAGCTCGCCATATCGCTTGTTGACGATATTGTTTTGTAGCCCCTGCGCCCACGAGCGCATACGACTCCCCACCGAGCGAGAGGGTGTTGAGTCCTTTCTGCCAGGAGCGTTCGTACGCTTGCGAGTCTTTGTCGAGCGTTTCTTAGTTAGTTTATCTTTAGATGTAGCCATGAGGTAGTAATCAGGAAGTCTGTAGCGTGAGCATCGTACCATGCGTGGTGATCTCCTCACAAGAAAGCTTGATGCAAAGGTAACGATTTTTACGCCAATGGCGCACCACATCTCACGTTCGATTGCATTAGAGAGTGGCACCGTCTGTCGCTGATTACCATTGCCCATAGCGACATATAGGGCTCTTGGTTAGTCCCTAAGAGCCCTACTTCAATTCTTTACGGAAGGTATCGCAAGTGCTTTTGGATAGAACCCCCTTTCCTACTAGGAGGATTTTGCAAAGCTCTCACGTAAGACTCCCTTTCGCTTGGGAAGGTGTGCTACGCTTATCTTAGGCGATTGATGATTTCGTCCTGAGCCTTACGTCCCTCTGGAAAGAAGCGAAAGAGCGGATAGCAGTGGCACAGTCCCTCCCCGATATGTATCTCATAGGGGACCCCATACTGCACGAATGCACGCTTGTAGTAGGGGGCGCAAGCGTAGAGACACTCGTGAGACCCATAGTAGAGGTAGGTCTTGGGAAAGTGTGAGAAGTCGCCCACGCAGCTGTTGATCATATAGTCGGGCTGTCGCTTGCGTCGGTTTATTATCGAGGCGACGGTGCCGAAGTAATGGTAGTCGATGATTATGTCTTGCTCCGAGAGAGCCTTTAGAGAGGCAATGAAGTCTGCATCTTCGTCTGCCATGTCTTCATGACCCTCACAAAGCGAGAGGGGGATGCCTCCAGGAGAGACCGCTATGATTTGTCTGGGGCTAGGTAGCTGCATACGCTGCTCATTATTATATTGTCCTATCCCGATAGCGAGACAAGCTCCTGAGGAGAAGCCTAAGATCGATATTTGCTCAGGAGCGTACTGCTCGAGCATGCGCCGATAGAGCTGATGCGTCTTCTCAAAGGTCACCTCGAGTGTTTGCTCCACAATAAGGGGGTAAAGGAAAAACCACACATCGCTCCCCGTCTGATCGACAATCCTCTTGGCTATCTTGAAGTCTCTCGCATCTGGTGGTGTGACATATCCTCCGCCATAAAGTAGCAGGACAGCTTTTGCAGCGGGCTTAGGAGTCGCCTGTAGCTTGACACACTTAAAGCCATCGACCTCCTCTATGGAGCAGTGATAGTCCTTGAATTGATCTAGCCGAAGCCTGAACTTATTCGACTGCTTAGTCGCAAAGGCGAGGATCTTTGCTTCTGACATTCTAAAGAGCCTCTTAATGTTTAGGAGTCTCACTATTGAGGCTACCACTCTGTATGTAATACTCATAACTGTATGGTCTTTTGTGTGAGTCTATGGATGGGCTTAGGTACTCTGTGGAGACAAAGATAATGCTTCATCTAGTATGCAGTGCTAGTGATAGATACCTACTATGCGGTAGCAAGTGCTCGATCCGCCCTCCATGTAAGTGACCATATAAGATAAGTCCCTCCGACTAGGGCATACCCAGTCGAAGGGACTTAACCGTTTGTGGGGTTGTGGAGCTGCGGGGAATTGAACCCCGGTCCAAACATGGTGGCAAAG
>CABUDK010000019.1 GCA_902490315.1 uncultured Porphyromonas sp. | reverse complement strand
ACACCTACGGCATCACCGTCTATCAGGAGCAGGTGATGATCCTCTCTCGTGTGCTCGGCGACTTCACACGAGGCGACAGCGATAGCCTGCGTAAGGCGATGGGTAAGAAGAAGGAGAAGGAGATGGCGAAGTACCGCATCAAGTTTGTCGAAAACGGTGTCGCCAAGGGGCATCCACGTGACACCCTCGAGCGCATCTACGACGGATGGCAGAAGTTTGCCAGCTACGCCTTCAACAAGAGTCACTCCGTCTGCTACGCCTGGGTCGCCTACCAGACCGCTTACCTCAAGGCGCACTATCCCGCACAGTTTATGGCGGCATTGCTGACCTGCAATCAGAACAAGTCTGACAAGCTCACTAAGTACCTTGAGGAGGTGCAGCACATGGGACTGGAGGTCAAGGGCCCCGATGTCAACGAGAGCTTCACCGCCTTCTCGGCAAACAAAGAGGGCGTCATACGCTTTGGTCTCGGCGGTATCTCACACGTGGGGCTATCAGTCGCTGAGTCTATCATACAGGAGCGCGAGGAGCATGGCGCCTATCAAGACGTGTACGACTTCTTCCAGCGCACCGACCTGAGCAATTGTTCACGACGTGCACTCGAGGCGCTCATACTGTCGGGCGCTTTCGACAACTTTGGCATCGAGCGAGAGGTTTACTTCGCACCCATTGCTAAGAGTGGCGTGAGCAGTCTCTCCTATGGCAAGGATGAGACCTTCCTCACAGCACTCATGCAGTACGGTAAGATCCTCGAGAGCGAACGCACACAGGTCCAGGCCTCCCTCTTTGGCGATAGCGATCCCAGTGTCAAGCTTCCCAAGCCACTGCCCCCCAAGGATGTAGAGCCGTGGAGCCATCTAGAGCGACTGACCAAGGAGCAGACCTATATAGGGATGTACCTGAGCGCACACCCACTAGATCCTTACGCCTTTATCATCGAGTATCTCTGCAACTGTCCCGCCTCCGAGCTAGACCAGTTTGCTGAGCTAGGGCTCACGCAGCTTACCTGCGCTGGTCTAGTCACCAAGGTGCGTCAAGGCATTAGCAAGAGAAACGAGCCTTACGCCATTATCCAGATCGAAGATACTTCGGGTACTGGCGAGATACCGCTCTTTGGCCAGGATTACGTGAATTTCGGTAACTTTGCGCAGGAAGGACTAGCCATCTTAGCGAAGATGAGCGTCACGCCAAGCCGATATGACCCGAATCGTCTTTACCGCTCTGTGCAGAGCATACAGCTCCTCTCAGACATCACCGAGGATGCCTTCAGGAGCATTCAGCTGACGATCGATCTGAGTCAAGGCGAAGATGCGGCCCCAGCTGGATCATACGAAGAGGGCGCCGACGGTGAGGAGGAGGAGATCCTCGATCGCCCCAACACCCTCGAGGGAGCTATCGAGCTGGGCAACGCAATCAAGGATCACCCTGGTAAGACGGAGCTAGAGATAACCTTCTGCTCCTCTATGGTACCCTACACGACCACCATGTATGCACCCAGCATAGAGCCCGGCAAGTGGCTCCTAGAGATCGTCAAGAAGTACCAGATCCAGTGTACCGCGCAGACGGCTAAGTGATAGCCCCCCACCTATATATAGAAGACATTTCATACTAACTCTAAATACACAAGAACTATGGCAATGGAAATAACAGATGCGAATATAGCCGGTCTGATGGCTGAGGGCAAACCGATGATCCTAGACTTCTGGGCTACCTGGTGTGGTCCCTGTCAGATGATTGGTCCGATGATTGAAGAGCTCGCTGAGGAGTTCAATGGCAAGATCATCATTGGCAAGGTCAACGTTGACGAGAACAGCGACCTGCCCAGTCAGTACGGCATCCGCAACATCCCAACGATTCTTTTCTTCAAGGGCGGTGAGATGGTGAGCAAGCTGGTCGGCGCACAGAGCAAGGCTAAGCTACAGGAGGAGGCTCAGAAGCTCCTCGACTAGTCGCTGCGAGACGTAAGTAACGGACGCACCGGGACGTCGCCCTGTAGGGACGCACGACCGGTGCGTCCGTTGTAGTACAGCGAGACGAGTAACGATGTGTAGGGACGCACGGTCTGTGCGTCCGTTGTAGTACAGCGAGACGAGTAACGATGTGTAGGGACGCACGGTCTGTGCGTCCGTTGTATCAAATCGTTACAGCGTCAGAATTGTTTCAGCGCTTGTTTCCCCCTGGGGTATTTTTTATTCTCCAGCGAGGCATGAAAAAATTCTTCGGACTTATCATTTGATTCTTCGGAAGTTTCATTTGATAGTTCCGAAGAATTTTTGCTTATCCACGTGGAAAAATAAAAATAGCCCCGTGGAGATTTTCGATTTCCTCGGAGAATATCGGAGAAGTTGGGGAAAGTGGTCGAAAAAAGAAGCGAACATCTCGTTACTACAGATGAGCAAGCTTAGCCCGACAAGCATAAAAACACGGCTCCTACTCTACTTGTGCAGCGCCAGCTTCAGTTGAGACTGTTGCATAAAGGCGAATCGCTGCGTTGCTTTCGGGATTCGGCTTCGGTCAGATACCTCTAGACTTCACTGGAATTGAGGAGCCGTAAGATTTAGCTGGCGGGTATGTGCTATTTTGTATCTTTGCAGTCAGATCCTATCGGAGTGCGTCGCCTAGAGCGTAGTAGCCTCACGATGGATCGCTCACTACGTAATACGCATCTAATGAAATACAAGCTCCCCAGTAAGGATGAACTTCGTGCCCGCCTGGCAGCTCTGCCTGCTCAGGCCGCTGACCTACTCACTAGTCGTAAGTTTTGGTACGAACTGGTCTTGATGACCGTTGCCATGTTTATCGGTGCCATGGCGGTACACTACTTCCTCGCACCTAGTGGTCTGATCGTCGGCTCGGTGACGGGACTAGGCATCGTGCTGGAGCGACTGCTACCAGTGATGTCGCTGGGGTCCTATATGTTTCTCATCAATGCGATCTTGCTACTGCTCTCCTTCATCCTGATCGGCAACGAGTTTGGTGCTAAGACTTGCTACACGGCACTGATCTTAGGTCCGTTTGTTGACTTGATGGGGTGGATCGACCCTGTCGAAGGGTCGATGTTTGCTCAGGAGGTACATGGCGTTATGGTGGCTAATCCTGGGTTTGACTTGGTCTGCTTCATCTTGGTGATGAGTGCAGCGCAGGCGATCCTCTTTAGCATCAACGCATCGACGGGGGGGCTAGATATCTTGGCAAAGATCTTCAATAAGTACCTCCATGTGCCACTAGGCGTGTCGGTTACGATCGCTGGTGGTCTGATCTGCTGCTCCGCTTTCCTGACCAGTCCTACGGGACTCGTGATCATGGGTCTGGTGGGTACGTGGCTCAATGGCTTGATCCTCGACTACTTCATGACCCGCATGAGTTCGCGGACACGTGTTTACGTCATCTCTAAGGATTGGGAGCATATCCGTGACTATGTGATCCACAAGCTCAATCGTGGGGTGACGATCCATCCCGTGACGGGTGGTTACTCTGGCGAGGATCACAAGCAGCTGGAGTGCATCTTGACGAGGGATGAGTTTGGCAAGCTACTAGATCATCTGCGTGCCGAGCGTATGGAGCCCTTTATCACCTCAGACCCTGTCAGCGAGGTGTATGGTCTGTGGCGCAAGAAGAGCCAGCGTGAGGAACTCACAGTCGAAACGGGGACGCCTGATGAGAGCACCTTTTAGTATTACCTGATTCACCTAGAACTATGTCACATCTCACGAAGTCGCTCTCGGCGCTCATACTCCTACTGTCACTCTCGCTCGGCTCGCTGATGGCGCAGGAGCCTACGCCTGATGCCGAGCTAGAGGCACCGCATGATAAGAAGGTGTCGCTCTCGCTAGAGGCGCGCGGTGACTATCAGCGCCTTTATTTAGGCAGCCAAGCGGACAAGGCGGGTTCAGGCTTTAAAGGCAACATCGCTAACATTATACTCAGTGGCACCTTCTCGCCAAAGTTTAGCTACCTCTATCGACAGCGTCTTAGCTCGGCCAATCTAGATCGCACCTTCTTCGAGTCGATCGACTTCCTCTACCTGCAGTACAACCCTACCGAGCAGCTCAGTATCAAGCTTGGCAAGTGGATCGTCTTCGTCGGTGGGTGGGAGTTTGAGCCAGCACCGATAGATGTCTTTCAGCTGGGAGAGTTTTGCTATCATATGCCCGCCTATCAGTGGGGCGCTACCGTGAGCTACACATTGCCTAATGGGCAGGACAATCTCCATGCGCAAGTAATCCAGAGCCCCTATCGCAAAGACTACGAGGCTAGGAGCGGACAGCCAGCCGACATGTATGCTTACAACCTCATCTGGACAGCACACCACAACTGGTTTGTACCGATGTGGAGCGTCAACTTTATGGAGTATGCGCCTGGACGCTTTATGAACTATGTTTCGCTGGGAAACCGCTTTCAGCTGACCCGTCGCACCTTCGTCGACCTAGACTTGATGCACCGTGCGCCACTTGATGGAGATGGCAAGAAGCTCTTTGCCGACTACTCTATCTACGGTCAGCTAGCTTTCCACCCGACGAACCAGACGAAGCTCTACCTCAAGGGAAGCTACGATCAGAATACGAGTGGCTTTCACGCAGACTACGGGGTCACCGATGGCACGCAGATAGCTTGTCTCGGTGGCGGTGTCGAGTACTCACCCATCCCCGAGGTGCGTCTGCATGCACACGCTAACTACGCCTTTGGCACGAACACGAATCCGCAGGCCGTGCTGCATGACAAGCGCACGCAGATCAACGTGGGGGTCACCTGGCGCATGAAAGTACTCTAACACCTTATACGATATACTATGAGCCTTTACAGACAGCTTAGCGAGGCAATCGCCTCGACACTACATACCCTTTACGGTCTCAACACGACCGCTGATGAGATCACGCTGACCGCCACGCGCCCTGAGTTTGAGGGGCATGTGACGCTCGTCGTCTTCCCCTATCTCAAAGCTTCGCACAAGTCTCCCCAAGAGACTGCCGAGACGATCGGTGCCAAGCTCCAAGAGCAGACAGACCTCATAGCGTCCTATGGCGTGGTCAAGGGCTTTCTCAATCTCACACTGACCGACACAGTGTGGATCTCAGCCCTACGAGAGATTGCCGAAACTCCGCATTACGGTCACATCACGCCGACAGCTCAGTCACCGCTCGTGATGATTGAGTACTCCTCGCCAAACACCAACAAGCCGCTTCACCTCGGACACGTGCGCAACAATCTGCTCGGCTACAGCCTTGCTCAGATACTGGAGGCGAGTGGACATCGTGTGGTCAAGACAAACATCGTCAACGACCGTGGCGTGCACATATGCAAGTCCATGTTGGCATGGCTACGCTGGGGCAATGGCGAGACGCCTGAGTCTTCGGGCAAGAAGGGCGACCACCTCATCGGAGACTACTACGTGCGCTTTGACAAGGAGTATCGTGCCGAGCTAGCGCAGATACGTGCTGCGCATCCTGACTGGAGCGACGAGGAGGTCGAGGCTAAGTCGCAGCTCATGGCTGACGCGCGACAGATGCTCCGTCAGTGGGAGCAGGGCGACCCTGAGGTGCGTGCGCTATGGCGCAAGATGAATGAGTGGGTCTACAAAGGCTTTGACGAGACTTACAAGCGTATGGGTGTCTCCTTTGACAAGATCTACTACGAGAGCGACACTTACCTCGTAGGCCGCGAAGAGGTCTTACGCGGTCTGAAGGAAGGGCTCTTCGAGCAGCATGAGGATGGCTCCGTATGGGCCAACTTTGAGGCGGAGGGACTAGACAAGAAGATCCTCCTACGCAGTGACGGCACCTCGGTCTACATCACCCAAGACATCGGCACCGCCAAGCTCCGCTATCAAGACTTCCCGATAGACCAGATGGTTTACGTCGTGGGCAACGAGCAGGAGTACCACTTTCAGGTGCTATCGCTACTCTTAGACCGCTTGGGATATAAGTGGGGCAAGAGCTTGACACACTTTAGCTACGGCATGGTCGAGCTACCTAATGGCAAGATGAAGAGTCGCGAGGGTACGGTCGTCGATGCGGACGATCTGATGGACGCTATGTGCGACACCGCCCTAGAGGTGGCACGGACAGCCCAGCAAGCTAAGGGTGCAGAGCTAGCTACCGAGCCGACAGCCGGAGAACTACGCACCGCCGAGATGGTCGGTCTAGGCGCGCTCAAGTACTTTATCCTCAAGGTGGACCCAAGGAAGAATATGATGTTCAACCCCGAGGAGTCTATCGACTTCAACGGCAACACGGGACCCTTCATTCAGTACACCTACGCACGCATCTGCTCGCTCCTGCAGAAGGCTGACGAGATGGGCTACAAGCATCAGCTCCCTGAGGGTGGCGCGCTAGCACTCTCGTCGTATGAGACGGCACTAGTCCAGCAGCTGCTCGACTATCCATCAGTCGTACAGGAAGCTGCCGAGAGCTATTCGCCAGCCCGCATTGCCAACTATACCTACGACTTGGTCAAGGGGTATAACCAGTTCTACCACGAGTGCTCTGTGCTGCGTGAGGAGGGCGAAGCGCTACGTAGCATGCGTCTGCAGCTCAGCAAGACCGTTGCCGAGACGATCCATAGTGCTATGGGGCTCCTCGGCATCGAGTTGCCCGAGCGTATGTAGTTCGCTTTGAGGGCTTGACTCTTGAGGTGTATGGAGACCACTCTCTACACAGCACTGCCACGGGATAGTCGCATCGCTCTGCTCGCCTCGGGTGGCGTGGATAGTAGCGTGGCGATGCATCTGCTCGTCGAGGCGGGCTTTCGTCCAGACCTTTACTATATACGTATCGGCATGCAGGACGGGGATGGCGGCTACCTCGACTGTCCTGCTGAGGAAGACATCGAGCTGGTGACGCTCTTGGCTCGTCGCTACGACCTGCACCTAGAGATCATCGACCTGCACCAAGTCTATTGGGATCGTGTGGTCTCCTATACGATGGATGCTGTCAAGCGTGGGCTCACGCCCAATCCCGATGTGATGTGCAATAAGTTGATCAAGTTCGGAGCTTTTGAGGAAAGGTGCGGCGCCTCGTACGACTACATAGCCACGGGTCACTACGCTACGATACGAAAGACGGCGGAAGGCTTGACCTTCCTCGGCACCTCTCCCGACCCAGTGAAGGACCAGACTGACTTCTTGGCGCAGATCGGCTTTCGGCAGATGGAGCGTCTCCTCTTCCCCATCGGCCATTTGCCCAAAGAGGAGGTGCGTCGCATCGCCCTCGAGGCGCATCTGGTCAATGCACAGCGCAAAGACAGCCAAGGCATCTGCTTCTTAGGGCAGATCAACTACAACGACTTCATCGAGCGCTACTTAGGCACTCAGACGGGCGACATCATCGACCATGAGACAGGCGAGAAGATCGGCGAGCATCGAGGCTACTGGTTTCACACCATCGGCCAGCGCAAAGGGCTCGGGCTCTCGGGCGGTCCGTGGTATGTCGTAGCAAAGGATGTGGAGCACAACGTCCTCTACGCCTCACGAGGCTACGACCCCAAGACGCAGTACGGCACAATCATCGAGACCGAGGAGATGCACTGGCTCACGACCGATCCGTGGCTCTGGACGAAGACTCCGTCAGACAGTCCGCTAGAGGTCACCTTCAAGATCCGTCACACGCCAGACTTCACCGCGGGTCACCTCGAGCGACTCCCATCGGGGGGCTATCAGCTGGTCAGCAGCGTGCCGATACAGGGTATCGCAGCCGGACAGTTTGCCACCATCTACGATCCGCAGCGTCAGCTCTGCTGGGGCAGCGCTCCGATCCGCTCGGGTCGCTAGTCGTAACGCTCCCTACAACTCGCTACTTCCCCCCCCGACGAATCTAATTTCCTCGGAGGAAATTTCCAAATAGCTCGCTGGAAAATAAATCTCCACGGAGGAAACGGAAAATTCTTCGGAAGTATCAAACCATTCTTCCGGAGTTTCATTTGATTCTTCCGAAGAAATTTCTCGTTCTTTGTTGGAGAATAAAAAATAGCCACGTGAGGATTTCAAATTCTCCACGTGGCTGTCCTTCAGAACGCCCACGATGATCTATCTGTTCTCTAGAGGATAATGTGCTATGCGGTCGGTTTTTTGTAAGTTTGCAGAAGTAATTGAATTCATCAACTATAGATACCTATGAATATGTTTCTTCTACAAGCAGCACAGCAGGGCGCTCCTGCGTGGACTTCGCTTATCTTTTTTGTAGTCATCATCTTGATCTTTTGGCTCTTCTTCATCCGTCCTCAGAGCAAGCGTCAGAAGAAGCTGCAGCAGGAGCGTGATGCGCTCGCTGTAGGCGATGCTGTCATAACGGCTGGTGGTGTGCATGGCGAGATCCGCAAGGTAAACGAGCAGACCTTTGAGGTAGAGATAGCTCGTGACGTGCGCATAGAGATTGCCAAGAGCTCGGTCTATCCGCTCGGCACGGATCCCAACGCCCGCTAATAGCCTCTCCGAACTCTTAAGACGGGAGCGGTGCGACTCAATCTGACCCCTAAGCCTCGCACAGGTGGAGATCCTGTGGTGCGTAAGCAGCGTGTCCCTCGCTTGAGACGACTGCTGGGGATCGCTGTATGGGTACTCTTAGCGACCGCCTTATGGTTTATGCAGACGCTCTCCCGTAGCACAACCTCGATAGTCCATGTACCGATCGTATATGAGGAGATGCCGGGAGAGATAGGACTAGAGGGGGATCAGCCGACGGCGTTAGATGTCAGCGTCTCGGCAAAAGGCTCTCAGCTCCTCTTCCGCTGGATGAAGGGCGTGCCTCCGATTTCGCTCTCTATGCCGCAGCGTGTGCCGCAGGGAGGGCGCATCCTCTTTAGCAGTGCCGTCTTGACACAGAAGGTGCGTGAGAGCCTGGGGAGCTCTATACAGATCCGAGACATCTATCCTAATCAGATTTCGCTGCGCGCATATCCTCTCCAGAGGAAAGAGGTGCCAGTGGTGAACCATGTGTCGGCCTCTGCTAAGGATGGCTATATGGTACTGCCACTGACGATGACTCCTACGACGGTCGAGCTGTATGGTAGTCGTGAAGCCCTGGCGGGGATTAGCGAGATACATACCAAAGCGTTGACCTACAAGAACCTGTCGCAAGACAAAGCGGTGCGGGTGCCGTTTGAAGAGATCCCCCACGTCTATACCTCGCCCGATAGTGTGCAACTGCAGATCTCAGTCGTCGAGCTGACGGAGAGACGCATCGAGCTACCTGTCGAGGCACTTAACACGCCCTCAGGCTTTGTCGCTAAGTTGCTCCCAGCTCGTGTCTCTCTGACCCTGACGATGCCTATCACAGACTACAATAAGCCTATCGGGGACAAGATCTCGGTGGTGGTCGATCTGCAACAGCTCGCAGAAGCTGTGCAGCAGGGCGAGAAACGACCGGAGATGCTACCCGTGAGAGTCGAGGGACTACCCGACTGGGTGGTGCGCGCTATGCCCTCTCCCAAGGCGGTACAGTATATCCTAGAGACTGCTGAGCCGTAGTGGCTACTGGACATGACCGAAAAGCAGCTCACCTCCTCCTCAACGCCCCCTCGCATCTTAGGATTGACAGGAGGAATCGGTGCGGGCAAGAGCTTCGTCGGTCAGATGCTTGTCGAGGCGGGACTACCCCTGATGGATAGCGATGCGGTAGCTCGTGGAGCTTACACCGAGAGCGAGCAGGTGCGTCAACAAGTGGTCGCATTATTAGGTGCAGAAGTTTATAATCCAGATGGAAAGCCTCGCTATGATGAGATCGCTCGCAAGGTTTTCGCACCATCTGATATGGGTCAGTCGCTATTGCACCAGCTAGAGCAGATCATTCACCCCTATGTGTCTGAGAGACTGACGGCGTGGGCGATGGAGCAGGATGCCCCCGAGGGGTGGGTCGTCCTAGAGAGTGCTATCTTGTGGCAGTCAGGCTTCTATCGTCTCTGCGACGCCGTGGTCGTCGTGACGGCTCCTGAGTCGGTACGGGTGTCTCGTGTCCAGGAGCGTGACAAAGCCTCCCGTGAGCAAGTGCAGGCACGGATTGATTGTCAAGCTTCGTACGCTTTCACAGCTCTGCAGCAGGCGCACCCCGAGCTACCTATCTACCAGATCAACAATGATGGGGTGCAGGAGCTGGAGGGGCAAGTGGCGCAGCTGCTCTCTTCTCTAGCCGCTCTGTAGATAGACTAGCGTGTATGGATAGCTCGGTCGGGTTATGGACGTTGACTCCCTTTGGGGTAGATCGTGGAGCTGAGGATATCATTTTACTACTGCTCCTCGTGCTACTCTTACTCCCAGCGCTTATGCAGATGTGGGTTGGCTCTCTCCTGTCTCGCTCGGTCGATGCGCTACTATATAATAGAGGACACATCTTCTTTCGCAACTTAGTGCATCGGGTATCTGTCGGTACTTATGCGCTCCTCGGAGGGTTGCAGCGACACTTGCTGGTCGGTGTGACTAGTTATCTGCTCCTACGTTACTATGCCGACCTTCCCTCAGGCCAGCTCTGGACGACCCTCTCACAGGTAGGGCTCCTAGCTCTCAGTAGTATCGTCTTGAGCGGGCTTTATCTAGGGATCAACCGTCTGCTGGCGGGGATCTATCTTGACTCCGAATTTTATCTACACTGGGTGCGTCACTATAGCATCTTGGAGTGGCTGTGGCCGTTGCCTCTCTACTTGAGCTCCTTGATGCTGCTGGCAGGCGTCTGGCAGGGCGTCGCACTCTGGCTGACGATCGCTGTAATTCTCTTGTGGCGTCTAGCGATCATCCTACCTACGGCCCGATGGCTAGGGGAGGCTGGGGTGACTCCTTTGCTTATTTCTTTGTACCTTTGCAGCCAGGAAATGGCTCCTCTTGCCTATCTCATAGGCTTTGGAATGCTGATCCTGTGAAAGAATCTATCATATACCATTAGCCCCTGCCTGTGCGTATGTCCCGGATTAAAAAAATACTTATTTCTCAGCCCGCTCCACTGATGGCCAATCCCTACACCGAAGTCGCTGAAAAGTATCAAGTGGAGCTTGACTACAAGCAGTTCATTCGTGTCGAGACAGTTGAAGCAAAAGAGTTTCGCCAGCAGCGCATCAATCCATTGGATTACACAGCCATCATCTTTACCTCTCGTACTGCTATCTTGCACTTTTTCACCCTGATGAAAGAGATGCGCATCACGATGCCAGACACGATGAAGTATTACTGCAGCTCAGAGATGTCCGCGCCATACTTACAGAAGTTTGTCAATTACCGCAAGCGCAAGGTCTTCTTCTCACCGACAGGACGTACCGAAGACCTTGTCAAGGTGATTGTCAAGCACAAAGGGGAGAAGTATCTCCTCCCCGTCGCAGAGGAGCACAGTGCTAAGCTCTCTGACCTGCTGACAGAGGCTGGGATAGACTATACCAAGTCGGTCATGTACCGCACCATACCTCGTGAGTTAGAGCTTGAGAAGCCGCTACCTTACGATATGATCATCTTCTTCAGTCCTGTAGGGATCACCTCGCTCTTTGAGAATGTCCCCGACTTCAAGCAGGAGGAGATGATCATCGCTACGGTAGGCCCTAAGACCGCACAGAGAGCTGAGGAACTAGGGCTCAGGGTAGATATCAAGTCTACGGGCAGCCGTCAGGATCCACCGATGCCTGAGCTACTCCACAACTACCTTGCCGAGCAAGAGGGATGACTACGGAGGAAGACTCCCCTCGCTCCCACCAGAACCAACGTCTACCCAAAGGTGAGCGACTCTATCTGCGTGAGGAGATAGAGCGACTGCATAGCTGCGGGCATTCGTTCGTCTCCTACCCCATCCGCATCGTATGGCTTGCGGAGCCTATCGCCACGGAGACGCCAGGAGAGCAGGCGCAGGTGGCCGTCATGACCTCGGTCGCTAAGCGTCGCTTCAAGCATGCTGTCGATCGCAACCGCATCAAGCGCATGACCCGCGTTGCTTATCGCCTCCACAAAGCTCCGCTCTGGCAGGCTGCGACCCAGCACCACTGTACGATACGAGTGGCACTACAATCTGTCGCCAAGACGATGCCGACCTACCCGGAGCTAGAGCAAGCGGTAGAGCGAGCCATAGCACGTATCGTCAAGGAGATAGAAAATGCTAACCCGACCGCCCCTGCTACTGAACCCGCAGCCGATCGTCAAGAACGAACTACAAAAGCTGAACAAGACAACGCACAGCAACTCTCGCTAGCGGTACGCCTGCTGAGCTATCCTGTCAAGTTTTATCGTCACTTTATCTCACCGCTACTGCCACCCAGCTGTCGCTTTACGCCGACCTGCTCGCAGTACGCACTAGAGGCGCTGCGGGTGCATGGAGCTCTGAAGGGAAGCTGGCTAACTATCTGGAGACTCTTACGGTGTAACCCCTTCAACCGACATGTGGGTTACGACCCCGTGCCACCACGACAATGAGCCAGGAGATCAGAGCAGCAGAGCAAGGCACAGGCCGTCTCAAACTTCTAGACTGCCACACGCATAGCCCCGAGACGGGCTGCCAAGCAATTCGCTCGCTCACCTACACAGAGTGGAGACTGTTGCAAAAGTCAACAGTCTCACAATCTTGCTTGCAAGATTGTCCTGACTTTGCAGAAAGGATGAAGCGCAAGGCGCTGAGGGTGAGGTCTGAAGGGAGCATACCTCCGTATGTGACCGAAGCCGAATCCCGAAAGCAACACAGCGATTCGCCTTTATGCAACAGTCTCGAGTGGAGCGGTGGTGTCGCAATCGAGGAGGGCCAGCTCTACTCGATAGGCTTTCACCCCTGGTCACTGCCCCTAGAGGGGAGCTTGACACCACTCATTGAACAGATGCAGAGGCGCCTAGCGTCTGCTCCTCAGATCGTCGCCATTGGCGAGTGTGGCATCGACAAGGTGCGGAGCAATGCGACACTCGCAGAGCAATTAGTCTGGCTAGAGGCGCAGATGCGCTTAGCCTGTCAGCTACATCGCCCAATCCTCCTACACACTGTACGTGCGTGGGCTGAGATGATTGAGGTGCGTAGTCAGATGGCGCAAGAGTTTGCGCAGCTTCCCCCGATGGTGCTACACGGCTTTCGCGCTAGGGGAGAGGTGGCGCAGATGATGCTGAGCAAGGGCTTTGCGCTCTCCTTCGGCCGTCACTACGATGCTGAGGCTTTGCACCTAGCCTATGAAGCGAAGGCACTCCTTGTCGAAACCGATGAGATCCCCGACGGACTTACGCATGGAGAAGCTATAGAGGCGACCTACGCGCACATCGCAGAGGAGCTAGCCACCACGCCAGAGGTCTTGGCAAGCCAAGTAGCGCAGACATCTTTCTGGCAGCAGATCGAATGCTAAGCCCTTTGCGCTAAAAGCGTTATCTTAGTCCACAGATTAGCCTAACAGACGGAATGGAATGACAGATATGAACCCGCTTGCATGCTCTCCAGAGTATCAGAGGCTTCGGGAGCAGTACGAGACGCTCGTCGCAGACTACACAGCACTCGTCTCTCAGTATCAGGAGATGACGGATCACGAGGCGCCTCACCTGTCTGCGCTCTACATGCACTACTTTGGCAAGCTACTATACAATCAGTTGCGTCTAGGGCTTTCCTTAGCCACGCTCCGCTTGAGGCGCTCGCTCCTGCAGGCTTACATCAATCGAGACGAAGCGCCCGACCTCGTCAAGATCGACAAGCAGATGGCGCAGCAACGACTAGAGTTTCATCAGCTCCTCGAGCGAAAGCTGGCTCAGATCAAAGCCGCCAAGGAGTATTGGGACAGACCGCGCCTGTCTCCCGAGGAGACCAAAGAGCTCAAGGAGATCTACAAGACCCTCGTCAAGCGACTCCACCCAGACCTCAACCCGCACTACACGGAGGAGGACAAGCGGCTCTTTCTGATCACTGTGAAGGCTTATCAGATCGGAGATATATCGCAGCTACGAGCCGTGCTGGATCTGCTCAACAAGGAGAAGCACAAAGAGGAACTCCCCTCAGATCCTGAGGCTCTTTCGGCAGAAATCGAAAAACTACGAGAGAAGAAGAGTACCCTTGAGATTAGGATGGCCAAGCGATCGGAGAGCTTTCCTTTTGATCAGAAAGAGTTACTGTCAAGCCCCGTAAAGATACTAGAGAAGCAAGCTGAGCTGCAAGCAATCATCCAGGAGCTAGAGGCGAGCCAGAAGGAGATGCAGAAGATCATCACACTGATGGAGGAGTACAAGTCACATAACCTATGAGTAACGAGATCATACCAGTCAGCCCTGAGCTACTAGCGCTCATTGGCACTGAAGGCATCAACGCACTAGGACTACCCAAGCGGGAGATCTTCCTCCTGGATATTGTAGTCGCTGGGACCACCTTCTGTCCTATCGTACAGGAGATTTACCCGACGCTACTACCTGACACGGTGCTACGTATGGTACGACAGCCGCAAAACGAACACGACGAAAACGCCATCGCCATCTATTACGAGGAGCACCGCATAGGCTATGTGCCACAAGAGCTCAACCTAGTCATATCACGTCTGATGGACGCTGGCAAAGAGTTCTACGCTCGGGTCGTCCAGGTGAAGAAGATCAACGAGTGGGTGCGCATATCGGCCAAGCTCTTTATGATCGAGTAGCGAAGGGCTCGGACACACGAGCGAGTAGCGAAATGTAGGGACGCACGGTCGTGCATCCGTTGTAATACAGCGATACGTCAATTTGTAGGGACGCTCGGTCTGAGCGTCCGTTGTATCAAAGGCTACAGCGTCGTGGCTTTAACGGGGACGGACGCCCTCCCACTAGACATCTCCGTGTGTTCTTACAGCGGGCTACACGTCTCGCTCTAACTTCTAATCTCTACTCGTCTCCCTCCTCTATAAACTTGAGGTAGTTGCTGAGCGTACGCTCGGCTTGCCCCACGTCTTGCGGAGCGTAAAACTGCGCATCGCTAAGTTCGTCGGGCAGGTACTGCTGCCGCGTATAGTGCTTGGGGAAGTCGTGCGGGTAGCGGTAGTCGACGCCGTAGCCGAGGTCAGACATCAGCTTCGTAGGTGCATTGCGCAGATGCAGCGGGACTGGCAGATTGCCCGTCTCACGCACTTTGGCGAGGGCGGCATCGATGGCGAGGTAGGCCGAATTGCTCTTCGGCGAACCAGCCAGGTAGACGACCGCCTCGGCAAGCGGTATGCGTCCCTCGGGCCATCCGATGAAGTCAACCGCATCGGCAGCAGCCTGCGCCACGACGAGTGCCTGCGGGTTGGCCAAGCCTATATCTTCGGCAGCTGAGATGACCACACGACGCGCTATGAAGCGCGGCTCTTCGCCTCCCTCGATGAGGCGAGCCATCCAGTAGAGCGCTGCATCGGGGTCGCTACCACGTATGCTCTTGATGAATGCCGAGGCGATGTCGTAGTGTAGCTCTCCATCACGGTCAAAGGCTGCGGGCTGTTGACGGGCTACGCTAGCGATCGCCTCGCCGGTCAACTGTACGGCGGTCTCGTCGGGGTGCTGCTCGAGTGCCATCGAGAGGGTCATCTCGAGGAGGTTGAGTAGCTTGCGGGCATCACCGCCTGCGAGGTGGATGAGTAGCTCACGGTCGGCACCCTCTAGGGTTACTTGGTAGCGAGAGAAGAGCGGATCGGTGGCGAAGACTCGGTCGATGAGCTGGGAGAGATCGCTAGGCTCTAGAGGCTTGAGGACGAAGACTTGACAGCGTGAGAGGAGCGGGCGGATCACTTGAAAGGAGGGGTTCTCCGTCGTTGCTCCGATGAGTGTCACCACGCCCTGCTCGACGGCTGCTAGCAAGGAGTCTTGCTGAGACTTGGAGAAGCGGTGTATCTCATCTATGAAGAGGATGGGTCGTCCCTGATGCTGTGAGAAGAGACCGGACTGTGCCTCTTTGGCTTCCTGCAAAGTCTTGCGCACATCGGCTACGCCTGAGCCTACGGCCGAGAGACTATAGCAGCGGCACTGCATCATCTGCGAGAGGAGCCGTGCTAGGGTTGTCTTGCCGACGCCGGGCGGTCCCCATAGAATCATCGAGGGTATGTGTCCCCGCTCGAGCATAACGCGTAGCGGGGCGTTCGCACCGACGAGGTGAGACTGTCCGACATACTCTTCGAGCGTCTTAGGACGCATCCGCTCCGCTAGCGGTATCTGCTCTACTGACATACAGTGCAAAGATACGAAGATTAGAGGTTAGGGGGGATCGGAGTCATCAGAAGCATCAGAGGGATCGGAGCTATCCGATGACTCCGATCCCTCTGATCCGTGCGTCCCTACAAAAGACGACTCGTCCCCTAGGTGAAGTTATTGGACGGAGACGAGACGCTGGTTCTGCTGAGCGGTCTTGATCCACTGTGGGAGGATCTGCTCGTTGAACCGTGCCTTCTGCTGGCGTAGCGTCTTCATATCTAGTCCAATGTATGCTTGCGCCTTCTCCTTGGTGCTGACATCTGGTAGAGGTATGGGACCCGTGTGCCCATGCTGCGCTACGATCTGTGCGATCAGCACACGCGCTTGGAGTGCTTTCTCCAGCGAATTGCTGAGGATGCGTGTGATCTCCTGTGGCGCGTGGAAGGATCCACCATGCGTCGCCACGGCGTAGTCCCATCTCCACTGGCTCTGACGTATGAGCTGGAGGACGGAAGCCATCTGCTGCTCGGTGGCACCATGATTTCAAGCAAACTGCGCCTCGAGGTGTGCCTTGCAGAGCTCGCGCTCTACGTTGTCACGCACTTCGAGAGCCATGGCCTGACGGTCGTAGACGTTTTGTCGCAGGGTCTCCTCGCTCTCACGGTGACAGGTCTGGCAGGTACGGTCGATGTACTGGAGCGGGCTGGAGATGTGGTGATCACTAAACTTGACCCCGCCCTCGCTCTTGTAGGGCATGTGGCAGTCTGCGCAACTCACGCCTCGCTGAGCATGGATGCCGTACTGAGCAATCTCAAAGTCTGGGTGCTGAGCCTTGAGGATCGGCGCCTTGGAGAGTGGGTGTATGTAGTCGTAGTACTTGAGACTATCGTAGTAAGCCTCGACATCTTCCATACGGGAGCCTTTGTCCCAGGGGAATGTGAGGTAGTTGGGCTTGTTGGGGGCCGCCTGGCTAAAGTAGTACTCGACGTGGCACTGAGCGCATACGAGCGAGCGCATCTCCTGATGTGTCGCCTTGGTGATGTCTTTGCCCTGCCGTGCAAAAGCCTCGATGAGTGCAGGACGAGAGATGCGGAGGCCCATGTGCTCCGTCTCGTGGCAGTCGGCACAGCCGATGGGGTTGACTACCTCGCTGCCCAGTTCGCTCCAGCGACCTGCGTAGTACTTGACGACGCCCATCTGCTGCATCATACGAGGCACATCGGGGCTCTTGCAGGTCCAGCAGGTGGCTGGCTGTAGATCCTCAGCTCCGTCGATGCCTGGGTGTCCTGTGCGTAGGGAGTGATTCATATCCTCGATGGCATGCATGTGCCCACGGGGTGTGCCATACTCACGGCTGAAAGCATAGCCAGCCCAAAAGATGACCATGGCAGGACGCTGCGCCAGTACGTCGACGATCTGAGAGCCGTTGTAACGACTGCTGAAGGAGGTGTCGGCGGTCTGGAGCCAGGTCTGGTACTCACGTGGGTAGTTTGGCTCGTAGAGCGGATTGCGTGCTTCGTCGGGCGCAATCTCCGTAACACGATTGGCCAGAAGTGTCTGCGTCTCGGCACGACGCTCGGTGACAGAGGCTGCGAGCAGGCCTAGTAAGAAGACGACAACGAGTGTGCCTCCGAATAGGAGCCACCCTTGCCACGGCTTGAGTTTACGTTCTTTGGTCATAGCTATCTCTCTTTCTGCTGTATGGTTCTTGGGAAGGTGTGTGTAGTTGCTTTGTTACAGAGGCTGGCTACTTCTTTTGCAATGCTTTAAGCCACTGTGGTACGGGGCTATCGGGGAAGGGGACTAGGGCGTGTGGAGTGCTGGAGAGGGAGTTGGACCCTCCGTGGGGTACGTCTCTGTGGCAGTCCCAGCAGCGCTTCTCGGAGCCATCGTTGATCTCGGAGCGTGTGAGCATGCCGGTCTTGACGAAATCTTGGTTGAGCTGTGTGTGACAGCGTACGCAGTTGTCATAGATGACACGCTGGCTGCGTGCCACGGTACGCATCACCTGTGGTTCGCGCCGAGCGGTAAAGACGGTCGCATGGCGTAGCCCGTCAGTTCCTTTCGTATAGTAATAGTTTAGGAAATTATTGTGTGGTACGTGACAGTCGGCACACTGTGCGCGCTGGCTGTGCGAACTATGCTGCCAGGTCGCGTAGTAAGGCTCCATGATGTGGCACTGAACGCAGGTCTTGGGGTCGGAGCCTGCATAGTTCCACACCATAGACATGTAGGTGAGGTAGACGCCTAGTCCAGCCCCTACACCTACGATAAGGATAGCTACAACCTTACTGCGATAGGTGGGGAGGCAAAGCCTGACGAATCTATTCCAGAGCTCTTTAAGTCGCTTCATCGTACCCAGTCATTTGGATGCTTTAGTATGAGAAGAGATACCTCTCTAGGACAAAGGTAGTAAAATAAACCATTTATCGTCCAATTCGTACGATTTGTTTAGCAGGTCGTACATTTCACCCGCTAATTTACTCCCTTCTTACAGTCCGTAGACGTGTACGCTGTTGCTAGCGGAGGGGAGGTAGTTGACTCCGTACCAGCACATTTGTAAGAAGAGAAAGCTCCCGATGAGTATCCACAAGGCACCTCGGAGGTCGTGTGGGGAGAAGCGTCTGTAATGGACGAAAAGCAGGTAAGCACACATGGTGATGGCGGCCCAAGTCTCTTTGGGATCCCAGCCCCAGTAGGTGCCCCAGGCTTCTTTTGCCCAGATGGCTCCGAGTAGGAGCCCGATCATGAGGAAGCCTAGTCCCGTGTAGACGAGATTGTCCATGACGTAGATCTTGTGCGCATTGTCGTACTGTCGCTGCCAGACGATGTAGATGCAGATGAGTAGCGCCACGCCGAGCAGTCCATAGGCAAACATATAGCTGATGACGTGCGGTACGAAGTAGGGACTCTGTAGGGCGGGCATCATCGCCTTGCTGTGGATCTGAGGCTTTACTATGTTGATAATGATGAAGACACCTGAGAGGATCGTGCTGAAGCTAAAGATCCATCGATAGCCCCACCGCAAGTAGACGAGTAGCCCCGAGAGGAGTACGAAGAGAGAGTAGAAGAGTCTAGTCTCTCCCTGTGTGCGCATCGGAGGTCTGGCTTGACTGATCCAGAGCCCTGCGATAAAAAGCCCTAGCGAGACAACCCCGAGGATGGATAGGAGCATCGCAACGCTTCGCTTGCCTCGCCACGCAAAGGCAGCGCCGATGGCAGAGAGGAGGATTGTGGCAATACCAAAGTAAGGGAAAGCTTCCCAACTGAGCTGAGAGAAGGCTGCTAGCATAGGGTTGTGTCGGTTGGCGTGTGAGAGGTCGTGTGCTTGGCCCTCGTGGTGTGACGACCAGGTCCTAGGAGTAGGAAGAATGCGCCCAGTAGGAGGATATAGATGGAGATGAGGACGGGGCGAATGAAAGGATCGTATACCAGCTCCAGCTCGGTGGTTGTAGCCCAGCGTCCTCGCTCCTGATCGTAGTTGAGCTGGTAGATATACCATCCCTCAGTCTTGAGCGGATCATTGACAGAGATGGTTGCTTCGCCCATGCCTCCGCTCTTGAGGATGTACTCAACTTGAGAGTAGTACTGCTTTGGCTCGGGGTAAGGCATCACGACACTTAGACTGTCGGGCAGAGCCAATGCTCGGTAGGGTATGAGGTAGCTGCCACAAGAGACCCATCCCGAGTAATGCTCCTGACCTCTAGAGGCCTGAAGGCGTACGGCTGGTGCCCCACCGCTAGAGGCAAACGGCTTGTAGACCAGCTCCTCCTGAGTGATGACGGGAGCACCTAGAGGGAGGTACTCCTCGACTTTTATCTGCCAGTCGCTTAGGGCGCCTTGCTGGGGAACGGTGTCGATGGTGAGTGCGGCAGTGCCTTTGCTGGGTTTTACCGCCTGACCACTTTTGCCGTCCAGCAGGATGAGCTGGGGCGGGTACTCATCCATGTGAAACTCTTTGAGCTTGAGTGCTATGGGTAGCTCGACGAGCTGCATGCCATGATCATAGTCCGCTCCGCGCCACTCAATGCGTCCCTCCTCGAGTACCATGCGGTAGCGCTGCATGGAGCCTCCGCTTAGCAGGGCAAAGAAAAGGAAGCAGAAGAGTCCCACGTGGTTGAGCGCAAAGCCTATATCCTGCCAATGCCAGCGCATACGTGTCAGGCGACGTACCGAGATAGAGCCTAAGATGAGGAGGAGGTAGAGGTAGAGCAGGTTGAAGGGGTAGGAGTGTACCATCGAGCTCCAGCCACTGCGGTGCAAGAAGCCTGAGAGCCCTGCCGTTACCGTCGGGGGGACCTGCACGCAAAAGCCCATGATGAGGAGTAGCACCAAGCACCCGCCGAGTGCTGTGAGCGTAGCTGCTGGCGACAGGACAAAGAGGACGATCGTTGGCGTGCGTCGTCCCGCATAGAGCCGGCTGCCTCGTAGACCGATATAGAGGGCGGCGACTACAAGTGCCACCGAAATGATGATGCTGAGGGGTGCTGTGAAGAAGCCTGCAGGTATGGGACCCATGATGTATTGCCATAGGTAACCGACAAGGAGGATCCCTGCGAGGATGATGAGCGCCTCAGGATAGCCCCATGGACGAGACCATATCTTGCTACGAGAGGGAGGTGTTGCCACAGTGTGTATGTTATTGTGTGAAAGATCAGTCCGTGAGCGACGATAGGTAGCGAGCGATTCCTTGGCGGATGGATGTTAATCCGAAGCGTGACGGGTCAAGCTCAGCGGGTGCGAGCCAGCTGAGCTGCGCCACATCGTCCATAGCTTGTACGGAGGGCATTTCGCTCGGTAGCTGAACCCGATAGAAGAGGTCCAGCGTCGGCACAAGGAAGTCGCTGTAAAGGTAGCTGTTGGGCAGGGAAAAAGCGTAGTCAAATTGCTCCGTCGGGAGTTGCAGTCCGCTCTCCTCGTATAGCTCTCGCTGCGCTGCCTCTTCGCCTGTCTCGCCTTTATCTACGAACCCGCCTGGGAGATCTAGCGTCCCCTTGGCGGGTTCTTTGCCTCTAGTCGCTACGAGTAGTCGTCCACGCAGATCCCGCACGAGGAGCGCCACAGCAGCGCTCGGATTGTGGTAGTAGGTGAAGCCACAGCACGGACAGTGCTGCGCCTTGACACCATGCGCCTCTAGGCGATCAGTGCCACAACGTGGACAGTAGTCGAAGGTCTCGCGTTGAATCATACGATAGGTTCCGTTCGCGTGCTAGCGAAGCAGCACCCAGCACGGCAGCTTGTCCCTTCGGTAGTGAGCTGAGGAGGATCTCGATAGAGCCTCTGTAGATGTGGAGCACTGCTTTGTTAAAGGCTTTGCGCACTGGTTGTAGGAGCAGGTCACCACACCGTGCTACGCCTCCGAAGAGGATGAATGCTTGTGGTGCTGAGAAGCAAGCAAACTGCGCCAAGGCACGACCCAGGACCTCTCCCGTCTCATCGAAGACCTGACGAGCTAATGAGTCGCCTGTCGCTAGCGCCACCTCTGCGACCATTTTGCTAGTTAGTTCCTCATCAGGTATGTCGCAGAGCTCGCTCCACATACCTTGCTCCAGACAGAGCTTCTTGAGTCTTACAGCACGTCGTGCCACAGCTGGAGCTGCGACAGAAGCTTCGAGACAGCCGTAGCGTCCACAGCCACAAAGTTGATCTGGTTCACCCACAGCCATGTGGCCCAGCTCGCCCGCCTTACCTTGGTAGCCTCGTATCAGACGACCATCAGCATAAATGCCGCTACCTACGCCTGTGCCGAGCGTTATCTCGACGAAGTGATCTAATCCACGCGCTACACCGTAGCTATGCTCGCCAAGCGCACTCGCATTAGCATCATTGTCTAGGACTACAGGTAGCCCTGTACGTGCTTCCAGATCGGCAACGATTGGAGTCGTTTTAGTCCATGGAAGGTTGACCGCCTGTTCGACACAACCTGAGAAGTAATTAGCATTGGGTGCTCCGACACCGATACCAATGACCTCGCCTTCGAGGTCGGGGCTAGCGGAGATTTGCTTGATTAGATTGGCGAGTGCTGTTATATAGCTCTCATAGTCGGCGCCATAGCGAGTCGTGGAGAGCGTTTGCGAGGAGACGACCTGCCCCCTTTCGTTGACAACGCCTAGCTCCGTATTGGTGCCACCGATGTCAATACCTAAGTATAGAGACATTGCTTATCAAATATATCGGAATCGTGGGCAACGCTCAGTGACGGACCAGCTCCATGGGGGGAGTCGTCTCACTCACTTAGCATTGCCCACTTTGTTACTACATATATTGCTCTTAGGGCTTACTCATCGATCTTGAGCAGATCGCCTGTAGTCTCAGCGATGCGCTTGTAGTAGTCCTTGTCGTAGCCTGGAAAGTAAGGCATCTCACTCAGACCATAACCATTGGTCTTGAACTGCCCGTTCTCCTCCTTCTTCATGTTTCCGTCCATATACTTGA
>CABUDK010000018.1 GCA_902490315.1 uncultured Porphyromonas sp. | reverse complement strand
CGTAGATGGGTAGCTCCGTGCGCCACGAGATAGTGCGCAGGTCGTCCAGCCCTCCGATATGGTCGTAGTGCTGGTGCGTTAAGATGATCGCATCTAGATGGTCTATGCCCGCTAGGAGTGCTTGTTGCCTGAAGTCTGCGCTACAATCGATCAGTATTCGCCGACCCGAAGGTGAGACCACCAAAGCCGATGTGCGGGTGCGCTGGTCGCGTGGGTCTAGGCTGAGACAGGTGCGACAGTAGCAACCCACCTCAGGTACGCCTGTGCTGGTACCTGAGCCTAGTAGCTCGACGATCTGTGGCGAGGGGAGATTGTGGCGAGAGGGCATAGGAGTCAGTCTATATAGCGCACCTCAGGACGTAGTGAGATGCCGAACTTACGACTCACCTCCTGCTGAACGTGCTCTGCCAGTGCGACCACCTCTTGGCCTGTCGCTCCACCGTAGTTGACTAGGACGAGCGGCTGCTTCTCGTAGACCCCTACGGCACCTGTGCGATAACCCTTGAGTCCCGTCTGGTCTATGAGCCAAGCTGCTGAGAGCTTTACCTCCCCCTCGTTGTGAGTAGGATAGTGAGGTACAGGAGTGTCGTATTGCTTCGCCAGCTCCTCGTACTGTGCTAAAGGCACGATCGGGTTCATGAAGAAGCTTCCGCCATTTGGTATCTCCTCAGGGTCGGGTAGCTTAGCACGTCGGATGCGTATCACCTCTTGTCGAATTTCCTCAGGCGTCGGCATCGTGTCGCGCCCCTCGAAAGCTTTTGCCAAGGAGGCGTAGCTCAGATTGCAGGTCGGCTCAGTGCTTAGTATGAAGTGTACGTGCGTGACGATGTAGGAGTGGTACTGCGGATCTTTGAAGATGCTGTACCTATACCTATAGTCGCACAGAGCGCTCGGTATGCGGAGCTTCATTCCTGTCGCTAGGTCGACCACATCGACCGCTACGATGTACTGAGAGACCTCGCTCCCGTAGGCACCTATATTCTGTATGGCAGCAGCACCAACGGTACCTGGGATGAGCGATAGATTTTCTATACCATAGAGACCACGGCTTAGCATCAACTCCACAAAGTGATCCCACACGATGCCACTACCTGCCCGCACATGCTGCTGCCCGGGGTGGGTCAGCGCACTCTCGGTCTCTCCGTAGTAGTGAAGGTCGTCGATTTGCGAGTAGAGAATGACGCCATGATACTTATCGTGCGTAAAGAGCAGATTGCTCCCAGCACCTATCGGCAGATAAGGCTGCGAGACAAAGAACTCATCACGTGCCAGCGTCTGAAGATCCTCAGCACTGCTGTAGTTGATCCACCAGTCGGCGGTGGCCTCTGTGGCAAATGTGTGGTACTCTTGAAGAGGTTGATGCTGTATGATCTCCATAGTTAATAGTGTCCAAAGAAGGAGCCTTAGAGTCTATCTGTGTAAACTCTAAGACTCCTACTTTTTTTGTTGTATGGGCAGTGTAAAGAGACCCGATTAGCGGATCTTCTCTAGAATCCAAGCATCCTGAAATTCAGGAGCAAAGCGTCCCTTGACCTGCTCTCTAGAAGCCTCAGCCTCTCTGCGGTTATCAAAGCTGGTGATGATGACACGAAGCATGCCAGCTTCGTTCTGTCCCAGTACGGGTGTGTAGCCCTGAGCCTGTAGACGCTCCTTGAGGGAGTAAGCGTTGGTGTGGTTTTGGAAAGAGCCGACGACCACGTTGTAGGTTCTGAGCATGTTTGCGTCCTCTCCCTTGACAGCCTCTAGACGCTCGCGACGTAGCTGGATGTCAGCAGCTGGCTCACGAGAGACGACAACACTAGCTGGTGGAGTCTGTGCAGGAGCTTGTTGATCTGTAGCTACTTCACGCTGCTTAGCCTTTTCGTACACCTGACGATAAGCGCTCTTCTTGGGGGCACATGCACCCACTGATAAGAGTAATAAAGCAGAAGATAGGATGATTAATGCCTTTTTCATATCTGTATGTTGTTTGAACTTGTTGATTCGTTGCATTCTACACGACAAAGGTAGTAGTTTTTGCGCAAATACAACTATCCCCTATCTATGACTTGAGCTAATTTCTATTCTGAAGTGCTGGAAAGCTGTAGCTAGAGCTGACTCTTTGTAGTTACAAATCCCTGCTCTTCAGTGGAAATAAAAGCTCTTCGGAGGAATTTGCTTAGGGTTGACGCATTACAATATAAACTGAGCGAGCTCATCTCAATCTCTCCCGATGAGTTTTCAAATATCTCGGGGGATATTTTTGTTTTTCTCCCGAGGAAATGGCGAAATTCTTCGGACTTATGATTTGATTCTTCCGAAGTTTCAGTTGATTCTTCCGAAGAATTTTTTCTTTCCTCCGAGGAAATCGAAATTTCGTCGGGAGCTATTTGGGAAATTCTTCGGGAGAAATCCGAATCATCGGAGAGGTAAGCGTAATCAGAGAGAGTTTGTAGCTACAGTGTAGCGATACTCGAACCGTGTATCCTAGTTATCGTCATGTGCCACTCCTAGAAGGTAGGTTATAATGCGTCAGCCCTGGGAATTTGCCATTTTCCTCGGAGGAATTTTTCGATTTTCTCGGAGCAAGTCAGATAAGCCTGGAAATTTTCTGAGAGAGCTTAAGACTATCTTCCATCTCTCAGCTCCTCAAAATAAGAATTAGCCGAAGAAGTAAGCTCTTTCGGAGAGCTGTTTGTATCGCTTATTTTGCTAACTTTGTCGCCAGAGCAGTAAGAGGATGAGAGACCTCATTTTCTAAGGGTTTGAACACTCCGCTATTGCTTGCACTTGTAGTACAGACGCTACATTTGCCCCACAGCACCCCCACCTTATTGTGTGGAGGGTTGTAACGCAAACCATAAGCTTAAATCATGGCAGTAGAAATCAGACAAATAGATGGACGCAAGGAGCTGAAGAAGTTTGTTGAGTTCAATCTCGAGCTATACAAAAACAACCCTTACCACGTCCCTGGCATCATCAAGGATGAGATAGACCTACTGGATAAGGACAAGAACCCCTCCTTTGATGTATGTGAGGCTGCCTACTTTCTAGCCTACAAGGATGGCAAGATCGTAGGGCGCATCGCTGGAATCATCAACCACAAGGCAAACGAGACCTGGAATCAGAACTACGCTCGCTTTGGTTTCGTTGACTTTATCAATGATGACGAGGTGGTCGACAAGCTCTTTGAGACTGTCGAGCAGTGGGGACGCAACAAGGGTATGGACTATATGCACGGGCCGATGTCCTTCACCGATATGGATCAGGAGGCGATGCTTGTAGAGGGCTTTGACCAGATGGGTACGACCGTAGGACTCTACAACTACGCTTACTACCCTAAGCAGCTTGAGCGACTAGGATATGTCAAGAGTACCGACTGGAAGGAGTACCTGATCAAGATCCCCAAGGAGATCCCTGAGAAGCATCAGCGTATCGCCAATCTAGTCAAGGAGAAGTATGGTCTCAAGGTGGTTAAGTACAAGAGCCGCAAGGAGATTATGTCTCACGCTGACGAGATCTTCACTACGCTCAATAAGGCGTACGCACCGCTTTACGGCTTTAGCGAGTTGTCGCCCGCACAGATGGAGTACTATGCCAATGCCTACCTACCTCTGCTACGACTAGACTTCTTTACCGCTATCGTCAGAGAGCGTGATGAGCAGATGATCGCTTTCGCTATCACGATGCCCAACCTAAGTAAGGCGATGCGCGCTGCCAAGGGAAGACTCTACCCCTTTGGCTTTATACCGCTACTGAATGCGCTCAAGACTCCGCCCAAGGTGGTAGACCTTTACCTCATAGGTGTCCTACCAGAGTATCAAAACAAGGGGATCAATGCACTCATCTTCGCCGACCTGATACCGATTTATAACAAGCTAGGGGTCGAGGTCGCTGAGAGCAATCCTGAGCTAGAGACTAATACAGCGGTGCAGCTGCAGTGGAGCTACTTCGAGCGTAAGCACCACAAGACGCGCCGTGTCTTCATCAAAGAACTCTAACTTACGCCAGCTCTAACATAAGCCTACGACTAGCATACACCATATACCCCTCTACTAACTGACATCAATGCCTATACAAGAACCTCTTAACCAGCCCGAACTCCTAGACCAAGCGACCGTAGCTGGATATACCGAAGATGACTTTCGGACGCTCTCCTGGAGCGAGCATATTCGCAAGCGTCCTGGTATGTATATCGGTAAGATCGGTGATGGTACACAGGCTGATGACGGTATCTACATCCTCATCAAAGAGGTGATAGACAACTCTATCGATGAGTTTGTCATGGGTGTGGGTAGTGAGATACGTATCACGATAGACAGCGAGACGAACGAGGTCACGATACGAGACTACGGCCGTGGCATCCCGCTCGGCAAGCTCGTCGATGCGACCTCTAAGATGAATACGGGTGCCAAGATCGACTCACAAGCCTTCAAGAAGTCGGTCGGTCTGAACGGTGTCGGTCTCAAAGCGGTCAATGCGCTCTCCTCGACCTTTACTGTCCAGAGCTGGCGTGAGGGCGAGACCTCCTCAGTCACCTACGAGCGGGCTGAGATGGTCGCTCATACGCCTGCAGCGCCGTGCGAGGACAAGGGGGTACACGGCACTTTGGTCTCCTTCACACCAGACGCTGAGGTCTTTCGTAACTCGCACTACGACCTCCGCCATGTGGAGGCGCTCGTACGCAACTACTGCTACCTCAACACGGGGCTAACGCTCTACCTCAACGATAAGAAATATGTCAGCCGTCACGGGCTACAAGACTTCCTCTCAGACACCATCACGGGCGATCCGCTCTACCCGATCATACGTCTCACGGGGCCTGATATAGAGGTCGCTATCACACACATTGAGCAGTACGGAGAGGAGTTTTACAGCTTCGTCAATGGTCAGTACACCACACAGGGAGGTACCCACTTGACAGCCTTTCGCGAGCAGGTAGCTCGTGTCATCAAGGAGTTTTCGGGCAAGGGCTTTGAGTATGGAGACATTCGCTCTGGCATGGCGGCGGCGATCAGCATCCGCATCATCGAGCCAGAGTTCGAGAGTCAGACGAAGATCAAGCTAGGCTCCAAGGAGATGGTACCCCAAGATCCTATGTTTGAGCACGAACCTCTGCGGGGCGTGACGGTACAGAAGTTCGTCGGTGACTTCCTCAAGGAGAAGCTCGACAACTACCTCCACATGCACCCCGACATCTCCGAGGTGATGCTCCAAACGATCCAGGCCAACGAGCGTGAGCGCAAGGCGATGAGCGGCGTCACCAAGCTAGCGCGTGAACGTGCTAAGAAAGCTAGCCTTCACAACAAGAAGCTGCGTGACTGCACCGAGCACTACAACGATCCGAAGGCTAAGAACCCTGAGCTGACCAGTATCTTTATCACAGAGGGTAACTCGGCCAGTGGATCGATCACACAGAGTAGAGACGCGCGCTACCAAGCGGTCTTTAGCTTGCGAGGCAAACCGCTCAACAGCTATGGGCTAAGCAAGAAGGTGGTCTATGAGAACGAAGAGTTTAACCTCCTCCAGGCTGCGCTCAATATCGAAGACGGTCTCGAGGGCTTGCGCTACAATCGGGTGATCATCGCTACCGATGCCGATGATGACGGTATGCACATACGGCTCCTGACGCTGACCTTCTTCTTGCAGTTCTTTCCCGAGCTGGTACGGCGTGGACATGTCTACATATTGGAGACACCACTCTACCGTGTCTCGCTACCAGCCAAGCGCAAGAAGAGTATCACAGCACGTGTTGCCTCAGCGGGTAAGAAGAAGGGCGGCAAGAAGGCGACCAGTGAGCCAGCGTCTGAGACGGAGACCTCTGCCTACTGCTATAGTGATCAGGAGCTCAATGCGGCTGTAGAGCGGATGGGAGCTTCAGCTCAGATCACCCGCTTTAAGGGTCTGGGTGAGATCAGTGCCAATGAGTTTAAGGAGCTGATCACGGAGGAAAACATCAAGCTCCGTCAGGTGTCGCTCCGCAAGGAGGACAATCTCAAGCGAATGCTACACTTCTACATGGGCAAGAACACGCCCGACCGTCAAGACTTTATCATAGACAATCTAATCATCGACGAGGAGATTGTCTAAGGCTCCTCACCTAGCTTAGCAGACAGATATGAAGCGTATCGGATTCTTTGCGGGTTCCTTTGACCCCTTTACACTAGGGCATGCGGACATAGTGGCACGTGCTCTCAAGATTTTTGATGAGGTGGTCATAGGTATCGGCACGCACCCGACGAAAAAGCCATTCTTCACCTCCGAGCAGCGCGCTCTACAGATAGAGACCGTCTATGCGCAGGAGCCTCGTGTCCGTGTCGTGAGCTATAGCGGCATGACCATCGAGGCGGCGAAGCAGTGTGGCGCACAGTTTCTCATACGTGGCGTACGCTCCACGAGCGACTTCGAGTACGAGCAGAGTATCTCCCAGATCAATGACCATCTGCATGGACCTATGACGGTGCTACTCTTTGGGGCGCAAGGACTGCTCCACATCTCTAGCTCTATGGTACGGGAGCTGCTGAGCTGGAATCTAGATGTATCCGACTACGTACCCAGTGGCATGCCTTTGACTTTTGACTAATTAGCTATCTCCTATCCTCTTACTATGCGACAATCAGCTGACATCAATCATATCTACGACCTACTCCTCCAGAGTGACGGTATTTGCACTGACACGCGACATCTGCGTCCTGATTCGCTCTTCGTATCGCTACGAGGAGCACACTTCGACGGAAATCGCTTTGCGGTGGATGCGCTCAAGCAGGGCTGCAAGTATGCACTCGTTGACGACCTTAGCTATATAGATGAGGTCGAGGAAGCCGACCTTCGGGAGAGACTCATCTACTACAAGGACGGAGGCTTTGAGGCGCTCCACGAGCTGGCGCTCCTACATAGGGCGAAGTCCGAGGCGACCTTCATAGCGATCACAGGGACCAATGGCAAGACGACCACCAAGGAGCTGGTCGCTGCGGTCTTGTCCGCAAAGTATCGGGTGCATGCCACGCAAGGCAACTACAATAACGAAATAGGCGTCCCCCTTACCCTACTACAAGTTCGTCCCGAGCATCAGTTTGTCATCGTCGAGCTAGGTGCTTCGCACATCGGAGACATAGCTTCGCTCTGCAAGCTAGCACAGCCACAGTATGGTATCATTACGAATGTGGGGCGAGCTCACCTCTCAGGCTTTGGCACACCCGAGGGGGTCATCAAGGCTAAGAGCGAGCTGTACGCTTATCTGCGAGAGCATGGCGGACAAGCCTTTTGCAATGGAGAGGATAAGACGCTCATCAGCAATCTCAATGGACTGCCCACGGTCTATTACAACGGCACCACGTCACCACGCGTCACGGGCTCCGTGCTCCCCACCGATGAGTCTGGACTACTAAAGATAGAGTGGCGTGACCAGGAGACTGGCGAGAGCTACCAGCTAGCGACAAAGCTAGTCGGCGACTACAACCTCAACAACATACTGGCAGCGATCACCGTGGGGCTACACTTCGGTCTAGATCCTAAGACGATCAATGAGGCTGTGACCAACTACCAGCCACGCAATGAGCGGTCACAAGTCCTGCCCCCGACAGCGCAGGGTAACCGTGTCATCCTCGACTGCTACAACGCTAACCCCTCTAGCATGGAGGTGGCACTCAGTAGCTACTTCACGATGGACTGTCAGGGGCTCAATCGCATGCTTATCCTTGGTGACATGAACGAGCTAGGCGATGCAGCAGAGAGCGAGCATATCACCGTCATCAGACAGATACAGAGCTATCTCCTGCGCTATCCTAAGATGGTCACTTACTTCTGCGGGCCCAACTTCTTTGCTCTGCAGGCTCGCTACGGGAGCGAACACTTTATCTTCTTTCCCTCGGCGACTGCTCTCAAGCAATACTTCACCAGACACCAACCGCAGCACAGCTTTATCCTGATCAAAGGTTCTAACTCGCACCATCTCTCGTCCATTGCGGAGCTATGCTAAAGAATCGCCAGCAACAGCAGCTAGAGCAGCGACAGACCCTCACGGCACGACAGATACAGCAGATACAACTGCTGGAGCTACCTGTCACCGAGCTGGAGCAGCGCATCAGTGCTGAGATCGAGCGCAACCCCGCCCTCGAAGAGGCTTATACTGCTCGTGACGATTCCAATGAAAGCAACGCAACCAACGAGCAAGTCGACTCCTCCCTAAGTCAGTCCGACCAAGATCGGCTCGAAGCGCGCAACGAGTTTGGCAATGACGACGAGATCCCAGCTTATCGGCTGAGGATGATCGCCGAGAGAGAGCAGCAACGCGAGGAGATACCCTTTGCCGCTCACGGACTCTCCCTCACGGACTACCTCGACAACCAGCTCTCCACCCTAGAGCTCACCGAGCGGCAGCAGTTACTCGTACCTTATATAGTAGGTAACCTCCGTGAGGACGGTTACCTAGACCGCTCGCTACCACTCATCGCTCAGGATCTGCTCCTCAAAGAGGGTGTCGATGCCTCCGAGCAGGAGCTCACCGAGCTGCTCCAGATCATTCAGAGCTTAGACCCTCCAGGCGTTGGTGCCAGGACGCTACAAGAGTGCTTACTCTTGCAACTGCACCGCATGGAGCAGAGCGAGACCGTCGTCAATGCGGAGAAGATCGTCTCTCACTACTTCGATGACTTTGCTTACAAGCGATTCGAGCGACTCACCAAGCGAGGCTTTGATCAGAAGCAACTCGAAGAGGTCTCGGCACTCATTCACCAGCTATCGCCTAAGCCGGGCAACGGCTTTGATTCCTCGGCTGAGACCCTTCTCTCGAAGGTGACGCCAGACTTTATCATCACCGAACATGAGGGCGAGCTCACCCTGACCCTCACCGACCAGCGCGAGATACCCGCCCTGACCGTATCGCCAAGCTACAAGCAGATGATAGCCGACTACCGAGATGCGTCAGAGAGCGAGCGCGCTAAGCTCAAGGAGACTATACAGTACACCCGCGACCGAGTCAAGGATGCCGAGTGGTTTATCTCCGCTCTGCAGCAGCGCTACGACACCCTCCGCACCACCATGACCATCATCATGACGCTACAGCGAGACTTCTTCCTCTCAGGTGACATCGTAGACCTGCGCCCCATGATCCTCAAAGACGTTGCCGAGCTAGCCCGACTAGACATCAGCACCATATCACGTGTCAGCAATAGCAAGTACGTGCAGTGCCAGTGGGGCATCTACCCTGTCAAGTTCTTCTTTAGCGAAAGCATGCAAGCGAAGGACGGTAGCGACGTCTCCACCAAAGTGATCAAAGATTGCCTCAAGCAGATCATCGAAGGGGAAGATCCACGCCAGCCGCTCACGGACGACCAACTCACAGAGGCACTCTCACAGCAAGGCTACGACATAGCGCGTCGCACCACCGCTAAGTATAGACAGCAGCTCGGACTCCCCACAGCTCGCCTGCGTCGCAAGTTGACTAAGTAATCGCCCATGCCAGTCAAGCGTAGCTACCTGATCCTGCTCTGGAGCTTCCTTTACCTGCTCCCCACCCTCCTCGTTGGACAAGTCTCTAGTAGCACCACCATCTCGGGCATCCTATACGACCGGCAGACAGGAGAGCCGATCCCCTACGCCACCATATCTACCGAGACACGCCAGAGCGTCACAGGTACAGCCAGCGACGACAAGGGAGCCTTTACGATAAAGCTACAGTACGACGTCATAGCCCAAGACACCATCGTGCTACAGATCAGCTGTATAGGCTATGAGGTGCGGATATTACGTTTGGACAAATACCAAAATCACGAATTAGGACGCATCCCGCTCACACGAAAAGCGACAGACATAGAGACAGTCGTCGTCAAGCCCAAGAAAGAGCGCTATCGACGCAAGGGCAATCCTGCCGTAACCATCATGCGCCAAGTGATGCAGCATAAAGAGCGCAACCAACTATCCTCCCTACCCGACTACTCCTACCAACTCTACCAGAAGACCCTCCTCGCTCAGGGAGACATCACACGAGGCAAGGGCTACTGGGGCATCCCCAAGTGGCGCATGAAGAGCTTCGTCGATAGCTCCGCACTCGCTAGGACTCCCATCCTCCCTTTCTCACTGCGTGAGCGACACACCGTCTATGCACAGAAAGACGGGCACTCTGAGAACCCGCTACTCCTCGGCACACGACACAAAGGAGTCGAGCAGGTGGTCGACGAGGGACTGCTCTCGAGCAATATAGACGCACTCCTCGCTCCTGTAGACATCTACGACAACGACCTGCCATTACTCTCCAAAGAGATCATCGGTCCACTTCACTCCCAGCTAGGTATCACCTTCTACAAGTACTATCTCCTAGACACCATTCCAGACGCTTCGGGCAATGCCTGCTACCAGATACAGTTCGTACCGATAGAGATGCGTGACGCAGGCTTTTCGGGCACACTATTAGTAGACACCGTGGACTACAGCATCCACGGAGTAGAGATGCGCCTACCCACCATCGCCAATGTCAACTGGGTAGACCGCCTAGAGATCACTATCGACTACGCCCCGCAGAGCATCACACGACCAGACGGACGGCGTGACACCCTATGGCTGCCCGAGCGGCAGCGGCTCGATGCACTCTTTCGTGTATCCAAGCGGCTAAACATATCGGCCTTAGCACGTGTCACCTCCATCTACAGCCACTACCAGACAGGAGCCACAGCGCTAAAACCTGAAACGCTCGATCCTCGTCTTCTCCTCTCCGCAGATACGCTCCAACAGCTCATGACACACGTTATCGACGACTATGGGCTGGTCGTTCGCCCCGAACCGATCGACTCCACCGAGCAGCGCGCCACACAGCTCGTCGACTATATCCTCCACGACCCAGGGTACAAGTTCTTTTCGCTATGCGCTAGGATGGCTTCCATAGGCTTTATCCCGATACCTGCCGAGCCACTACACCGCGAGCGCGTCTATGTAGATCTAGGTCCCCTAGAGACCCTCATCAGTGCCAACCTAATCGAAGGCGTACGGCTGCGACTCGGAGGTATGACCACGGCTAGACTGCATAATCAGCTCTTTGCCGAGGGATATGTCACCTATGGCTTTAAGGACAAAAAGTGGAAGTACTACGCTCGTCTCACCTACGCCACTAAGCCAAAAGAGCTACACCCGCATAGCTACCCACGCAACAACTTCGCACTCGCCATACGCAATGATCTCTTCTTTCCTGGGGAGGAGAGCTACGGACTTTACAAAGACGGCATCGCCTCTATCTTTGGCACCTACACCATCACAAGGCGCTACTACGGACTAGATATAGAAGCTTCACACGAAATAGACTGGTCGCCTAGCTTATACTCCAACATCTGGGTCGACTACCAGCGCCAAAGACCCACTGGCACACTCCACTACTACTCGCTAAATGCCGAAGGCAAGCAATACGAAGTTGAGGAACTACGACAGACCGAGATCGGAGCTTCGCTCAGTTGGACGCCAGGACGCACACCCTACTCAGGGCGCAAGCCTGGTAGCATCGTCTCGGCAGACATCTACAAGCCCTCCTTCACAATCTCTGGATCGGTATACCCACGAGGCTTATGGGGCAATGACCAGACCCACGGCGCGCTCCATCTCGCCTACAGCCAGCGACTATACCTCAGCATACTAGGCGCACTAGACATAACCCTCCAGAGCGGTATCGCTCTAGGCAATACCCCACAGTCGCAGCTCTTCACACCCTACGGCAATCGTGCCTGGTTACTTGTCCCAGACGCCTTCCAGACCATACAACCGCTAGAGTTCATCGCCGACAAATACCTCGACTTCAAACTCCTCTATCGTATGGAGGGTTTACTCTTCAACCGCATCCCGCTCGTCAAGCGTCTCGGATTACGGGAGCTCGTCGGCATCCATGGCTACTGGGGTGACACATCGCCACGACACATCACTCCGCGCCCAGGGCAAATCCTCCTACCCACCTACGCTGAGCCCATGCACAACGACCTACACCTAGAGTGCTCGGCCGGGTTGAGCAACATCTTCAAGGTGCTCTCCGTCCAATACTTCTACCGCATCACAGGAAAAGGGCTCCCCCCTCTCCAGCGTCACTCCGTCCGCCTAGGTATCTCCGTCTCCTTCTGACGCATCGCTAAAGCCCTCTTAAATAACCGCTAAGTGGCTGTTGAATAACTCAAGAGTCTCCTTCGCTCGTTCTGTTTCCCTAGTATCGCTCCAGTTTCATACAGGAGAAACTCTAGTTTCAAGGGGAAGAAACTAAAGTTTCATCGGATGAAACAAACTGGACTCCTTCGGAGAAAAGTTGTTTTATGCCTGTGCTGAAGCAAGAAATCTCTAGAATAAGAGCAAGAAACGCTTAACGAGAAGGAGGTTTCAAGTCGGAGAGTCAACCAATTACTAAAGTTTCATCGGATGAAACAAACTGGACTCCTTCGGAGAAAAGTTGTTTTATGCCTGTGCTGAAGCAAGAAATCTCTAGAATAAGAGCAAGAAACGCTTAACGAGAAGGAGGTTTCAAGTCGGAGAGTCAACCAATTACGCAAGCATTGAACTATCTATTATGCAGGAGAGTTTCCAAAAGGTTCAACTTTCAATTATAGAGCATGTGCTGATAACTCTGCCTATGAGACAGTTGTGTTTTTCATTTAGACAACTTATCAACATGTAGGTACTTCCTGGTTGATTTATTTGCACACGTCAATTATTGGTTGTAATATTGCAAAAGATTTCGCAGAGTCAAATTTAGTCTCTCTACAATTTGACTTCTGAACAGACTTAATTCTATAACCCTTCATACATCTATTCAAGTGAAGCAAAAGACATATTCCTTTGATGAGGCTTATCAAGCCACGTTAGAGTACTTTGGCGGTGATGAGCTGGCCGCCAAAGTGTGGGTGACCAAGTACGCCCTTAAGGACAGCTATGGCAACATCTACGAGCAGACCCCTCGTGACATGCATCAGCGCATCGCACGAGAACTGGTTCGCATAGAGCACAACTACCCCAACCCGCTCTCTGAGAGTGAGCTGATGGATCTGATGGATCACTTCCGCTACATCGTGCCTCAGGGCAGTCCCATGACTGGCATTGGCAATAATTACCAGATTGCCTCTCTCTCGAACTGCTTTGTCATCGGTCTAGATGGTGAGCCAGACTCTTACGGAGGCATCATCCGCATCGATGAGGAGCAGGTACAGCTGATGAAGCGACGTGGTGGCGTGGGGCACGACCTATCGCATATACGCCCTAAGGGGTCGCCAGTCAAGAACTCGGCCCTCACCTCTACAGGCTTGGTACCCTTTATGGAGCGTTACTCCAACTCCACTCGTGAGGTAGCGCAAGATGGTCGTCGTGGTGCGCTCATGCTGACGGTATCGATCAATCACCCTGACAGCGAGTCCTTTATCGATGCTAAGATGACCGAGGGTAAGGTCACGGGTGCCAATGTCTCAGTACGCATCGACGATGCCTTTATGCAGGCAGTTGTGGATGACAAGGAGTATGTGCAGACCTATCCTATACACTCGAAGGAGCCTAAGTTTACCCGCACCATTCAGGCACGCCAGCTATGGGACAAGATCATCTACAACGCTTGGCGGAGTGCTGAGCCTGGGGTGCTCTTTTGGGACACGATCATCCGCGAGTCTGTGCCCGACTGCTACGCCGATCTAGGCTTCAAGACTATCTCGACCAATCCTTGCGGTGAGATCCCGCTCTGTCCGTACGATAGTTGCCGTCTGCTGGCGATCAACCTGTACAGCTACGTGCGCAATCCTTTTACGGCAGAGGCTTCGTTTGACTTCGACCTCTTCCGTGAGCATGTTGCCAAGGCGCTACGCATCATGGATGACATCATTGACCTAGAAGCAGAGAAGATCGATGCAATCCTCATGAAGATCGCCTCAGATACGGAGACCGAAGAGGTCAAAGCAGCTGAGCGTGAGCTGTGGCGCAAGATCAAGCGCAAGACGCTCCTCGGGCGTCGCACGGGTGTCGGCATTACCGCCGAGGGCGATATGCTCGCAGCTATGGGCATGCGCTATGGTTCGGACGAGGCTATCAGCTTTGCTGAGGAGGTGCAGAAGACACTCTGCCTATCAGCTTACGCAAGTTCAGTAGAGTTGGCTAAGGAGCGCGGAGCCTTTGACCTCTATGACACAGAGCGTGAGAAGGACAATCCCTTTATCCAGCGCGTTGCCAAGGCTGATCCGAAGCTCTATGAGGAGATGAAGAAGTTCGGTCGTCGTAATATAGCGATGCTCACCATCGCACCCACGGGTTCGACAAGCCTTATGACGCAGACTTCGTCAGGTATCGAGCCGGTCTTTATGCCTGTCTACAAGCGCAGACGCAAGGTCAATCCCAACGACAAGAATGTTAAGGTGGACTACACCGACGAGACGGGCGACACCTTCGAGGAGTACACGGTCTACCACCACAACTTCCTCACCTGGATGAAGATCAACGGCTACGACCCAAACCATAACTATTCTCACGAAGAGCTACAAGAGCTAGTCGCTAAGTCTCCTTACCACAAGGCTACTGCCAACGATGTGGATTGGGTTGCCAAGGTCAAGATGCAGGGACACATACAACAATGGGTGGATCACAGCATTAGCGTGACGATCAACCTCCCCTCCGACATTTCGCAGGAGATGGTTGCTACGCTTTACATTGAAGCATGGAAGGCTGGTTGCAAGGGTTGCACCGTATATCGTGAAGGTTCTCGCTCTGGCGTACTGATCTCGGAGGAGCAGCAGAAGAAGGAGAAGCAAGCGAAGAGTGAGCAGGAGTCAGCGCCCGAAGTTCCCGTAGAGCCCACACCTTTGTCTCAGACGGTACGCAAGCGCCCTAAAGAACTAGAGGCTGACATCGTACGCTTTCAAAATAATAAGGAGAAGTGGATCGCCTTCGTCGGCTTGCTCGATGGTAAGCCTTACGAGGTCTTCACAGGTATCGCTGACGATGACGAGGGTATCATGCTCCCCAAGAGCGTAACGAAGGGTAAGATCATCCGCAGCTACGATGAGGACGGCACGAAGCACTACGACTTCCAGTTTCACAACAAGCGTGGCTTCAAGACCACGGTGGAGGGGCTAGACACGAAGTTCAACCCTGAGTACTGGAACTATGCCAAGCTCATCTCAGGCGTCCTACGCTACCAGATGCCGATAGATCAGGTCATCAATCTTGTCCAAGGCATGGAGCTCAACGATGAGAGTATCAACACCTGGAAGAATGGTGTGGCTCGTGCTCTCAAGAGTTACCTACCCAGTGGTACAAGCGTCTCTGCCGCCTGCTCTAACTGCGGACAGCACACGCTAGTCTACCAGGAGGGTTGTCTTATCTGCACCAACTGCGGCTCCTCAAAGTGTGGCTAGCCAGAGAGGCTCACTCCCCTTTACACTAGGCTCTTGAGAGTCGCTTGACAAGCTTTCCAGAGCTAACCCCTCTAAACTACAAAACCCCACCATTGTACGAACACAATGGTGGGGTTTTGCTTTGGCTTGCCGCAGCCTTGCTCTAGATGAAAAAAGCGCGCTCCTTATAGTCGCTCGATGCGATGAGTGAAGGGGACACCAGCGCGGTGAAAGAGTCGCCCTACGGGGCAGACCTTCTCGGTCAGCTCGAGGCACTTCTCCAGCTCCTGATCTGTGGCGGTCGTCTTGACTCGTAGCGTGTAGTCGATCGCATCCATCTCGCCCTCTGTGGTCTGTGCCTCTAGATCTATCTCTAGATGCTCGATGGTGAGACGCTTCTTCTCGGCCATCGTGGTAAAGATCGTCGCGATGCAACCATTGAGCGACATGGCGAGAAGCTCGAAGGCGGTGGGGCCCTGATTCGTGCCGCCAGAAGCGACTGGGAGGTCGACCGTTACGCTGCTGCCTCGTTGATTATCGATTTGCGAGAGATAAGCTCCCTGCTTGACTAAGTGCGTTTTCATATTCGTTTGTTCGGTTAGCTTGTTATTAAAGTAAGACTTCCTTAGGACTCAAAAGAGCATCTGCTCCTCAGCGACATACTCCGAGAGCGACTCACGAAGCATACCGATGTAGCGTCCACTAGCGTCGTAATGATGTCGATAGAGTAGCTGATTCGCCAGAAAGACACCGCCCTGCGCTGCTTGGCACAAGTAGCGAATAGCCTCCGTACGGCGATTGGCTTGTAGAGAATCTGTTAGGAGCATTCGCCCTATCTCATAGCACGCCTCGGGGATACCCGCCTCGGCAGCTCGCTCCCACAAGGAGACGACACGAGAGCTGTAGCAATCTCCATCTTGGTGATACCACAGCTTGCCTAGCAGGTAGCACGCTTCGGGAGCATCTTGCCTAAAAGCTGCCGTGAGCCAGTACTCCACCCGATCCATCTGAACGAAGAGCCCACCCTGAGCATAAGCCCTAGCGAGTGCTATCTGTGCCTCCACGAGCCCCGCCTCGGCAGCCGTCTCTAGGTGATAGAGATACTGCTCGTGACTACGCACCACGCCCAAGCCTCGCTGATACATTTGCGCTAAGAGGAGATGAGACTTCGGATGCCCTAGCTGTATAGCCATGCGCAGGCAGTCGCTCGCCTCTCGGTAGTTCTTCCTCAGTCCCGTCTGCGGGCTTGTCAAGTGTAGTGCCAGAGCATAGAGATCCTCCACATTTCCCCGCAATGCGACTCGCTGGCGCAGGTAGCGTCTCAGACAGGTCTGTGCGACCCTGTCGGCATGTGGCTGATAGAGCTTAACAAGATAGTCAATCGCTGGGAGCGAGTCGTGACGAGCCGCACGGTGTAGCCAGTGTAGTCCCTCTGTCTGAAGGTACTTAAGATTGTCAGTTGGGGTCTCTAGCTCTTTCTGCAGAAGGCTATAAAGCTTGCCTGAGCGTCTTGTGTCAACGACTAGCGTGAGCTGTTGCGTCATCAAGGCAAAGAGCTGCTCGCAGTCGATACCACCAGCCACGGCACTGGTCGTCTGTGGCGATAGTAGGTCTGAGGTAGGCTCTTTGGGCTTAGAGGGCATGGATCAAGAGACATAGAGGAGCAGCCCCTTGAGATACTCCCCCTCTGGGTAAAAGATGTTGATCGGATGACAGGGACTCTGTCCCAAACGCTTGAGGATGCGCACCTCTCGCCCCGCAAGTGTGGCAGCCGTCATCACTGCTAGGGTAAACTCCTCCATCGTGACAGCTTGCGAGCAGCTAAATGTGAAGAGCAGTCCACCACGGGTGATCGCTCTGAGTGCTAATTCGTTTAATCGGCGATACCCGCCCAGACCTTGCTGCTTATGGTTGCGCTGCTTGACAAAGGCGGGGGGATCTAGGACTATGAGGTCGTAAGCACTCGTCTCGATCGCAGATAGGTAGTCGAAAGCATCAGCTACGACCGCCTCGTGTCTCTGGAGCGTCTCTGGGTCAGAAGAGAAGTTGATCGCCACACTCTCCTCGCAGAGTGAGATAGCTCGTGCAGAGCTATCTATTGAGACGACACGCTGGGCGCCCCCTCCGAGTGCGTAGACGGAGAAACCACCCGAGTAGCAGCAGATATTGAGAACATTGCGTCCCCGAGCGTACGACTCGACAAGACGTCTATTGTCACGCTGGTCCACGAAGAAGCCAGTCTTCTGTCCTCGCTCCCAGTCTGGCAGAAAGCGGTAACCGTACTCCTGCACCGTCCGATCGTACTCTGCCGAGGGAGCCTTGCCTAGGTAGCCATTGGGCATAATCCACTCGCGAGGGGTCTGTGCTGGAAGCGTCTCGACAGACTTGTCATAGACATAGTGCACGCCTAGCTCTGGCAGCTCGCACAGTACCTCAGCGATCAACTGACGCAGCGGGTAGAGACTCAGCGCATGTATCTGTATCACAGCCACCTCTCGATAGATGTCAATGACTAGTCCAGGTATGAAATCGCTCTCGCCATAACACAAGCGCCAGCAGTCTGTTTGCCTACCATCTTGGCTCTGGAGGAGCGTCTTGCGTAGCTGATGCGCTTGGCTCAGACGTGTGGTAAAGAATGTGCGCCACTCCCCTATCTCCTCCTCACCAAAGGTCAGCATGCGGACGGCTATCGTCCCACCCTCGTAGACTCCCTGCCCGAGTTGCTGAGAGCCATCGTGGTTGAGGATAGTCACTATCGATCCTAGCGGTATGCTCTCCTTGGTGCGCTGCAGTGCGCCCGAAAAGACCCATGGATGATGTCTGAGGAGAGGCTCCTCACGGTGAGGCTTGAGGTATAACTGGTACATAGGGGTGGTGGTAGGTTGTAACTCTTGTGGTAAAGTCTTAGGATGGCTGCTCAGGGCAGAGCCCGAAGTGGTGCAGTAGTGGCATTGGCTCCGACTCTAGACGATGATAGATGCGGAGACAAGCGTATGCGTCGAGCGCTGCGTAGCTTTGCTGCGCAGGCGTTAGCGTAGCCGCCTCCCAATTGGTCAGCTGAGCACGCTTGCTAATCTTCTCCCCGAAGAGTATCGCATAGATCTTCTGCAGACCCAAGTCATGGATGCCGTAAGCTGGGGTAAGTCGCTGCAAGTCTACAAAGCCTTGTGGATGTAACTCTGGCGAAAACCTTCTCAGCTGTCTCCGATCACCGCAAAGGTCTAGTCCCACCTTGAGTATGTCCTCACGCTCCAGTAAACCTTGTAGCCGAGGCGGAATACCTATTTTGTTGATCCTAAAGAGGTAGCAGCAACTCTCGCTCGATAGCTGAATAAGAGCTACAGACTGACGCTCATACTTCTTAAAGACAGGCTTAGACTCCGTGTCCATACCGATTATAGCACATTGCTCTAGAGCTGCTACGGCAGACTCCACTTGCGGGAGAGAGTCCACGACAACGATTTCACCAGTGAAGGTCGCTTTGTCTAGTTTGCCTATCTCCTCTTTAGTAATTGATGACAGCACGATTGTTTACTCTATTATTATTGTATGCTTTCTGTTGCCCAGCGGTCAGTATCCTCCTCTAGACCCTCGGCATGCTTGCGATAGTGTAGCACACGCAGGGCAGATAGGAGCGCATCACCCAGGTATGTGTCAAAAGCGTATTGCAGTATCGAGAGCGTCGCAACGAGTAGCTCGCCAGCATCCTCTCTAAGCACCAGCAGTGGCGTACCCAGCTCACGGTAGATCAGCACCAAGAGGCGTGAGAGTCGCTCCGGCTGTAGCTCGCCATCTTGCGTTACACCCACTGGGTAGTGGAGGAAGAGATCTAGCTCCTCGCCCAGTAGCGCACGCACCTGCTCCTCGTAGTAGCTCACTGTCTCATCTGAGATCACCTGTGTGTAGCTAGTGAGCCAATCCTCCAGCTCCTCCGTAGGGGTCGCTGGCATCTGTGATAAGTAGCTAAAGATCTCTGGGAGGTAGCCGTAAGTACGCTTTACAAATTCCACCCGACTATACTCGGACGCATGCTCTATGAGCGCGCAATAGTCCTTGCACAGCGTAAGAAAGGCGACGAGCTCCTGCGGATTGCTCTCGGTCGTATGCTCCATACTCACTCTAATGGATCAAGGCTTACTTAGCAAAAGCACCCTCCTGAATCAGGTACTCCGCAATCTGAATAGCATTGAGCGCAGCACCCTTCATGATTTGGTCAGCCACGCACCAGAAGGTGACACAGCCTGGCTCGGCAAGATCAGCCCTCAGACGTCCCACATAGACAGGTTCCTGCATAGAACAGTGTAGAGGCATCGGGTAGCTACGCTTGGCGGGATCATCCATCAAGAGTAGTCCCTTCTGCTTTGACATTGCTTCGCGTACCGCCTCGACCGTAAGTGGCTCAGCACACTTCACCCAGATAGCCTCGCTATGAGCTCGTAGCACGGGGACGCGTACGCAGGTGGCACTGACACGTATCTCATCGTTGTGCAGGATCTTGCAGGTCTCATTGTACATCTTCATCTCCTCCTTCGTGTAGTCATTGTCCGTAAAGATGTCGATCTGCGGAATGAGATTGTATAGGAGTTGATTGCCGAAAGCCTTCGTCTGAAGCGGCTTGCCCATCGCTTGGTCACGCACCTGTCCCTCCAGCTCTAGCATCGCATCGTGACCCGCACCGCTAGCAGCCTGGTAGGTAGCCACATGAACTCGCTCTATGGGACTCAGAGCGTGGATCGGAGCCAGAGCCACGATCATCTGGATCGTACTGCAGTTCGGGTTAGCGATGATCCTCTTGGCAGGGTGTAGCGCATCAGCCCCATTAACCTCGGGTACGACCAGCGGCACCTCGGGATCCATACGGAAGGCACTCGAATTGTCGATCATCAGAGCGCCATGCTTCGTGATCGTACTGGCGAAGTCTAGTGCCGTCTGCCCCCCAGCAGAGACAAAAGCGATGTCAATATCCTTAAAGTCATCGTTTTGAGCTAGGAGCTTTATCTTGTATTCCTTACCACGGAAAGTGATCTCACTGCCTGCACTACGAGACGAGCCAAAGAGTCGTAGCTCATCAATCGGGAAGTCTCGATGCTCTAAGAGACGTAGGAACTCACGTCCCACAGCTCCACTGGCACCTACTATAGCTATCTTCATATTATTATCGTTCTGTAAAGTCAGAAATTAAGGTCTATACGATCGTAAGCTCAGAGAGTTGTCTCCAGCTCCAATGCAAAAGTACCCAATCTACACCAATCGACAAAAAGCACCCCACCACACATCACCTCACACAACCAAGCAAAATGAACCGTAGACACGACTTTTCCCATGTTACAAGCACTACAGCTGAGACAAGGATCACCCGTAGAATCAATTTCCACGGAGGAAATCGTAAATTCCTCGGTAGAGATTTTTCATTTCCTCGGAGGGAATAAAAAACTCTTCGGAAGAATCAACTGAAACTTCGGAGGAATCAAATGATAAGTCCGAAGAAATTTCCAACGCCTCCCTGAAAAACGAAAAATATCCAGCGAGGTATTTGAGATTTCCTCACTGGAGATCGAAATGAGCTAGCTCATTCTATATTATAATGCGTCAGCTCCAATAACCACAGATCGGCGCTTTGATATATTCGAAAGTTATTGTACCTTTGTGGTGGCTTTGTGCTGAGAGTGCTTCGTTCCTCGAGTAGGATCTCGGAGTCCTCAAGGCTTAAAAGGGAATCAGGTGCAACTCCTGAACAGTCCCGCTGCTGTAATCCTCGCAAAGCAGGCATCATAACCACTGCACCATGTCTAATTGGTGTGGGAAGGGATGTCTGTATGAGGTAAGTCAGAAGACCTGCAAGGCTTGAAGCGCTACGAGGTATAGCATAAGGAAATAACCGTCACTTTTCAGATCCTAGTCTGAGACTCCTATTCCCCCAGCTGTACGCTCCTCGCTACTCCGAGTCGAGCGCGACGGGAGATGTATGTTACAATGCGAGCGATGCATCTAGGCATCACACCACGATGAGTATTGAATGGGACATCTTGAGTGCCTACCGGATTTCTCTATACGAGCAGTAGCTGTGACACAACCTTCCGAGTCAAAAAGCTTTGATCACAGCGATGCACCTAGGAGACTCTTTGGATGCTTATACGAGACTAGATAGGAGGACATTTACTTTAAATAGGGGAACGTTTTCGATAAAGTGATTGAGCAATGTCTTGCTGCTACGATCTCTATGAGTACCATAAAAGTATGCGTGCTATCACAGCACCCATGCCGCACGAGATCAATTAGGTGTCTGATCGTCACAATAAGAGGAAGCATAAGAGCAGGCTCTCGTCTATGCCGTTGTCCCTATATGCAACTACGCTAGTGCGTGCGACCTAGATCAGTCTGTGTCACCGCAGACTCCGAGCAGAGCGACCACTGTACATACTTACCACTTGAGGAGAAGCTGTAGGTTCTAGTTCGTCTACCCAAGGCTAGGTGATAGACCAATAGATCCTCTTGCCACCCCGAGCAAATCATGATGCGAGTCCTAAGGTGAGGTCACAGCCTCACACTCTCAAGTCGAGAGGATCCACTACTAAGAGACAGGTATGGTGCGTACCACTGGTTACAGGTTAAGTGTGTGTTGAAAAAGACCAGCGACTACCACCCTACTCTCCCACGAAGAGAGTCTCACGTAGCCCAATACCCTCTCCAGACAAGCATCGTGGTCACTGTTCCGCTCTAGGAGAGTCCTGTTGACCAGTTCAACAGACTCTAGGGAGGTCGCTGCAAGGCGCACTACCCTGCTAGAAGCTATTCCACACTATCGTGATGGTATAGCTACCCAAAGAGCATTCGAATAGTTGAAGTCCACACGCAGTACGCTGAGTACTTGTCGTGTGGACTTCTCTTTTTTTTGATCCCGCAAGTCTTGCGAGTAACGATGATACGTGTAAGCCTTTGACGACTGCATCTGCACGGAGTCCTCTATCGTCACACAAAAAGAGGATGACACCATATATAATATAGTACCATCCTCCCGTGGTGGAGCATATCGGACTTGAACCGATCACCTCGACACTGCCAGTGTCGCGCTCTAGCCAGATGAGCTAATGCCCCAAGAGTCAGATCAACCCTCAATCGAGGTCTCTATCGAGGTCTCTCATGAACTATTGCAAAGGTAGTGAAAACTTTCCACTTAGCCCACTTTGCTCGATTTTAGTCAGCAGCGAGGAGAGGCCGATATTCCCTTTTTTCATTATCTTTGGGGAGTGAACGAGCTTAGCTCAATAATTTAATACAGATCAATCAATAACATCATACCATTATGAAGACTACTCCATTTACAGAGCGACACATAGCACTGGGTGCTAAGATGCACGACTTTGCAGGCTACAATATGCCTATCGAGTACCCTACGGGAATTCTTGAGGAGCATATGAATGTGATCAATGGCGTCGGCGTCTTTGACGTGTCACACATGGGAGAGTTTTGGGTCAAGGGACCGA
>CABUDK010000017.1 GCA_902490315.1 uncultured Porphyromonas sp. | reverse complement strand
AGATGGAGGTGCGCTGTCCCGTGGCGGTCTCAAAGTCTATCGCTATAAAGTCTAATGTATTCATCACGCTTCGGTTGTTGGCTCGTAGTATGCCATAAGATTCTTGGCAAAGTTATACATCTCATCTCGTACGGACTGAGGCTCCAGCACCTCAATCTGATCGCTCATTGCTAATAGAGCTTGATAAAGATCATACGTAGGACAGACCTCCAGCTCAAAGCGAGCCACACCCTCCACCTCTGAGGGTAGCTCTCTTTGCGACTCATGTATCGGTAGCGTGCGGAGGTAGTCCGCACCCTGACCATAGGCATTGACTAGCAGATGCACAGGTTCCTCCTCAGAGTGAATCACCCCACAACAGCCTCGGTAGTAAGCCTCTATGTCAAAAGACTCATCCATCTCAAAGCTCTCCTCAAGCGGTTCGCAAGCTAAGATGCGATCCAGAGCATAGACTAAATAGACATCCTTGGGGCGCGAGCCCCCGTCCTCAGCGTTGAGCTCCTCATTGCGAGCTGAGTAGTAAGGGCTGCGAGCCAGGAGGTACCATCTGCGGTTCGCCACCTTGAGATAGTAAGGCTCCGCCTCAAAACTGTAAGCCTCAGGTCTGCCAAACCCTTGGTAAGTCATCTGGATAATCTTGCCGTGACGCATCGCCTCGGTAATCACGTTGAGCCACTTACGCCCAGAGGGGACATGCTCGAAGAGTATCCGTCCCTGGAGCTTGCTGTCGGCCTGTATCTGATTCATCGCCGTGTAGGAGTCTATGAGCCAACTGCGCAGGTTGTCCTGCTCCAGCTCCTCAGGATTATCAATGTAGTAGCGGTAACCATCCTGGGGGTCACATAAGATATCCACCTGAAAGATGTCGAGGATCGCCGCCCGATGATTGTGAAAGGTGCGCTTCGGCAGAGGCTCCTCGTAGCTCAGCCCGCTATCCACCCAGTGGCGACTAATCTCCTCAAAGGTCAGTCGCCCGTACTGGCGAAATTGCTCGATCAGCCAGACATATCGTCCGAATTTGTTTGCCATACACTATAGGTATCCTTGTTTAGATGCAAAGATACAACATTGCCTCTGCCAAACCATGGCACAAGGCATAGCTTTTCCGTCTAATACTGCAATGGCTTTCACATAGCACCCAATTGGTTGCTACATGAAAGCGCACACTGTTGCTTATTGCATAGAGGCTAACGCTCTAGCCTCTAACTTCTAAACTCTAATTCTCTAGCGAGCTACGCCTCTCCGCAGGCGATCTGGCGACGTAGTGCTTTCCTGCGCTGCTCTTTGATGGCGTACCATAGCTGAGACTCTTCCAGCGCATCTGCGGGGATTCGGCTAGCGTAGCGCTCTAGGAATTCATAGCTGTACAGATGCGATGCTCCAAGGTCTTTATCCCTCCAGCTACTGTGATCTATCAGCCCGGCCCAGTCCCACTTGTCGATGAAGCGATCTATCGTATCATAGTCCAGTGGTAGGGAGTCGTTTCCGGATAATTTATTCCAGTCCCAGTAGTCTGCAAACCGCTCCAAGCATGCTACTGTTAGAATGGTGTCGCACTCTGTCTGAGAGAGCTTCGTCCAGGTTATCCAATTCTTGAACTCCTCGAGCATCTCGGGCGTCCACAGGATCTCCGTGTTGTTAGAGACGATATCCCAGTCTAGCTTCCTACTATACTTCTTGAGGGTGTCTAATGTCCAGGGGAACTCCTCTGCGAGTTCTCTCCAAGCAGCCTCGTCCAGCTGCTTCTTTAGTAAGTCATTTGTATCCATAGTTTTTCTTCTGATTTGTTGAACACAGTGCAAAGATACATCGCAGGGTGTGCCATATCGAAGCACAGGTCAGAAGAATCTCTCGACTTCCTCAGAAGCTCCGACAGTTTCATAGGTAGGGCTAACTCCTGTTTTGAGGAGCTGGAAGAGATTTAGAGTCGGCAAATTATGGTCAAACGAATCTGTAACACGATATCCACGTGGCTATTTTTTATTCTCCACGTGGAAAAGAAAAATTTCTTCGGACTTATCAATTGATTCCTCCGAAGTTTCATTTGATTCCTCCGAAGTTTTATTTCGTCTCCACGTGGAGAATGTTTCTTTTCCACGTGGCGGTTTGAAAATCTCCACGTACGCATCAAAGCGAGACGTGTAGCCTTTTGTAGGGACGCTCGGTCTGAGCGTCCGTTGCATCAAGGGTTACAGCATCGTGGTTTTAACGGAGACGGACGCCCTCCCGCTAGACACTAGCCGAGCGTTCCTACAGAGGGTTACTCATCTCTAATCTCTAACTTCTAATCTCTAATTCAGTACCTTTGCAACGACTAACGGCGGGAGTGGGGCGTGAGCTGACACTCGGGGATCGCCCGTTAAATACTCTTTTATCACCCGTTTAACAACGTATAGCAACCTACTTATGACCTATATACGTCGATATGACTTTACCGTGGGGCTATTGGCTCTCCTACTGATGATGCTCGCCACGTCTCTTAGCGGGCAAGCGCAAAAGCAAGCGCCACGACAGGCGCAGAGCAAGTTCACGATCAATGGCTTCGTGCATGATGCGCAGAGTGGCGAGACGCTGATCGCCGCCAATGTGATGGAGCTCAACAGCCGCACGGGTGCCGTGACGAATGAGTTCGGCCACTACTCGCTGACGCTCCCAGCGGGTGAGGTGCTCCTGCAGTTTTCCTACGTCGGCTATCAGAGCGACACGATACGTCTGCAGCTCTCGTCAGATACGACACTCTCGGCTTCGCTCATCGAGGGGCAGCTACTCGGCGAGGTGGTCGTCGTGGGTAGTCCGAACCCCTCGGGCGTCGAGACAGCTACAATCGGGGCGCAGCACATATCGGCGAGCGAGATCAAGCGACTACCCGCTTTCTTTGGCGAGCAGGATGTGATCAAGGCGCTGCAGCTACTACCTGGTGTGCAGAGCGGTTCGGAAGGGTCGTCGGGACTCTTCGTGCGTGGTGGCGATCCCGACCAAAACTTGATTCTCATGGACGGCATCTCGCTCTACAATCCGAATCACATGCTGGGGGCTTTCTCGACCTTCAACCCCGACGCGGTGAAGTCGGTGACGCTGTACAAAGGCACCTTCCCCGCTCGTTACGGGGGGCGTCTCTCGTCGGTCGTAGACGTGCGTCTCAAGGATGGCGACATGCAGGAGTACCACGGCAATGTGAGCATAGGGCTGATCTCTTCGAAGATCAATGTGGAGGGTCCGATCGTCAAGGATCGCACCACTTTCAACTTCTCGGCACGGCGCACCTACCTAGACCTGCTGGCTGCCATGGCTTTTGCTATACGTAATCGCCAGGAGGGTGAGGATGGCGAGAAGATGAAGGGCGGGTATGACTTTCACGATCTGAACCTGAAGGTGACGCACCGCTTCTCAGATAGAGACCAACTGTATCTCTTCGGCTATTACGGCAACGACCGTGTCTGGACGCGCTATACTAATGGAGATGACAAGCAGCAGATGTCTTGGTTGTGGGGCAATGCGATGGGTTCGCTGCGGTGGAACCATGTCATCAACGGACAGCTCTTTCTCAATACCACAGCCTCCTACACTCAATACCGCTCTAGACTACGCATGAAGATGCAGGAGGACAAAGATCAGCCACCCGTAGCGATGAGCTACGACTCGGGCATCCGCGACTGGCTCCTGACGAGCGAACTGCACTACTCACCTGTGGAGCAGCACCAGTTGCTCTTTGGGGCTAACTACACCTTCCACACCTTTCGCCCTGAGATGACTTCGATCAAGGTAAACGGCAAGGACCTCTCGGACTTCACTGGGACGGACTTTAACGTCTTCGGAAACAATCCCAATATCTATGCTCATGAGGCTTCGCTCTATGCTGAGGATGAGATCAAGCTGGGGGATAAGTGGACCTTTAATGCGGGACTGCGCTACAGCTTCTACCATGTGCGGGGCAAGGGGTACCATAATGTGGAGCCTCGTGTGAGTGCTGCTTGGCGCATCACGCCTGCCCTAACGGCCAAGGTGGGCTACGCCCTGATGACACAGCATGTGCACCTCCTAACGAACAATAGTCTGAGCCTGCCTACGGATCTGTGGGTCCCCTCGACGGACCGCATCAAGCCGATGCACGTGCACCACTTTACGGCGGGGCTATTCCTCCATGTGCCTCAGTGGGGCGACTTCTCGGTAGAGGGCTACTACAAGCCTCTGAGCAATGTACTGGAGTACAAGGAAGGTTCGTTCTTCTATGGCGTCTCGACAAACTGGGAGCAGATGGTCGCCATGGGTCGTGGCACGGCTTACGGCGTAGAGCTGCTCTGGCAACGTAAGGTGGGCAAGCTAACGGGCTGGGTGAGCTACGCTTGGGCTCGTACGTGGCGCACCTTCGACCAGCCGGGCGAAGAGCTCAACTTCGGGCTCACTTTCCCCGCTAAGTATGACCGCATTCACGACTTTAAGATCACTGCAATGTATCAGCTAGGCAAGAGTTGGGACTTTGCCGCCACCTGGGTCTTTGCCTCGGGTCAGACGGGCACCATCGCAACGCATGAGTACGATGGCATGAGAGACCCGCTAGCCCCATCGATGTATGGTGCATCGGGGACGCTCAACTATGTGGCTGAGCGCAACAATTACCGCTTCAAGCCTTACCACCGACTGGATCTCAGCGTCACCTATACGAAGCATCACAAGCGGGGCAAGAGTTTGTGGAACCTCAGCGTCTACAACGTCTACAATAATATGAATCCCTTCCTGGTCACTCCCGTGAGCGAAAAGACGGGCGATCACACTTACCGCACCGTGCTGCAGCAGGTGACGATCTTCCCGATCCTACCCAATATCAGCTACACCTATTCCTTCTAACCCGAGACCACTATGAGACCTATACAATATATACAGTTGGCCAGTAGCGCTCTACTCATCACGCTCCTTGCAGCCTGTCGGACGACGGTGCCCCTCGACCTAGGCGACAACACGCCTCGCATCGTCATCAATGCGGTCGCTACGGAGCAGCAGGGCATCGACATCTCTCTCTCCGAGAGCAAGCCGACGGGTGTCGCTGCGCCCAGTACGAATGTTTACTACCCTTACTACCACCCCGACTGCCCTTATCGTATGACGCTTAAGGTCAACGACCAGCTCGTACCGCTCAGCGAGGTGACGCAATATAAGCCACAGACGGGTGACCGCATAGCGATCTCAGTAGAGAAGTCGGGGCTCAAAGCAGCTTCAGCCGTTACCACGGTACCCGCACAGCCTACCATCGGTGCCGTAGAGGTTAAGACGCTAGACAAGAACCGTCGTACCACGTGGGTGAGCAACGCTTCAAACGTAAGGCTGCAGAAAGGTCAGTACCTAGAGCTACAAAACTACGAACTATCGATTCCACTCCAAGGCATCACGAAGGATAGCTACTACCGTATCATCGTAGAGCGGCAAGCAGTGATGCGAGGAGAGGGGATCCAACCTGAGGAATACAGATGGTTTCAGGAGCAGATGCTGGACCCAAGCCTAGCAAAGTTTAGCAGTGGCGACCTGATCTTCGAATCGGCCAATGCCTATCCGATGAATCTACTAGCTGGCTCTAACGTCTCGACGAGCGACTACACGCTCAGGACGACACTCTCCTTTGCCACGCGGGTCTGCAATGCCGATGGCTCCACAGATGAGGCACAGACTACGAGCGATGTCTCGGACTATGTCGCTCTGCGTGTCACCGTTTATGCGATCACGGGCGACCTCTATCACTACTGGCAGACGGTTACCTCAGACCGTTACAACAGTATGAGTGAGACGGGACTCTCGGAGCCTATCCTCATCTACAACAACATCCACGATGGTCTCGGTATACTCGGCAGTATGGCTGCGAGCCAGCGACAAAACCTTCAGATCGTGACACACTAATGCTGTAAGAGACCTATGATACAAGAGACTATGCAGATGCTCCCCGAGTGGGCGCCACAAGATGCGATCCTCCTTGCCTGGCCACACAGCCAGAGCGACTGGGCACCGATCCTTCCCGAGGTACAGCGCACCTACTGCGACATCATCGCGCAGGTGGTACGCTTCGAGCCGGTCGTGCTACTCGTGCCTGAAGATCCTGCGGAGTACGCCGCTCTGCCGTCGGAGCTGCGCTCGCGCTGCCTACTCGTCCCCTGCGCAACCAACGATACGTGGTGCCGTGACTACGGCCCGCTGGCTCTCCAGAGTCCCAGTGGCGCGCGTGGCATCGTAGACTTTACTTTCAACGCTTGGGGCGGCAAGTTTGGCGCGACGCTAGACAATCAAGTGGTACGCCACCTAGTCGCTAGCGAGCTCTTTGCCCCAGAAGTCGCTTACTTAGATGCTTTGGACTTGACCTTCGAGGGAGGAGCCTTGGAGTGCAATGGCGAGGGCTTCCTCCTAACCACCAAGTCCTGCGTAGAGGACCCGCACCGCAACGCACACCTCTACGAGTCGCCACATATATATAAGGAGTTGCTAGCGCGTCTCGGCCTGACTGACTACTGCTCGCTCGAAGTGGCTCCCCTACCAGGCGACGACACCGATGGGCATATAGACACGATTGCCCGCTTCGTCGACCCCAACACTATTATATATCTCTCTCCGAGCGACCCTACGGCGCAGAGCTTCGCCGCTTTGACAGAGCTAGAGCGTCAGCTGCAGGAGCTAGCCCGTCAGCGTCCCGCCTTGCGACTGATCGCTCTGCCCGACGTGGGCGACTACCCCTCACGCTATGAGGCGGACTGCCTCATACCAGCCACCTATGCGAACTTCCTCCTCGTCAACGGGGCGCTCCTGCTCCCCATCTACGGGCGCCGCACCGACAGCGAAGCACAACGCATACTCCAGCACGCACTGCCTCACCTCGAGGTCGTACCGATCGACTGCTCTATACTGGTCGAGCAGCACGGCAGCCTGCACTGCATCTCTATGCAGATACCGCAAGGCTTCCTCAACCCTTCACTTCTAGACACCATAACAAGATGAAAGTAGGTATCATACAGCAGCACAATGGTGCTGACCATACGGACAATGTCCATCGCATCCAAGAGCGCATCCGTCAGCTAGCCCACGAGGGTGCCGAGCTGATTGTGCTACAGGAGCTACACAACGGACTGTACTTCTGCCAGACAGAAGATGTCGCACTCTTTGACCAAGCGGAGACAATCCCTGGGCCCTCGACCGAAAGCTTCGGCGCCTTAGCGCGTGAACTGGGCGTGGTGATCGTCCTCTCACTCTTTGAGAAGCGCGCCACAGGCCTTTACCACAACACCGCCGTAGTGCTAGAGCGAGATGGCTCCATAGCGGGTCGCTACCGCAAAATGCACATACCAGACGACCCCGCCTACTACGAGAAGTTTTACTTCACCCCTGGCGACCTAGGCTTCGAGCCGATCGATACCTCCGTGGGTCGTCTCGGCATCCTCATCTGCTGGGATCAGTGGTACCCCGAGGCTGCACGGCTTATGGCGCTCAAGGGTGCCGAGCTACTCATCTACCCGACCGCTATCGGCACCGCTGCTTACGACACGCCCGAAGAGCAGCAGCGACAGATCGATGCGTGGCAACTGGTGCAGCGTGGTCATGCTGTCGCCAACAACCTCCCCGTCATTGCGGTAAATCGTGTTGGCTACGAGCCCGACCCCTCAGGCGTCACCGAGGGGATACAGTTTTGGGGTCACAGCTTCGTCACAGGTCAGCAGGGCGAGATGCTCTGTGATCTGAGTCAAACGGAGGAGGCGGGCGCTGTCGTGGAGCTCGATCTAGAGCGCACCGAGCTAGTCCGACGCTGGTGGCCTTACCTGCGTGATCGGCGCATAGACAGCTACGGAGAGATCACTCGTCGCTACATCGATTGAGCCTTTTGTGAAGGTCAAAAAGGCAAAAAGGTGATTTATTCCTCCGAAACTGCTAACTTTGCAGGCAATAGTTCATTCCACAGATAACTACATAAAACGAATTGATATAGTATGGCATTAAAAGAATCCGGGTCACAAGGCTCTCACCGCTCAGAGGAGATCGTGTCTCGTAGCGAGCAATTCATTGAGAAGTACAGCAAGACCATCATCTGGTGCGTGCTGGGCGTCATCGTGCTAGGTGTGGGCATCTGGCTCTACATAGACAAGGTGGTCAAGCCCCGTGGCGACAAGGCAGCAGCACAGCTATACCTTGCTGAGGAGCAGTTTATGGCAGGCGCTGATAGCGCAGCGCTCAACGCCCCCGCAGCTGGAGCCATGGGTCTCCTAGAGATCGCTGACAAATATAGCAGCACCGATGCCGGCAAGCTGGCTCACGCCTATGCTGGTATCATCTACTACGACGAGGGTAAGTACGAGGAGGCTATCCGCGAGCTCAAGACCTTTAAAGCTAAGGAGAAGATGGTCGCTCCCTCTATCACCCGTCTCATCGGAGACTGCTACGTAGAGCTAGGTCAGTACGACAAGGCTGCCAAGTGCTTTATGGACGCTGCCAAGGCTGCCGACAACCCCGTCGTCTCGCCCAGCTGTCTCATCAAGGCAGGCCATGTCTACGAGGAGCTAGGTCAGTACGACAAGGCACTCAATGCTTACAAAGAGATCCAGGACAAGTACTACACAGCTCCTGAATCTGAGAGCATCGAGGCTTCGATCATCCGTGTAGAGGCTCAGCTTAAGAAGTAGATTCTTAGAAATTAGAAGTTAGAGGTTAGAGATTAGAGATAACTAGTGGCTCTAGGGTCTAATCTCTAACTTCTAACCTCTAAAGTCTAACCTCTAACTTCTAATCTCTAACCTCTAAAATCCATGTCTTCACAACTCCACAGCCAGCAGACACCGGCTCACTACACGCTCCAGCACAGACACACAGCGGACGTACACCGCATCGCTGTCGTCTACTCGGAGTGGAACGCTGAGATCACTCACGCGCTCCGTGACGGAGCTGTCACGACACTCCTAGAGTGCGGTCTAGAGCGCCAGCAGATCGAGACCTTCTCCGTGCCGGGGGCTTTCGAGCTCACCTATACGGCGACACTACTCAGTGAGGCGGCTCAGCCCTACGATGCTATCATCGTCATCGGTTGCGTCATACGTGGCGAGACCTCACACTACGACCTCATCTGCAACAGCGTCACCGAGGGAGCTACCGAGCTCAATCTGCGTGGCAAGGCGCCCGTCATCTTCGGACTCGTTACCGTCGAGAACATCGAGCAGGCTCGTGCCCGCTCTGGCGGTGCCGTAGGCAACAAAGGCTCCGAGTGCGCCATCGCTGCGCTCCAGACGATCGACATCAGAGCTGCAATACAAGGGTAAGACTCCGACATATATTACGACAATGTCCCTAGTGCGATCTCTAGCGCTAGGGACTTTTATCATTTTAGGGCATAGGAAGTCTCGTTTGTATTGCACTGTATTCGTAGTACATACGAGTTCCAAAAGTAGTTCCCCTCTTGGATCTTTTTAGTTCCAACGAAGGAACTCTTCGGTTCCAGCGGAGGAACTTTTCGGACCCAAGGGAGGGAACGTTTTACCAGACGACTGTGATTCTGAAGCTACTAGTCTGTTTGGCACTATGCTAACAACGTTTTTCGTACCTTTGCACCAACTAACAAGGATACGAATCCCACACAAATGCAGGAAATACGAAACATAGCTATCATCGCTCACGTCGACCACGGTAAGACAACCATCGTCGACAAAATGCTCCTCGCAGCTAAGCTCTTTCGAGAGGATAAGGCTGCAGAGGTCGACACCTTTCTAGACAATAACGACCTAGAGCGAGAGCGAGGTATCACAATCGTATCCAAGAATGTCAGCATAACTTACAAAGGGGTCAAGATCAACGTCATCGACACCCCAGGACACGCCGACTTCGGCGGTGAGGTGGAGCGCGTGCTCAACATGGCCGACGGCTGCCTGCTCCTAGTAGACGCCTTCGAGGGTCCGATGCCTCAGACGCGCTTCGTACTACAGAAAGCACTTGCCATAGGGCTCAAGCCGATCGTCGTCATCAATAAGGTGGACAAGCCCAACTGCCGCCCCATGGAGGTACAGGATATGGTCTTCGACTTGATGGCTTCGCTAGAGGCTACCGATGATCAGCTCGACTTCGTCACCCTCTTCGGTAGTGCCAAGCAGGGCTGGATGAGCCGTGACGTGGAGAAGCCTACGGAAGACATCACCCCTCTACTCGATGCGATCATCTCCGAGATACCCGCTCCACAACAGCTGGACGGTCCTCTGCAGATGCTCATCACCTCGCTAGACTACAGCTCCTACGTGGGACGTATCGCAGTGGGGCGTGTGCATCGTGGCACCATACACAACGGCGACACCGTACTCCTTTGCCACAAGGATCGCGAGCCACATCGTGAGAAGGTCAAGGAGCTCTACACCTTTGAGGGCATTGGCAAGGCAAAAGCGGACTCCGTCTCCAGTGGCGACATCTGCGCCATCGTAGGCTTTGACCACTTTGACATTGGCGACACGATCGCTGACCCTGAGCATGCAGAGGCTCTAGACAGTATCTCCGTCGATGAGCCGACCATGTCGATGCTCTTTACGATCAATAACTCTCCCTTCTACGGACGAGAAGGTAAGTTTGTCACCTCTCGCCATATCCATGAGCGTCTGATGCGTGAGCTGGACAAGAACCTCGCTCTGCGTGTCGAGACGACTGACCAAGCAGACTCGTGGAACGTCTTCGGACGTGGTGTCCTGCATCTCTCCGTGCTGATCGAGACGATGCGCCGTGAGGGGTACGAGCTACAGGTCGGACAGCCCCAGGTAATCATCAAGGAGATAGACGGCGTACAGTGCGAGCCTATCGAAGAGCTCACCATCAATCTCCCCGACGAGACCAGTAGCCGTATCATTGATATGGTCATACAGCGCAAAGGCGAGATGACTGCTATGGAGAGTAAGAATGGTCGTACGCACCTAGTCTTCAACATCCCGTCACGTGGCATCATCGGACTCAACAACAGCGTCCTGACCGCTTCGGCTGGTGAGGCTGTTATGGCACACCGCTTCCTCGAGTTTGGGCCTTGGCGCGGAGACATCGAGCGGCGTAACAATGGTAGCATCATCGCTGGTGAGAGCGGTACCGCCTTTGCCTATGCGCTGAACAACCTCCAGAGCCGTGGACGCTTCTTCATAGCTCCCCAAGAGGAGGTTTACGCAGGGCAAGTAATCGGCGAGCATACGAAGGAAAACGACCTGACAGTCAACGTCTGCAAGAGCAAGAAGCTCACCAATATGCGTGCTGCTGGTAGTGATGACAAGGTAGCACTCGCCCCGCCCGTCATCTTCAGCCTAGAGGATGCACTCGAGTATATTAAGGCAGACGAATACGTAGAAGTTACACCCAAGTCTATGCGCCTGCGCAAGATACTCCTCAACGAGCTAGACCGCAAGCGTGCCAACAAAGCATAATCAACTCACTCACTTCATAAACACAATTAACTATGAAACGAATCGCACTACTCATCATAGCCATGCTAACGCTTGGCTTTGCAGCGCAGGCTCAGTCCACCTTTAGCAAGGGGACGACGACTGCCAATCTCGGACTCGGTATCGGTGGCACTCTCTTCGATGAAGACTACAACGTCATCCTACCTCCGCTCTCTCTAGGGATCGACCACAGCGTGGTCAGTGGTCTCTTTGATGGCAACGGATCTATCGGTGTGGGTGGGTACTTTGCCACTGAGCTCTATCACATCAAGGGCTATGACAAGGGTCTCTGGAGTCAAACGATCATCGGACCTCGTGGATCTCTGCACTACCAGTTTGTAGATAGACTCGACACCTACTTTAGTCTCGTACTAGGTCTCAAAGTTATCGGCTGGGACTATAAAGTAAATAGTCCTATCGGAAAAGTCAAGAGCAAGGACACTTCGACAGAATTCGGTTGGGGTGCACACATCGGTACTCGCTACTACCTCTCCAATCGCTGGGCTATCATGGGTGAGTTCGGTTATGGACTAACCTACCTTACACTCGGAGCAACCTATCGCTTCTAAACATTGGGATACGATGAAAAGACTTCTTGCAACTCTAACGGGGCTCCTGCTAGTAGTAGGGTTCATCTTGTCTACTAGCTCTTGTGCTAGTACCACCGTTGTCAACTCAAACCCTCAAGGGGCTAAAGTCTACATAAATCAATCGTTCGTAGGGACCACTCCTTACACACATACCGATACGAAGATTGTGGGCACGGCTACGACTATTCAACTAAAAAAGGAGGGATATGAAGACTTCAACACGGTACTCTATCGCGATGAGCAGGTCGATGTTGGAGCAGTCATAGGTGGTCTCTTTGCATGGATTCCGTTCTTCTGGGTGATGGGATACGATCCCGTACACACCTATGAACTAACACCCGTTGGAGGATCTAAGTAAGCTTATTCAATTCGTACTAACTAACAAAGCAGGAGACGGCTCACGAGCTGTCTCCTGCTTTTGCTTTGTAGAGCTTTTAAAGTCACTCGTCATCGTGAGGCATAGGGTGCTGCTGATTGCGAGGGTGGTAACGCAGTATGTCGGCACGGAGTGCGGAGCGATCCACATGGGTGTAGACCTCTGTCGTCGCTATGCTCTCATGCCCCATCATCAGCTGGATAGCGTGCAGGTCAGCCCCGCCCTCGAGTAGGTGCGTGGCAAAGCTGTGTCGCAGCGTGTGCGGACTAATCTCCTTCTGTATGCCCGCCAGCTCAGCGAGCGTGCGGATCAGACAGAAGACCGTGATGCGAGAGATCGGTTGACCACGACGTGAGATGAAAATATACTGATCATACTCCGGCTTCGCATTGTAGCGACAGGGATCATTGAGATAGCGTTGCACGTCAGAGACCGCCTTGGGACTCATCGGCACCAGACGCTCTTTGCGTCCCTTGCCCCACACATGTAGATAGCCCTCATCGAGGAAAACGTCGGAATAGGTCAGCCCGCAAAGCTCCGACACACGCAGCCCACAGCTGTATAGCACCTCAACAATAGCGGTATCTCGTGAGGCTTCGATACGATCCTCGTCGATAGCTTCGAGGAGACTGTCTATCTCTGCCAACGTGAGTACCTCAGGTAGCTTCTTATGTATCGGTGGCGTCTGTAGCATGTCTGTCGGATCGCGCTCTATCTCCTCCTCTAGCGTTAGGAAGCGAAAGAAACTCTTGACACCGCTCAGCACACGAGCCAGCGAGCGCATTGAGATGCCTAAGTCCAGTAGATGCGCCGCAAAGTTATTGAGATGCTTCAGCTCCACCTTCCGCAGACTCAGCCCCATATCGTCTATGTAGGTGTAGAGCTTGTCCACGTCATAGAGGTAGGAGTCGATACTGTTATCTGAGAGGTGTTGCTCCAACCTCAGATAAGTTTTGTAGCGCTGTATCAGTTGCTGTCTTGGTTCTAGACTCATTGCAAGGGAGTTTCTTACTATCTTTGCCGTACGAAGTTAGCCATTTGCATCTAAACCGACAAGTTCACTATGTCTACAAATAGTTTGATCGATCCCCTCTCTACTCCGACCCCAGCGCAGCCAGCCATACTCATACTCAATGGACCTAACCTAGTCAACGTGGGGCAGCGCGAAGCTGAGATCTACGGTTCGACACCTCTAGTCCCCTACTTGGAGCAACTCGCTCGTGACACCACCGAGGCAACCATCGCCATCCGCTACTCGCACTACGAGGGCGCACTCATCGAGTACCTCTACATGGCTCAGAAGCTAGGCTATCAGACGGTCATACTCAATGCGGGGGGCTACACGCACACCTCCGTAGCTATCGCAGACGCGATACGCGCCATCGCACTACCAGTCATCGAGGTACACATCTCCCAGCCACTAGCCCGTGAGTCTTACCGCCACACCTCGCTCATAGCGCCCTACTGCCGTGGTAGCATCGCCGGCTTTGGCGTAGCCAGTTACGACTTAGCCGTACGGGCTGCCATTCAGCTGAGCCGTTGACACATTACATTATATAGAGTATGGACGCAGAGCTAGAGCTTTATGCCCAGCAGCACAGCTCCTTCGGGGATCCTCTACTAGACGAATTGCTCCGCACCGCCTATGTGCGCCTCCTACAGCCAAGGATGGTGTGTGGTGCTACACAGGCGGGGCTACTCTCGATGCTCATTAAGCTCAGTGGGGCCAAGCGTGTCCTAGAGCTGGGAGCTTATAGTGGTTACTCAACGATAGCAATGGCGATGGCACTCGAGCCAGTGGCTGGCGAGATCGACTCCATCGAGTGCGATGCTGAGATGATCCACTTCCTTACCCCCTTTGTAGCGCGTAGCGGCTGTGCCGAGCGCATTCACATACACCATGGTCAGGCTCTAGAGCTGATGCCCGCACTACTCGCGCAGCACCAGTACGACCTCGTTTACATCGATGCGAACAAACGTCAGTACCCCGACTACTATCAACTACTGCGCAAACATCTACGCCCTGGGGCTATCATCCTAGCGGACAACACACTCTGGGACGGCAAAGTAACAACCGCCCCCTCGCCCCACCACGACCTGCAGCTCGAGGGGATCCAGCACTTCAACGAATTAGTCGCTCAGGATAGTGGTGTGGAGCAACTCCTCCTGCCGCTTCGTGATGGACTCACGATCATTCGCATTCTGTCCGCTTAGTCGGGCTGAGCTGGAGCGATAGGCTTTGCCGCCTGTGCAGCATGCTCAGCCGTTGTGGGCAGTTCAGCCGTTGTAGGCGTTGCCACAGTAGTTGGCTTGACCGTGTCGCTCTTTGCTTGCATCTTGAGGGAGGTCACCTCATTGCGTAGCTTGATCAGCTCCTCACGCTGCTCGGTGGATAGCTTATTGAGCTTGAGCCACTCTAGAAGCGCACGCACCGCCAGTCCGATCGTGATGACCGTAACTGCCCCGATAGCACCAGACCAAGAGATCGTAACAAAAGGCAGATCCTGCGTAGGTGTACGCCACCCGAAGAGCGCCTTGCAGAGGATCGGCATAAAGAGTGCGACAACGGCAACAATCACCACAAAGGCTACATAGCCGCCGAAGTGCCGACGACGCATCATGTACCCAGCTACATAGTAGTAGTTGAGGTAGAAGATTAGGATCAGGAAAATGTCAAGTAGCCAGGTAGAGAGGTAGTAAGAGGGAGCCTCCCAAAAGTTTGCCGCTGTCGTGACGCTCTGCCCGATCAAGATGGACTGGATCAGCACGATGACGAGCCATGCGATTAGATAGATCAGCCAAGTATAGCTCTTCGTCGAGTTTTGCTTTGTAACAGTAGTGTCTTGTTTCATAGTACAGGTAGACTTATAGTTATTACACCACAAAGATACAACAGGATAACGAAAGAGGCCTATCACATCCTCAAAATTGCATTTTGGAATGGGAAATACGATTTGAAATTGCCTTGCTCTTGACTCCGTATGCAGGGCTGACGCATTATACCCTGTATCCTAGGAGCTATGCCTGACGCCAACCGAAGAATAGATGTATTAAGTCTTGCCACATAGCGCTATGGACTCACATTATAGCTACTCCTAGATCTCCATTGAGGTCAATTCCTCGGAGCAAAAGCCCAAATAGCTCGGAGGAAATCGACCAATTCTTCGGAAGAAATTTCTCTTTCTTCCGAGGAATGAAAAAATTCTTCCGAAGAATCAACTCATACTTCGGAAGAATTTTTCATTTGCTCACTGGATAATCCTAGATCTTCCACGGAGGATTGTTCTATTTCCTCCATTTTCCGAGATTTAAGACGTAGGTAAACCTACCCCGTATAATGCGTCAGCCCTGACTCCGTATGTGTAGTCCGTAAAATGAACTATATTTGTAGCATACAACAACAATCGAGCAAATCTATGAAGCGATTAGGAATCGGTCTAGTGATCTTACTAGGTCTAGTGTTGATCACTCTATACCTAGTGAAGATCAGCACACGAAGCCAGGACAAAGAACTCCCCACACCCCAAGATAGCCTCTTAACACTTGCACCCACTCCTACTGAAGCATATCAGCAAGACTCTGAGGGTGTTGGTGTGAATGAGTCCCGGGCTGAGGAGACAAATCTTACTATAGAGAAGTTAAGTCGATATGGCGACGATAAGGATCATACGCTCTATAAGCATCTACGTTTTTTGTTGACTCGTTCTGACGATGACGCAAGATGGATATCTAAGCTCCAAGAAGAGATACGCAAGCAACCCAATCGTCCCGAGTGGGTGCTCCTGCTCGCGACCCTATACGATAGCTCGTGTCATGCCGATTGTGAGCAAGCTGTTCACTACTTTCAGAAAGCTCTAAAAGCGGTGCCCCAAGGTGGTTTCTTTTACCTATCTACTATTGAGCAGATGGCAATATGCTACGTAGAGTTGGGAAGTCTAGACTCCGCTCTATTGTACACAGATATGGCGATCGAGACAGACCCTTCCTTCGCAGGCTATCACTACAACAAGGCGCTGATGCTCCACGCTTTTGGAGATACAAAAGCTGCCATCACAGAGCTCAATAACTACTTCGCACATCCCAATAGCAACAAGGACGACGCTCATGCTTACTACAAGCGAGCTTACTACAAGAGTGAGATCAAAGACCTCTCTGGCGCACTCGCTGATGTAGAGCGAGCAATGGCAAAAGACTCCACCCCCGCCCCCTCAGCCTACCTCCTCCGTGGAGACATCTACGCTGCTCAAGGGAAGGGCAAGCAGGCCAAAGCCGACTACAAGACCGTACTAGAAGGAACCTTTGGCGATAAATCCCTCACACGCGTCTTTGCCCTCGTTGGTTTGGGCGATAAGAAGCAAGCAATGCAAATCCTAACCGATAAGATCAAGGAGTGTAAAGAGCTAGGTATCTTACACGATAGCAACTTCTATCTCCTGCTTCGTACGCTCATAAAGTATGGGCATGTAGAGCTAGCACGCTACGTCTGGGAGATCTCTGCGGAGTGGGGTTATCCCTATCCTTGCATCGGTGAAAACATACGAGTCGTGCGAAACAACCCAAGGTATAAGGAGCTACAAAAGCGAGGAATCAATATCCTGTAATCTTCCTGCTGGTTATGGGACCAGCGCCCCTTCGCCCAGAGGGCTTCGTACTGGACGCTGGAATATGCGGAAGCTAAACGGATCTACAACGATTTGAAAATTATTTGCTACCTTTGGCTCCACAAGCAAGTATAACCAATCAAATATGAATACCTTTATGAACAAACTACTCAGACAAGCACTCGCACTCTGCGTCCTCGTCCTCGCTACGGGATACTGTCTCTCAGCACAGGTGGTCGTCGTGCAGGGAGAGCCCGAGGCTCCACTCCCACAGACGCTCAACGAGGTGCGCCTCAACCTCCTAGCACCCGTCGCCTTCAAGGCTATATCACTGGAGTATGAGCGCTCCACGACCAAGGTAAAAGATCTGGGCTTCGGAGCCACCATCAGCGCCAGCTTTGCCCATACTGGAGATTATGAAACCACGATCTTTCCTACTTTTGGAGTGATGCCCTACGCACGCTGGTACTTTGGCGGCAAGAGGCTTGCTGCAACAAGACTTAACTCTGGATTCTTTATCGAGGCAAACACAGCGATCAACTACCATCGGTATACTCGAAACAGCTACAAAGAGTATTACGGAGAGCCAACGACCGAGACGAAGCAAGGCGCCTCTTGGGGCATCGGACTAGGAGGTGGCTGGAAGTTCGTCTCTCGAAGCAACTGGAGTGGCGAGATCAGTTTGCGTGCCGGTCGCAACCTAGTGAAAGGCGATGGAGCTGATGACGTATACGTATACCCAGCTATCTCCGTGGGCTACCGCTTCTAACCATCTTCCTTTTTTTAGAGAGGGCATCTGGAAAAGATGTCCTCTCTCCTTTTTTCTACGCCTATCATATTCCGAAGCTTCTCTCCCTCTGCGGTATTTGTAAAAAGTGAGTATCTTTGCACCTGGGTGAATCTACTAGACCTGAGTGAAGACCTTCTGCAACATATACGGGTCTTGACTCGTCTATCTAGTAAAGGTGTGTCTAGTACTACACCTACACTCCTTTGAACTGACAACTAGATATACATCAATAACTTTTAGACAACTAGATATGAATCTAAAGCGAATGCTGTCTATGACTGTGGTCCTCCTGACCCTGATGCTACCTCGTGTAGCCTTTGCTCAGGACATGAGTCAACCACTACCCATAGACCCACAAGTCCGTACGGGCAAGCTCGAAAATGGGCTGACCTACTTCATCCGTCACAATGAGCAGCCGAAGGATCGTGCTGAGTTTTACATCGCACAGCGTGTCGGTTCTATCCTCGAGGAGGAGAATCAGCGTGGTCTGGCTCACTTCCTAGAGCACATGTGCTTCAACGGAACGAAGAACTTCCCCGACAAAACGCTTATCAGCTACCTCGAGTCAAACGGTATGCGCTTCGGCTACAACCTCAACGCCTATACGGGTATCGATGAGACGGTCTACACCCTCATGGAGGCTCCCACAGAGCGTCAGGGCTTCATCGACAGCTGCCTACTCATCCTACACGACTGGAGTGGCTTCGTCACACTAGCCGACGATGAGATAGACAAGGAGCGTGGCGTCATCACCGAGGAGTGGCGCTCGCGTGACAATGCACAGATGCGTATGCTCAATACGGCACTCCCCAAGATCTACCCCAACAACCGCTATGGTGTACGTATGCCTATCGGTCTGATGAGCGTAGTCAACGGCTTTAAGTACAACGAGCTACGCGACTACTACCACAAGTGGTATCGCCCCGACCTACAGGCTATCATCGTGGTCGGTGATGTCGATGTAGACTATGTGGAGAAGAAGATCAAAGAGATGTTTGCCGACATACCTGCACCAGTCAATGCTGCGGAGCGTGTCTACTTCCCCGTAGAGGACAATGATGAGCCTCTCGTAGCTATCGAAAAGGACAAGGAGGCTACCAGCACTGAGTTTATGGTTATGTTCAAGACAGACGCTATGCCTGTCGAGATGACCCGCACGATCGCTGGTGTCATGAAGAACTACCTATACGCTATCACAAACCGCATCCTCGATGAGCGCTTTACAGACATCATGCACAAGCCTAACCCCGCTTTCATCAGCGCAAACGGCTATCTGAGCAACTACTTCCTCGCTCAGTCTAAGGACGCTCTCACCTTTAGTGCTACGGCACGTGAGGGCGAGCTAGACATTGCGATCAAGGCTCTGATGGCTGAGGTTGAGCGCGTACGTCAGTACGGCTTTACACAGGGCGAGTATGAGCGTGCACGCACAGGCCTCCTCAAGGCTTTTGAAAACAGCTATAACGAGCGTGAGACACGCAAGAACAGCGCCTACGCTAACGAGTACAAGGATTACTTCACCACGGGTGGATACATCCCAGGCATCGAGATGGAGAAGGCCATGATGGAGCAGGTTGCTGCAAACATACCTCTAGATGTAGTCAACCAGATGGTACAGTCTCTCATCGGGGACAAGAACATGGTACTTATGCTCACGGCTCCCGACAAGAAGGGACTCGTACTACCCACCGAGGCTGAGCTAGTTGCTAAGGTCAACGAGTACCGCAAGCTCCCCGTAGAGCCTATCAAGGACGCTGTCTCTGATATGAAGCTGATGGAGAAGGCTCCCAAGGCTGGCAAGGTCACCAAGCGTGAGGACAACCTACAGTTTGGTACGACTCGCCTCACCCTGAGCAACGGTATGGTTGTCTACCTCAAGACGACTGACTACAAGAAGAATCAAATCTCACTCACAGCTGTCGCTCCTGGTGGTACAAACGCTTATCTCAAGAACGCTAAGGATCTACCTAACCTCAAGAACCTCAGCAGCGTCGTCGCACTGGGTGGTGTAGGCAAGTTTGACAATCCTACCCTCTCTAAGGCACTCACGGGTCGTAGCGTCTCTGCTTCTGGCTCTATGGGTGGCACGAGAACTTACTTTAGTGGTATCTCTACACTTGAGGATATGGAGACATTCTTCCAGCTCCTCCACCTCCGCATGACGCAGCCTAGACAAGATGCAGATGCATTTGCTAACTGGCGCACCAATACGATCGAGCAGATCAAGAATATGGAGTCCAATCCATTGGTTTCATTCCAGGACTCTCTTATCTATGCGCTATACGATAACAATCCTCAAATGAGGCGTTCTACTATTGCTGATATTGAGGCTGTCAACTACGACCGTGTGATGCAGATCTGGAAAGAGCGCATCGCTGACCTCGGTGACCTACAGCTATACTTCATCGGTAATGTAACACCTGAGCAGCTGATCCCCTACCTAGAAAAGTATGTAGCCTCTGTACCTACTAAGGGCGGTAAGCACGACATGTGCAAGGAGCTCGTACCTGCAGTACGTCAGAGCTCTATGCACATTGACTTCAAGAAGGAGCTCGCTACTCCTATGGCTATGGTCATAGCAGCTTACACGGGCAAGCTCCCCTACACACTCCACAACGAGCTAGCTATGGAGGTACTCGGAGGTGTTATGGATCAGGTCTACACAGCTACCGTTCGTGAGGACGAGGGTGGCACATACGGTGTCAGCTCGGATGGATCCATCAGCGACAATCCTGAGGGCGAGACCATCTTCCAGATCTTCTACCAGACAGATCCTGAGAAGGTAGACAAGCTCAACAAGATCATCTACGCAGAGCTCGACAAGGTAGCTAAGAATGGCCCTGACAAGGAGATGTTTGACAAGACTATCCTCAACATGAAGAAGGACTATGCCGAGGATCTCAAGAAGAACGGCTACTGGCTCAGCCACATGATCGACTTCTTCTTCGAGGGTCGTGACTTCCAGACTGACTATGAGAAGACGCTCAACGGCATCACGCCTGCAGACGTTCAGCGTATCGCTCAGGATCTGCTCAAGCAAGACAATCACATAGAGGTGGTCATACGTCACGCCGAGGGTGCTAAGTAAATAACCCGACTAGCTCTACGGAGATCCGGTTCACCTGGTGAGATATGACTCTGTAAGTAGCTAACGATTAACAACAAGAGCGAGTAACTCTAGGGTCTCTCCCCTCCGAGTTACTCGCTCTTACCATGCTTAACCTTGCCTAGTCCTTTGCAATGGCAGCCCTTTGGGAGGATCAGGTAAACTGTTCGATCAGCCCACCACATCTTTAGAGAAACAGATTAGGTGCTTCTTAACCTTACCAGCTCTAAACTAGATTATGTGACAAAATCGTTGCGCCAGTGTGTTGCATATATGAAGAATAAGTCTTACCTTTGCAACGTGTTTTTCATGGTGTTAGATTTTAAGGTTAATGAGAAGGGGCTGTCGTACTGACAGCCCCTTTTTTATCCGATCAACCAAACTAATCCAATAGACTCATTCAAGGGGCATTCCACTACATCATTGCGTGCTTCCCCTTTTCCAAAAAGCTTAATGGTCTTTTTTGCTACCTTTGTAGCGTGTGGCTAAGTAGTCTCACGCTACTTTTTTGTTAACTACAGCTTCTTATGTACCGAGTCAACGTCTCTCTCTTTATAAAAGCTCAGGAGTATCAGCTCCTCGATAGTTTTCTACGCTCTACGCTGGTACCACTGATACGTGGCGATGAGGGCGTGGCGCAGGTAGATCTCCTTGAGGTGATGGCACAGGCGCCCGTCGTGGAGATGGCGCAACCGATGGATGATATGGTCCTAGCTCTGCTCATATCTCTAGAGCAGGAGCGAGATGTAGAGCACTACCTCTCTGAGGTACTAGGCGAGCGACTGGAGCTTCTGGGCAAAACCTTTGGCGAGCGCGTCCTATACCATGTCACCCCGATGAGACAGATCGCACTATGAGCAAGTCACGTGGCGAGCGCATCCTTATCGGCATTGACCCAGGGACCATCGTGATGGGCTACGGGCTGCTCTCCGTGCGGGGGCAGCATGCCGAGATGCTCACCATGGGGGTGATCGAGCTGAGCCGTTACGAGGATCACTACACCCGTCTGGGACGTATCTACAAGCGTGTGGCGGGGCTGATCGATGAGTTCCTGCCTGACGAGATGGCTCTGGAGGCACCTTTCTACGGCAAGAATGTACAGTCGATGCTCAAGCTGGGGCGGGCACAGGGGGTCGCTATGGCGGCGGCTCTGAGCCGGGACATACCCATCGCGGAGTATGTGCCGATGCGTGTCAAACAGGCAATCACCGGTACGGGGCAAGCTTCCAAAGAGCAGGTGGCTACGATGCTCCAGCGGGTGCTGCGCATTCCTGCCGAACTGATGCCCGAAAAGCTCGATGCGACCGACGGCTTGGCGGTCGCCTACTGTCACTTCCTGCAAACCTCTAATGCGGTGGCTACGTCCAACGAGAGTGCCAAGAGCTGGAAGGAGTTTATCAAAGCCAATCCCAACAAAGTGCACGGACTCTAAGCAAAACAGACTAATATACAATAGAACTTATGACCTCAATCCGCAAACTACTCACACTCCTCTGCTACTACCTCTGTGGCGCACTGCTCCTATCGGCGCAACAAGAGACAAAGCAAACGCCTCCTTTCGGCATCTGGGAGGGCACCCTACAAGTTTCAGGCACGGAGCTACCCCTTCGCTTTAACATCTTCAGAGATAAACAAGAGACTATCTACTGCACAATGGATAGTCCGTCACAGATGGCGACCGGTATCGAGGCAACGATCGAGCTTGCCGATGGCATCGTCATCACCATACCGAACCTATACGTTCGCTACGAGGGCAAGCTCGTGAGTAGCGATACCATCGTAGGGACCTTTGCGCAAGGCGGTATGTCACTACCGCTCACACTCGTACGGGCCAGCAAGCCCGCCAAGGCTAATCGTCCGCAGACTCCACAGCCGCCCTACCCCTACGAGACGGAGGAGGTGACCTTTTACAATGGCACGGCACCGCTCCACGGCACGCTCACCTACCCTGTCGGGCATCAGGCGGGGAGCCGTGTGGAGCAGGTCGTTCTCTTTGTCTCTGGATCGGGCATACAGGATCGTGATGAGACCCTTGCGGAGCATAAGCCCTTTGCCGTGCTGGCGGACTACTTGGCGCGGCATGGCGTAGCGACGCTGCGCTACGACGACCGTGGCTATCACGACGATATAGACTCGGTCAGTGTTGCTGAGGCGACTACCGCAACGCTAGCGGACGATGCAGCAGCTGCGGTTCGCTACCTACGTGGTCGGAAGGCTTTCGACAAGGTGGGCGTTTTGGGGCATAGCGAGGGCGGTACCATCGCCTTCATGCTAGCAGCTCGAGGCGTCCCTGACTTCATCATTAGCTTAGCGGGTAGCACGCTACCTGGCAAGGAGGTTTTGCAAGACCAGATGGACCTGGCCCTTACTCGGGCGGAGGTGCCAGAAGAGCTTCGCGCAGAGTATCTGCGAGCTGCTGTAGCGACCTTTGACCAAGCGGCTCAGAGCGACCTGCGTGGCGAGGCTTTGGTCACCAAGGTTCTTTCGGAGGGACATTACCAGCTTCCTATTGGGTTGGTTTTGGATCTCAAGAAGGTTGCCGATGGGCTAAACCCTTGGCTTATCTACTTCACACAGTATGATCCGAAGGGGGACATAGCGCAGACGCACTGCCCTGTGCTGGCACTCAATGGTTCGCTAGACCAACAGGTGCTGGCGGACAAGCATCTAACTGTCATCGAGCAGAGTCTCCCGACGGGGACACCACGGCAAGTGCGCAAGCTGGAGGGACTGAACCACCTCTTGCAGCATGCGACGACAGGAGCCGTGAGCGAGTACTATCAGATCAGCGAGACGATCGCTACCGAGGTTCTGGAGCTGATCGTCGAGTGGCTCACCAAACTACCTAAATAAGGACTAAATCAATGAGTAAGATCAAGACTCCACAGAGCGGTGAGACGGGGCAGCTCTCGTGGCTATATGACCCCAAGGAGCAGTCGCTCACGCTATCGGGTGCGGGAGCTATACCCGACTACCCTATTGCGGAGACTCCGTGGCATGAGCTTAGAGAGCATATCAAAGCGATCGTGCTGAAGGAGGGCGTGACCCGTATCGGAGACTACGCCTTCTACGACTGCACGGAGCTCACGAGCGTTGAAATACCCGAGGGGATGACACAGATCGGAGAGAGTGCCTTCGCCTGCTGTCAGAGCCTAGAGTCAGTGACGATCCCAGGGAGCGTTACGGAGATTGGCGAGGGGGCTTTTGAGTCTTGTGACAGTATGATGGTACTAGAGCTTGCCTCAGGACTGAAGTGTGTGGGGGCCTTCGCTTTTAGCGAATGTGTCGCTCTCAGGGAGCTTGTCCTCCCTAACACAGTGGAGCGAATCGAGCGCAGTGCTTTTGCAGGCACTATGGCGCTCCACGAACTGGTCATCCCGGGCAATGTGCAGAAGATCGGGGACAACGCTTTCAATGGGTGCATCCAGCTCAGCAGTCTCACGCTCTCGGAGGGCATTCGGGTGATTGAGGAGATGGCTTTTAGCAATTGTAGCGACCTCACGGAGGTGCTGATTCCCGCCTCGGTGGAGTGTCTAGGCGATGGGGTCTTTTCGGACTGTCTTGCTATGACGCAGATTGCCGTAGCTCCTGATAGTGAGCACTTTGTCGTACAGGATGACATCCTATACAGCAAGGACCTGAGTGTCTTGGTACACTACCCAGCGGCTAAAGAAGAACAGGAGTTTACGATACCTGAGGAGGTGCGTAAGATTGCGGGGCTAGCCTTTGCGAGCAACTACTTTCTAATGGAGATCATGCTCGGAGATCATCTAGAGGAAGTGGGATCGTATGCTTTCGCCCGCTGCTCGAGCCTCAGTTTCATGTCTCTACCAGCGCAGACGACTCGTCTCGGGGTCTCCCCCTTCCACGACTGTACGATGCTCCTCGAGATTGAGGTCGACCCAAGCAACCCATGCTACTCCTCTATCGATGGTGTCCTGTATAATAAGGCGCAGACTCAGCTGATCCAGTACCCTGCGGGACTGTACGATGACTTTTACAAGGTCCCCGACACGGTGCGAGAGATCGCTGAGAATGCTTGCTACGACGCCCAGGACCTCGAAGTCTTAAAGATACCCGCCGGGGTGCGTAAGATCGGAGATATGGCGTTTGCTTTCTGCGATCACCTCCGCGATGTGGAGATCCGTGTGGCAGACCCCGCACAGATAGAGGTCGGTCTGATGGCTTTCTTTAGTGTGGCTGGTACGCCTCGCACGCTCCGTGTACCGAAGGGAAGTAGCAAGCTCTACAAGAAGAGCGAGCAGTGGCAAGACCTTGCCAAAAAGATTATTGAGCAATAGTGATCACGTTAAGGTGGTAAGCCTCTGATCACTAAATCTATAGAGCAAGCTCTCTATCCTAGCAGTAGCCCCACTTGGTCATCGTGCCAAGTGGGGCTACTGCTGTGTGAGGAGCGTTCACCTGATCGCTCCCAGCTACAGAAAGAACAACATACAAGGCTTCCCAAAAAGTTCCAGCCTAGGAAAAGTAAATTTCCAAGGGAGGAAATTTTGTTTTCCTCCAGAGGAAATTCTTATTATCCACGGGGGAGCCGAAAAATTCTTCGGACATATCATTTGATTCTTCCGAAGTATCATTTGATTCTTCCGAAGAATTTTTCTTTTCCTCCGTGGAGATTTTTTATTCTTCAGCGAACTATTGGAAGAACTTCCCCGTGGAGTATCGGGATCGTTGAAGTGATCGTAATCGTGTAATCCACCGTAGAAACATACCTAGACCCTGTCGTTGAGCCATCAACTCCGCACGAGTAGTCTTAGTAAGTCTGACTCTATGAGTTCCCCTGATGATGAGTGTCGCATCAAGGTATGGTATCTCTAAAATCCTTATCTTTGCGAGAGCATTGGTATATATGCACTATACTATGACCTTTGGACTATAAAAAATATGAGCCAACTATACATCTACAACACTCTAGAGCGGGCTAAAGTGCCCTTCGAGCCAATTGCACCACCGCATGTGGGTCTCTACGTCTGCGGACCGACCGTCTACGGGGATCCGCATCTGGGGCATGCTCGCTCGGCAATTACATTTGACATACTCTTCCGCTACCTCAAGCATCTCGGCTACAAGGTGCGCTATGTGCGCAATGTGACCGATGTGGGGCACCTAGAGCATGATGCAGATGATGGCGAGGACAAGATCGCTAAGAAAGCTAAGCTCGAGCAGCTGGAGCCGATGGAGGTGGCTTACTACTACCTCACACGCTATCACGATAGTCTGCGCCTACTCAATGTGCTGCCGCCCTCTATCGAGCCGCTTGCCTCAGGACATATCATCGAGCAGATCCAACTGGTGCAGCAGATCCTCGATGCGGGCTACGCCTATGTAAGCCAGGGAAGTGTCTACTTTGACGTGCTCAAGTACCACGCTGATCACCCTTACGGCATCCTAAGCGGACGCAATGTGGAGGATATGATCTCTAACACGCGCGAACTGGACGGACAGGACGAGAAGCATAATCCGCTGGACTTCGCTCTCTGGAAGAAGGCGCAGCCTAACCACATCATGCGGTGGCCTTCGCCTTGGAGTGAGGGCTTCCCCGGGTGGCACTGCGAGTGTACCGCTATGGGAC
>CABUDK010000016.1 GCA_902490315.1 uncultured Porphyromonas sp. | reverse complement strand
ACCACAAGGGCTACTACTACAATATCTCTCGCGATGGTCGCTTCGGCAAGTTCCGCGTGTCCAACACTGGCATTGAGACGATCAAGGAGTTCCCTATGCCACAAATCCTCGACCGTCGCTTCTCACACGCTTGGCTAGATGACAACACACTCGTCATGGTCAGCTCCGTAGGTGACAAGGATGAAATGTCTTGGGTCAAGGTTGATGTCAACAAGATGGCCATCGTTGCTGAGGGCAAGCTTGATCTACCTAAGCCTGCTGAGGACGAACTCTTCAACTCCAGCGGTCTGCTTGGTTACCGCAAGGCTGACAATATGCTCATCTTCCCACACGTCTATATGGAGAAGTCTAAGAAGACCTCTATGGCACAGCCTCCCAAGCGTAGTGAGATCTACATCGCTTTCATCGATGCAGCGACTATGCAGGTGAAGAAGATCGACAAGGATCCACGCTGCGAGCACCTAAGCTCTACCTCTTTTGGTGAGACGCGTAGCCAGAAGACTTTCTTCGACTCCAAGGGCAACTTCTACTTTGCTGCAGCTACTTGCAATATCCCCGAGAATAATGCTAAGAAGAAGAGCGGTACGAAGCAGCGCAGCTTCCTCTTCCGTGTCAACGCTGGCTCTATGGAGACTGACAAGAGCTTCGACGGCTATGCACAGCCTCGTGGTAAGATCATCACCGTCTTCCCGCTTAATGATGACGAGGTGCTCCTCTACATGCAGGATCCAGACTTCAAGGAGAAGGGCAATACCGAGTGGAGCAGCAAGAAGAACCGCTACATCTACTACTGGCTACGCTGCAACATCAAGACGCAGCAGGTGGAGCATATCAAGGATATCCCCTTTAGCAATGGCAACTTCGGGCAGTTGGTCGTACGCAATGGTGACTTGGTTAGCATCGGTGCCAATGTAGAGGGCGCTCCCACGGCCATCTATCAGTACAATATCAACACCCGCAAGGTGACCAAGGGTGCTACGCTGGCTGACGGCTTCGAGATAGACCGCATCATGCCCATCGTCAAGGAGTAAACTCTAGCACTGCGTGACTACAGCCGGCTCTGTAGTTGTCGTAGCGATAACACTTCCCCACGAGGAGCAGAGTACGTAGGTGCTTTGCTCCTCGTTTCGTATCGCTCTGATTCTGTTGCGCATACGAGTTCCAAAAGTAGTTCTCCTCTTGGAACTTTTTAGTTCCAAGGGAGGAAACTTTTATCTATGCTTCGCAATAAGAAAATAAAGAGGTATCTTTGCCAAACGGATTGTACAGTTAGGCTCGCACCCCATACTCGATAGTAGAGTCCTTCGGGGATGAAAGTACTCTCTGTGACGATCCTGCAAAGCGAAATACAGATAATACAACTATATAGACATGACGGCTAATAAGCAAATGAGAACGGAAGGCGACCTGCTAGGCGATCGCCAATTACCCGCAGACGCACTCTATGGGGTGCAGACGCTACGCGGTATGGAAAACTTTCAGATTAGCAACTTCAAGCTAAGCCAGTACCCTTACTTCATCCAGGGACTCGCTTACACCAAGTGGGGTGCAGCTGTCGCCAACCACAGCGAGGGCATCCTGACCGATGAGCAGTACGAGGCTATCGTCTTCGCCTGCAAGGAGCTACTTGCTGGCAAGCATCACGATGCTTTTGCAGTGGATATGATCCAGGGTGGTGCTGGTACGACAACCAATATGGCAGCCAACGAGGTAATCTGCAACATTGCCCTCCAGAAGATGGGACACAAGCCTGGCGAGTACAAGTATCTCGCTCCCAATGATGGAGTCAATGCTTCGCAGTCTACCAACGATGCTTACCCCACAGCTATCCACCTAGGACTATACCCCAAGGGGCTAGAGGTCTACAAGCATGTCGAGCAGCTCGCAGCAGCACTTCGTGCCAAGGCTGAGGAGATGAAGCATGTCCTCAAGATCGGTCGTACGCAGCTACAAGACGCTGTGCCTATGACGCTGGGGCAGACTTTCCACGGCTTTGCTTCTATCCTAGAGGATGAGCTACCACGGCTCAAGAGTGCTTGCGAGGAGTTCCTAACGGTCAATATGGGTGCTACCGCCATCGGTACGGGTATCGCCTCAGAGCCTGGCTATGCAGAGGCTTGTGTCAAGGCTCTAGCAGAGATCACTGGCTGGCCCGTCAAGCTCAGCGCTGACCTCGTCGGTGCTACGAGCGATACCTCTGTGATGATCGGCTACTCATCCGCACTACGCCGCATCGCTGTCAAGATCAATAAGATCTGCAACGATATCCGTCTCCTATCCTCTGGTCCTAGAGCTGGTATTGGCGAGTTCAACGTACCCGCTACGCAGCCCGGCTCCTCGATCATGCCGGGTAAGGTGAACCCCGTCATCCCCGAGGTGATGAGCCAAGTATGCTACAAGGTGATGGGTAACGATACGACCGTCCTGATGGCTGGCGATGCTGCTCAGATGGAGCTCAACGCCATGGAGCCTGTCATGGCTCAGTGCTGCTTCGAGAGCTCAGACCTGATGATGCGTGGTATCACGACCCTCATCGAGCGTTGTATCACTGGCATCACGCCCAACGAGGAGCGCTGCCGTCAGCAGATCGAGGCTTCGATCACGATCGTCACCGCGCTCAACCCGATCATCGGTTACAAGAACTCGACCAAGATTGCCAAGGAGGCACTTGAGACGGGCAAGGGTATCTACGAGCTAGTCCTGGAGCACGGCATCCTAGACAAGAAGGATCTCGACGAGGTGATGGATCCCAAGCACATGACCCAGCCCTCGAAGCTTGATCACATCAAGCCTAAGAAGCAACTATAAGCAACTTAGACTTTAAAAGGAAATAGGGACTACTAACCTTTTAGACCATATATATTATGAAGAGATTAGCTTTAATCAGCTTTGCACTCGTCAGCATGCTGGCGTTTGCTGCTTGCTCTAGTCCTACGAAAAAGGCAGAGCGAGTCACCATGGACTTTGTCAATGCTCTCAACGCTAGCGACTACGACAAGGCTCGTAGCTACACGGCATCGGAGCAGGCTAAGGCTTATGTGGGGCTTGTTGAGTACTTTGACTCCGAAAAGTCTGACGACTCTGAAGAGGCAAAGGCAGCGAGAGCTAAGATCACGAGCCGTATCACCCGTACGGAGCAGCAACAGGACACGGTCATCTGCTATGTAGAGACGATAGAGGCTACGGATAAGCCCGACACTATCAATCAGAAGGTGCTCCTCACCAAGGTGGACAACGAGTGGAAGGTCGTCGAAGTACCTATGAAGTAACCGAAGCAACTGCCACTCAGGCACGCGCACTCTAGACTTAATCTCTAGATGAAGTCTATCTATCACAAGCCCCAAGAGTTAGCGAGGTCTCTCCGTCTACTGCTCTTGGGGCTTATATTATGTGGAGCTGTCGCTTGCTCCGCACACCACGAGCGAGAGACCATCGCTATCGATACAACATCTCTGTGGCCCGGTAGTCTCATACTGCGTCGTGGCGAGGGGATGCTCTCGACCTTCTTTAGCAAGATAGCCTCCCAGGGGCAACTCTACAGCCACTGCGGTATCATCGACTACGACTCTACTAATCAACGCTGGGTCGTATGGCACGCCTATCAGGATGGTTCGCTCGGTGCTGACGGTATCTTCCGTCAGTCGCTAGACAGCTTCGTGATGGAGTCGGAGGCGGTAGCTATTTATCCAGCTCTCGCACTGGACAGCTTAGGCTTGCAGAGGATGAGAGCCTACATAGCACTGCATCGCCCTGGGGCGCAGTATCCCAAGAGGTTTGACTCGCGCTTTGACCTCAGAGATACGACCACGCTCTACTGCACCGAGTTCGTCGCACTCGCTTACTGCGCCACTGAGATCCCCGCTTATCAAGTGCAGCCGACAGGCCACAATGTCGCTATACCCTACACTTATTATACGCTTGATGACTTGATCAAGACTGTCAACCCCTTGCACATTCAAAATTAATGCGTACCTTTGCACCAGTTACTAATCACTTATACTAAAGCTAATATGAAGAAGGTATTTGTACTTGTAGCTGCTGTTGCAGCTCTAAGCCTTGTTTCTTGCAACAAGGAGAACAAAAGTCAGGACGCTCAGCAGGCTGAGCAGAACCTAGAGAACGCTCAGGAGAATCTTGATGCAGCAGCTCAGGATATGCAGCAGGCTACTGAGGATGCAGCTCAGGTCGCTGTAGACCAGGCTAACGCAGCAGCTGAGGCTACGACAGAGGCCGTAGAGAACGCTACTGACCAGGCTCAGCAGGCAGCTGCTCAGGCTAAGGAAGAGATCAAGAAGTAAACACCAACTTCTCCAGATCATTCGTAATCTGAGATAACCTAAGCAACCAAACTTGGCGAAGGTCACCTAGTCCTCTTTATGAGGGTTAGGTGACCTTTGCTGTTATGGTGGCGGTTGACTCTTGGCTAGGACTATCGGAATGAATCAGAGCTATCGGAGCCATCAGAATAATCTAATCTTTAATATCTAACTTCTAAATTCTAGCCTCTAACTTCTTTTTCGTACTTTTGAAGCGTGAAGACAGCACGACACTCTTGGCAATGGTGGTTGAAGAACTTCTTGCCACTCCTCATGGGACTAGCGATACTGTTTTACCTCTATCGCCATCTAGAGCTCGCTGACACGCTACGCTTATTGCAGCACGGTGTGCGCTACGAGTATCTTCTCTTGTCCCTGCCTTTGGGACTCCTAGGCAACGCCACTCGAGGCTATCGCTGGCACCTCTTAATGCGGCCACTCTACACCCCCCCAGCACGTTCCATCAATCCGATCTTGATCACCATCGGGAGCTATGCCGTTAACTTTGTCATACCACGTGCTGGCGAGGTGTGGCGCTGCACTGAGATGAAGCAGCGAGAGGGCTATGCGCTCTCGGCAACGGTGGGCACGCTTCTGATTGATCGTCTCTCAGACGCAGTCGTAGTCTTAGCGCTCCTAGTTGCTATGATGCTGTTTCAGCCAGGCTCTATATCGCAGATCTTAGCTGCGCGGGGGCTCTCGCTCGGAGGTGGCTTGGGGCGTCTCTTTTCGTCAGACTACACCACTGCTTGGATCATCGCAGGCGTCTCGCTCCTCGTCATCATACTGGTTCTCTATCGCTTCAGAAAGAGTAACTTCATGCAGCGTGTCAAAGAGAAACTACGTTCTGTACTGCAAGCTGCATCGACACTGAGAGGATGGCGTGCATGGAGTCAGTTTGTCGTACTCACGCTCCTCTTGTGGCTCTTTTATTACTACTTCTTCTACATTGCATTTGGCGCTTTCGCTTTCACAGCTGATCTGGGTCATCGAGTTGCTTTTGCCTCATTTGTCCTCTCTACCCTGATGATCGCCATCCCTACGCCTGCGGGTGTCGGTCCGTGGCACTATGCGGTGATTATATCGCTGACAGCCTTTGGCGTAAGCGAGGCGGAAGCGGGGCAGTTTGCCCTGATTGTACATGTGGTACAGACTCTATGGACTATTGCCGTAGGGGTTATAGCGATCCTAATCCTGCCAATAATCAATCGAACTTACAAGAGGGTGGAAGAGGGTACAACAGAGATCAATGAACTGGTAAAGGATTAATCGCAGAAAGAGTTTCTACCCATAACCTAATCGAGAAAATCAACATATAGCACATTCCATATGAAGCGATCGTTCTTACTCATCATGCTACTCCTTAGTAGCCTCTTCACGCTTTCCGCTCAGACCTATATCTACAGTGGAGACAAGCGCTACGATTACGACTCACGAGTCATTGCCACGTGGGATGGGACTCGCCTCTACAGTGGCGACAAGCGATATGACTACGATTCGCGAGTCATCGCCACGTGGGACGGCACCCGTCTCTACAGCGGAGACAAGCGCTACGACTACGATTCACGAGTCATCGCCACGTGGGACGGCACCCGTCTCTACAGCGGTGACAAGCGCTACGACTACGATTCGCGAGTCCTCGCTACGTGGAACGGCTCCCGTGTCTATAGCGGTGACAAGCGCTACGATTACGACTCAAGAGTCATTGCTACGTGGGACGGCAACCGCATCTACAGTGGCGACAAGCGCTACGACTACGACTCCAGAGTCCGCTACACGATCGAGGGGCATCTTCCCGTTGCCGTTGCTATCTACCTCATCTTGTGATTCCCCCTCGATCAAGGATCGTTTTTTGATCTTTAGGGGCTAAACTTCGGAGCAATCAGAAAAAAACTTCGGAGCAATCAAATGAAACTTCGGAAGAATCAAATGAAACTTCGGAAGAATAGAATGATAAGTCCGAGGAATTTTCCCGTTCCTCACTGGAAAATAAAAAATAGCTCCGTGAGAATTTGAAATTTCTCATGTGACTATCCTACAAGACTCATTTGACGATAATGTGTCAACTCACCACTCCGACGAGTTACTCGTGAGATTTGCGAAATCAAGGAGTCTAGTGGGGCGTTGTGGCTTCGCTAGAGTTTTGTATCTTTGGGAATATGAAGGAGACGAAAGGACTCTTCGGGAGTCCTCTCCAGCTATCCTGCGCTGTGGGGTAGGTTTCGTTGACAATTAGACAAACTGTGATCGTATGAGACAGAAACGGATAACTAAACTTTTACTCTTTGTACTCCTCCTGGGTGTAGGAGCAAATAGTATGGCAGCTTCTGACCGACAGCAGGTCTACGAGGCTTATGTAAAGCGTGACATTAGGAGTTGGAAGCGTGTCGTAGACCGTATGCACGCTGAGCCTAACAAGAGCTATGCGCGTATCGCCGAGCTGGTGGAGTATGAGTACGGATACATCGGTGAGTGCATCCTACGCGACAGAAACAATGAGGCGGAGCAGTACCTCAAGCGCTACAAAGCGCACGTGGACTACCTTATTGAGTGTGACTACAAGGAGGCTGAGATGACCGCCTACCTATCGGCTTACTACAGCTACCGTGTAGGCATCTCGTGGCTACGAGCTCCACTCGTGGGCAATAAGTGCATTAGTCTGATGAATCGATCAATTGCTCTAGACAAGCAAAACGCCATCGGTCTGATCCAAAGAGGCAATGCGCAGTACTTTGCTTCAGCCTTTTTCAAGGGAGATGCTAAGCGGGGTGCGATTGACTACCTACTTCGTGCAGAGCGTGCGATGGTTTCGCAGGGCAAGAGCAAGGGTTCGTGGCTCTATCTGAATCTCGTCGTACAGATTGCTGAGTGCTACGTAGGTGTCGGGGAGCAGACACAGGCAGAGGCATGGTATCGCAAGGCGATGAAGCTGGAGCCTCGGCTCACGTGGGCTCTCGACAATAAGTACATAGAGAACAAGCAGAGGCACGGACAGCCAAGCTAACCGCAGTAATAGGGTGTAGGTACCATGTCCTTCCAACTAACCTCAAAATATAAGCCGACGGGCGACCAGCCGGAGGCTATTGCTCAGCTCTCGCAGGGAGTGCTTGATGGGTTGCCTCATCAGACGCTCCTCGGTGTGACGGGCTCGGGCAAGACCTTTACGATCGCCAATGTGATCCAGCAGGTGGAGCGACCGACATTGGTCATTAGCCACAACAAGACATTGGCCGCTCAGCTGTACAGCGAGTTCAAGGCGTTCTTCCCCAACAATGCGGTAGAGTACTTCGTCTCCTACTACGACTACTACCAGCCCGAGGCTTATCTGATCAATACGGATACTTATATAGAGAAGGACATGGCGATCAATGCGGAGCTGGACAAGCTGCGACTACGTGCTACCGCCTCGCTCCTCTCGGGTCGTCGCGATGTGATTGTGGTCGCCTCGGTCTCCTGCATCTATGGTATGGCCAATCCGAATGACTTTGAGAATAAGATCATCAAGCTGGAGGTGGGCATGCAGATCGAGCGGGACGTGCTGATGCGACGCCTCGCGGAGTCTTACTATGTCAATAACAAGGCGGACTTCGTGAGTGGTTCCTTTCGGGTGAAGGGAGATACGATCGATATCTTTCCCGCCATCGAGTCCTTCGAGGGGGTTGCTTACCGCATCGAGCTGTGGGATGACGAGATCGATCGGATCACCATCATCGACCCGGTCTCGGCTGAGAGCCAGGGGACACTGGATAGTCTACGCATCTACCCCGCCAACCTCTTTGTGACAACGGAGGAGCAGACGCAGCGTGCTATCGTGGAGATCAAGAAGGATCTGGCCGACCGCACAGCAGAACTGGAGCGCGAGGAGCATCTCTTTGAGGCGAAGCGACTCTACGAGCGGGTCTCCTACGATCTGGAGATGATCAAGGCAGTGGGCTACTGCTCGGGCATTGAAAACTATTCGCGTTACTTCGATGGTCGCAAGCCGGGCGAGCGACCCTTCTGCTTGATGGACTACTTCCCCGATGACTACCTCCTAGTCATTGACGAGAGCCACGTATCGATACCGCAGATACGCGCCATGTATGGCGGAGACAAGGCGCGCAAGACCACCTTGGTGGAGTATGGCTTTCGTCTACCAGCGGCTTTGGACAATAGGCCCCTGGAGTTTGAGGAGTTTGTCAATCTGACCAACCAAGTGATCTACGTCAGTGCCACGCCAGCTGACTACGAGCTCAACATGAGCGAGGGCGTGGTGGTCGAGCAGGTGATACGCCCTACGGGACTGCTAGACCCGCCCATCGAGATCCGCCCCACGGAGCATCAGGTGGACGACCTGATGGAGGAGATCGTCATACGCACGGAGCGCAACGAGCGGACGCTCGTCACGACCCTGACGAAGCGCATGGCGGAGGAGCTGAGCGACTACCTCATACGAGCGGGCATCAAGTGCGCCTACATACACAGCGATGTGGACACACTAGAGCGAATCCAGATTATGGACAGCCTGCGTGAGGGTGCTTACGATGTCTTGGTCGGGGTCAACCTGCTTCGTGAGGGATTGGATTTCCCCGAGGTGTCGCTCGTGGCGATCCTTGATGCGGACAAGGAGGGCTTCCTCCGCTCGCACCGCTCGCTCACGCAGACGGCGGGACGTGCCGCTCGTAATGTGCATGGGCTGGTTATCTTCTATGCAGATAGTATCACCGACAGCATGCAGGCGACCATCGACGAGACCAACCGCCGCCGTGCTAAGCAGATAGCTTACAACGAGGCGCATAACATCACCCCTACGCAGGTGGTGAGCAAGCGAACGAATGCGCTCTCGCAGGAGGGCTATGTAACAACAAAATCCTCGGCACAAGCCGAAGCTTATGTCGAGGAAGAGATAGCTGTCGCCTCACCTGTCGCTGAGTACCTCACTCAGGACAAGCTCCCAGACCTGATCGAGCAGGTACGCAAGCAGATGTATGCGGCTGCCAAGGAGCTTAACTTCGTCGAGGCTGCACGCCTACGCGACGAGATGTACGCACTGCAGAGTCGACTAGAGGATCAAAAGAAGTAACCCGTTACTTGTCGTTGTCACGACTAGCGGCGAGCGTGACGCTGGCAGCTTCGATGACACCAGCGATGGGCGGGATAGCCTTTTGGATCGTTATCTCGCAGCTGTCGACCAACTGGTATTTGTCTAGTATCTCTGTAAGTATCTGCCCAGCGACATACTCGAGGAGGTTATCCCGCGAGTGACCTACCTTGTCCGCTATCACATCGTAGAGATCAGCGTAGCTCACCGCATCAGCGACATCATCGCTCGCGACCGCCTTGGTCGCATCGTAAGTAGCGGTGAGGTTGACGATATATCTATTGCCCAGCACTTGCTCCTCAGGGAGAGCTCCTATATAGGAGTAAAAGTGCGCGTTAACGATCCGAATGGTTGCTTTCATAAGAAGGGAGGATTGACTTTTAGTTGGGGGCTTTTCGCTATTCGTGATCTGTATTCATCATAGCCATTGGCTCCACATGGACTACTACGTGGGTGCGCTCGCCGTAGTGCTCCTTGAGCTTGTTCTCTATGTGGGTAGCTCGCTCGTGAGCGAGGATAACTGGCGTCTCGTCAGGCAGATAGATATCCACCTCGATAGCGACGGCAGAGCCTAAGCTACGGGTGTTGAGATTGTGCGGATGATGCCCTGGGTACTCCGCCTCGATGATCTCTAGGATCGTCTGCTGCTCCTTCTCGGAGAGACTGTGCTCGGTGAGCTCCCGCCACGGAGTCGAGATAAGCTGCACCCCCGCCCAAACGATAAAGAGACTGACGCCCGCACAGGCCACTTGGTCGAGGATCGCCCATTTATTGCCCAGCAAGGCTGCTCCCAAGACACCCACGAGGACAGCGATAGAGGAGTAAGCGTCCGTACGATGGTGCCATGCATTCGCCAGCACCGTATTACTATGCACCCGCTCAGCGACACTCTTGGTGTAGCGAAAGAGCCACTCCTTCGATAGGATAGAGATAAAAGCTATGATCGCCGCCCAGAGCGAAGGCCGCTGCGGGATAACCCCAGAGGCAAAGAAGAGATAGATAGTCTCTCCACTCTTGAGCAACATAGAGATGCCGATGCCCATCAGCACGGTGGCTATGATCAGCGTAGCTATCGACTCATACTTGCCATATCCGTAGCGATACTTGGTATCTCTAGGCTTGCCCGCGATGCCCACAAAGAGCGTCACGATGATGTCGGTACAGAAGTCCGAGAGCGAGTGTACAGCATCAGCAATCAAAGCAGCACTATGCCCCACGAAGCCCACGATGAGCTTGAGGAGTGTGAGCGCTACGTTGATCAAAGCACCCACCAGTGTGACCCGATAGATACTACGGGTACGCAGGTCGGTATGCTTCTCTTTATTCATAAGATCATGGTGTGAACTGTCTTAATCCTCGATGAGGATCTTGCCACCATACTTCTCGTGGAGGATAGCTAGTCCACCCTCAGCCGTCTCTTTGTAGAGGCTCGGCAGATCCTTGCCCGTCTGGTGCATGGCTGCGACCACCTGGTCAAAGCTGACCCGGTGACGACCATCGGTGAAGTTGGCATAAGTATTCGCATCCAGCGCACGACTGGCCGCAAAGGCATTGCGCTCGATACAGGGGATCTGTACCAGTCCGCAGACTGGATCGCAGGTAAGCCCGAGGTGATGCTCCAAGCCCATCTCGGCCGCATACTCGATCTGGTGCAGCGTACCGCCGAAGAGCTGACTAGCAGCCGCAGCAGCCATAGCGCAAGCGACACCTACCTCGCCCTGACAACCCACCTCAGCGCCACTGATAGAGGCGTTCGTACGTACCACATTGGCAAAGAGCCCCGCCGTAGCTAAGGCACGTAGGATACGCTCGTCACGGAAGCTGCGCGTCTCCTGAAGGTAGAGGAGTACCGCTGGCATCACACCACAAGAACCGCAGGTAGGCGCCGTGACGACACGTCCGCCGGCAGCGTTTTGCTCACTGACGGCTAGGGCGTAGGAGTAGACCATACCACGAGTCCGGACGCTATCCTTGTAGCTCAGAGACTTGACCAGCGTGTCGGCCGCTTTGCGGCGCAGGCGCAGACCTCCTGGGAGGACACCCTCAGCAGCCAAGCCTTCATGCACACTCTGCTTCATCACTTCCCAGACCTTGGCGAGGTAGTCCCAGATGTCGGGACCCTCGCAGCGCTCGACGTACTCCCAGTAAGAGAGTCCGCGCTGGTCTAGGTAGTCCATAATGTCGGCCATCGTCGAGAGCTCGTAGACAGGCGTGGTGACCTGCTCATTGAAGGTCTCGTTGGCGAGCGTACCGCCGCCGATGCTGTAGACTTTGAATTCTTTGATCTCCTCTCCCTCCTTATCAAAGGCGGCAAACTTCATCCCATTGGGGTGGAATGTGAGCTCCACACGAGGTTCCCATAGGATGGTCGTTGGGTGGACGGGATTGAGTACCGAGAGTATCGCTTGGTCGGTCATGTGCCCCTTGCCGGTGGCTGCGAGGCTCCCATAGAGAGTCACCTCGATACGATCCACAGGCAGCTCTTTGATCTGCGTTAGAAACATCTCAGAGGCTCGCATAGGAGCTATAGTGTGACTACTGCTCGGTCCGTGACCGATCTTGTAGATTTGCTTGATAGAGTCCATCATAGTTGTTAGGCGTGTAGTCTAATTGACGAGTCAAAGGTACGAAAAAGAGATTAGAGGTTAGAAATTAGAGGTGAGAGGTGAGAGGTGAGAGATTGAGGGAGCAGGTTTCAGAAAGTTCCTCCGCTGGAACTAAAGAGTTCCAAGAGAGGAACTTTTTTGGAACTCGTATATACAATAGAATCAGCGCACTACACAGCAGTCTCAGCGAGACCTATTGAAATGAATGCACAGCATCCGTTGTCGCATGACAAGACAGGTAACGACCTGCTTAAACACAACAAACGCACGGACGGGCATCCCTGCATAGGGGTACTCGTCCGTGCGTTCCTATAGATCGAGAACTGATCAGCTACGCTTTGATACTGGCGAGGTACTGACCGTAAGTGCTGCCTCGCTGCTGCTCGGCAGCCTCTTGTAGCTGATCCATCGTGATCCATCCCTGACGTAAAGCGATCTCCTCAAGACAAGCGATTACCATTCCCTGACGCTTCTGGATGACGCTGACATAATTGGTCGCCTCCATGAGCGCCTCATGAGTGCCTGTGTCGAGCCATGCGAAGCCACGTCCGAGGGAGATGACGGAGAGCTGTTGCTGCTGTAGGTAGTAATCATTGACCGCTGTGATCTCTAGCTCCCCACGCTCCGAGGGAGTGATGCTTTGCGCCACTTGGACCACATCATTCGGGTAGAAGTAGAGGCCCACGACCGCTAGATTGCTCTTAGGGTGCTTAGGCTTCTCCTCTATATCTGTAGGCTTGCCCGCAGCATCTAGGCAAACGACTCCATAGCGTGTCGGGTCGGAGACGGGATAGCCGAAGATAGTGGCGAGGCGATGCTGGGTGACGTTGTCGCGAGCTGCCGCCAGCTGCGTGGCAAAGCTAGATCCGTGAAAGAGATTGTCACCGAGTACCATACAAACGTCGTCTGAACCAATGAACTCCCGTCCTATGATGAAGGCTTGCGCCAAGCCCTCGGGGCGAGGCTGCTCGGCGTAAGTCAGCTCAATGCCGTAAGCGGAGCCATCGCCTAGGAGACGCTCGAAGCTCGGCAGGTCTTGTGGCGTGCTGATGATCATGATCTCGCGAATGCCGGCTAGCATGAGCGTAGAGAGCGGATAGTAGATCATCGGCTTGTCATAGACAGGCAGTAGTTGCTTGCTGACAGACTTGGTCAGGGGGTAGAGCCTGCTACCCGTGCCACCGGCTAGTATGATACCCTTCATAGAGAAATAGGTTAAAGTGTAGAAACGTAGCGCCTGACCTCAGCGAGTGAGGAATCTCGCTGCAGTACGATCCCGTCGGACGAGATGACGTATATGACTGGCGTGACAGCTAGGTCATAGAGCGACTCCTCGAGGAGACGCAGATCGCCGTTGAAAGCGGGCGTACCAAAGGGTGGTAGATCCGCAAGCCCTTTTTCCCACTCGCTACGCTCATAGACGAGCGAGACGTAGAGGATCTCTGCCTTACCTCCCTCGGTAGCGCGCTGCAAGATCTGATCGTGAGACACTTCTGCCAGCAGATGTGTACAGCGATCACAACCAGGGGTGTAGAAGATGACCACCTTGGGCTTATCACGCAGTGCGTAGAGCGTCGTATCGGCAAAGGTGTACCCCTCTGCTGCTGGCTGTGCTAGGGTTATGGCGAAGTCTGTGGCAGGCTTGCCAACTTGATTTTGCGACACTAATGAAAGCATATCCTTGTAAACCACTTGATCCACATACTCCACCTGCGGAGATGTAGTGGCCCACTGCAAGGCTTGGATATAGAACGTGTGATTCTTCAGAGGAGAGCCGCTCTCGTAGAGATACTTGGTGTAGAGACGTAGAGCCTCGCTCAGCGCTTTGCCGCGCATCACCTTGAGCGGGCGCAGTAGATCCTCCTGCGAGACACTCCCAGCAGGCATACTGCTATAGACAGCAAGATAGTCTACCAGTCCCTGCTCCATAGCAGCCGGATCAACAAGCTGCTCCAAAGTCTCTGCGGGCCAACGATCGAAGAAGTGCTCTAGTACATACTTCGCCCGCTGCAAAGGCTCCTGGATGTTCTCTGGGATCTTTACCATTGGATAGGGTTCTGCTGTTGTACCTTCGCTCAGGTGAGTCGTATCCACGACCCCAAAGGAGGCCTCCACAGACGAGGGTGTCTGCGATCGCTGCTTACCAGTAGCACTGCATGAAAGAAGAGCCAAGGTGAGCAGGATGGTGGTAGAGATTAGTTGTAGGAAGTGAGACATATAGCTCTTGCGGTGAATGATACTGAGAGGATAAAAAGGAAACGCATCACGCCCTGAGTAGTTCAGTGCGTGATGCGTTTGGGGAGTGAGACTACTTCAGCGTACCAGCCTTAGCCTCTTCGATCATCTTCTGGCTAGGTAGGATGAAGACCTCTACACGACGGTTCTTACGCTTACCCTCAGCCGTTGCGTTCGTATCAACGGGCTCGTGGCTACCACGACCCTCGTACTTCATACGTACGGAAGAGACACCCTGTCCCTCGAGGAAGTCACGGACGCTCTTAGCACGATTCAGTGAGAGTGGATCGTTGATACGATCATTGCCCGAACTATCGGTGTGACCGATGATCTCTAGGACCGTGTCATCGTTCTTGTTTAGGTTATCTGCGAACTTGCGTAGATCGTTGCGAGAAGAAGAGCTCAGCGTGCTCGAGCTGGTGTTGAAGAGTAGACCGCTGTCGAAGACGACCTTGATAGCTTGTCCCTCATTGACTGTCTCGACCTGCGTACCCGCGGGTAGCTGCTGCTCGAGCTCCTTCTTTTGCTTCTCCATACGATGACCGATGAGTGCGCCAGCAGCACCGCCTACGACGGCACCAATAGCTGCGCCAGCACCCGTATTGCCTGCGACCTTACCGATACCAGCACCAAGGCCAGCACCTACGGCTGTACCAGCGCCAGCACCAAGTAGTGTCTCGTTTATCGCGCCACAACCCGATAGGGATAGAGCCACGGCCACGATGCCCGCTGTGATAGATAGTCTGTTCATAGTTTCTGTGATATTTGAGTTAGTAAATATGTCGTTATTGTGTATTTCTCCAGAGTGTTAGCTACGCTTTATTGCTAAAGTAACGCATAAACTGCGAGCGCATATAGAGCTCCTGGTCAGACTGCTTAGAGGCGTTGAGACTGCCTCTAAACTCTTCTATGGATCGGTATCCATGCTGAGTCATCCACTGTGTGAGCTCCTCCAGCATCTTCGTCAAGTAAGGTACTCCATGCTGATACAGTGTGGAGACAACCTGTACAGAGCTAGCTCCGACGAGGAGGCTCTTGACGATGCCTGCGTAGTCCATCACGCCGCCCGAAGCGGAGATAGCGAGCTGGGGTAGCTTGCCCGAGAGGAGTCCTGTGTACTTCAGCGTGTTGTATAGCTCTTGTCCCGTTGATACAACAGGTCCCTGAACGATCTCTAGGGTATCTATGTTAATGTCTGTCTGCCAGCTCTTGTTAAAGCAGGTCAAGCCCTTGACACCACTCTTGACCAGCTCCTGCGCTAGGTAAAGGATGTTGGTAAAGCGATCTGAAATCTTGAAGACGACTGGTATCTGCACCGTACGGGTGATCGAGATCGCTAGATCTACCAGCTCCTTCTCTAGATCACTACCACGCTGTGCTGGATCTGTCTCGATGCGCATCACATTGAGCTCGAGCGCATCCGCACCGGCTTCCTGTATGCTCTTGGCAAAAGATTGCCACTCGCCTCCTCGGTAACAGTTAATGCTTGCTATGACAGGGATGTCGACCGCGCCCTTAGCTTCACGGATCAGGGTTAGGTACTTCTCCACTTCATGCTGGCGCGTGTAGTGCAGCATATAGTCGAGCCCCTCAGGATAAGAAGTAGCCACCTCTGCTTGCGCTTGCAGAGCCGTCGCCTCTATCTGCTCCTCAAAGAGCGACTTGAGGATGACTGCCCCGGCGCCTGCCTGTGCCATTGCCGTAACTTGCTGGAGTGAGGCCGTGAGACCAGAGCTACCAGCTATGATTGGATTGCGGAGGGCGATACCTCCGTAGTGTGATGTCAAGTCCACCATGCTATTTGTGCTATGTTACTACTCGCAAAGATACAAAATAACCACGATTGCGCTAACATTTGGTCAATTCAAAAAGTTGTTGTACCTTTGCATCACCAAAACGCAAGAAGAATGGTACCATAGCTCAGTTGGTAGAGCAAAGGACTGAAAATCCTTGTGTCCCCGGTTCGATTCCTGGTGGCACCACTTTGGTACGATTCGAGACCTCGCAATAGCTTATTGCGGGGTCTTTTTTTATGCTTGTCGATGGGCATTGCGACAACGTGGCGTGACGCTCCCTGTGAGACACCCCCCTGGACAACGGCCTTAACGAAAGCTTTATAGGCGAGACCTTGGGTAATCCGACATTTATCAGTACTTTTGTGAAAGCATAGTCTAACACTTGAACTTGAACGATTAACTTATGACACATAGCACACAATATAGTAGATGGGGCTGGTTGGTCGCACTGCTAGCACTCTCCTTTGGGATTATATCTGCACAGCAGAGCACCACACCACAGCGGGTGACGGTCGCATTCTATAACTTAGAGAACCTCTTTGACACCATCGATCAGGAGAACAATGACGAGGAGTTTCTCCCCGAGGGGGCTAATCGCTGGACACCCGAGCGGTACCAGCACAAGCTTCGCAATATGTCCCACGTGATCTCCCTCATCGGAGGTGACGGCCCCGCAATCATTGGAGTCGCTGAGATAGAAAACAGAGGCGTCCTCGAGGATCTAATCGCCCAAGATTCACTACGAGACAAGCACTACGATATCGTCCACTACGACTCTCCAGACCGTCGTGGCATAGACTGCGCTATACTTTACCAACCAGAAGTTTATAAGGTCTTTGCATCAGGAGTCAGAGCAGTAGAGATACCTAACGAGCCATGGATCAAAACAAGAGATGTGGTTTACGCCTCAGGGCTCCTCGATGGCGAGATCGTACATGTCCTCGTGGGGCACTGGCCCTCACGTAGTGGTGGGGAGGCTGTCTCTCTGCATCGTCGTATGGCAGCCGCTAAGACGATGCGCAGCGTTGCTGATTCACTCTATACACTCTTCCCAGGGAGCAAAGTGATCATGATGGGAGACTTCAACGATGACCCCATCAGCCCCAGTGTACGTGACGGCCTCGGCGTGCAGAACCATCCTGACCAAACAAAGCCTGCGGACTACTACACCCCGATGCTGCAACTATACAATAAAGGTATGGGGACACTCGCTTACCGTGACGTGTGGAACCTCTTTGACATCATAGTGGTCAATGGTGAGCTCATCGGCAGCAATCCTACTACTTGGCAGCTATACCGCGATCCGGAGACGACTGATATGGCGTTTATCTTCAAGCAGCCCTTTATGATCCAGCAGAGTGGTCAGTACAAGGGGTACACGCTACGCACCTTTGTCGGAGGGCAGTGGCAAGGGGGCTACTCAGATCACTTCCCCGTATATGTATACCTAGTCAAAGGTGCGGCAGCACGATAGTAGAAACCTCCTCCCAGCCATCGCTACACACCCTCATAGTGTCCACTTAGCATGACCGAAGATGAACTGCAAGAGCAGATTATGAGTTCCAAGACCCGCGCTGCCGCTTTTACAGAGGCTGTGCGGATGTATCAGGAGAAGCTCTACTGGTTGATCCGTCGTATCGTGCGGCAGCATGACGATGCGGATGACGTGCTACAGGAGACCTTTCTGAAGGCGTGGCAAAACCTTGGTTCCTTCAGAGGAGAGGCGAAATTCTACACTTGGATCTATCGCATTGCCCTCTTTGAGGCGATCAACTACAACAAAAAAAAGAAGCGTATCACGGACAACGAGTACGCTGTCAATGAAGATACTAGCTATCTCCTGGACAGTGCCGTTGCCGATCCCTACTTCGACGGAGACAAGGGAGAGCTGATCTTACAGCAAGCACTCGATAAGCTCCCGCCAAAGCAGCGACAGGTCTTTGAGATGCGCTACTTCGACGAGATGCCCTACCGAGATATTGCGACCATCACGGACACCTCTGAGGGAGCACTCAAGGCATCTTATCATCACGCTGTCAAGAAGATTCAGCAGTACATCTCCAATCTGAATTAAACTTACCAAGTCTATTGGCATCCAATAAAGTGTAAGCAGAGACCTCCCTGCGAGGTCGTACTAGACTCTATTTAATCACCTCTTATGCCTACACCTTCAGAAGACTTGACCCGTCAGATACCCTCGCTCTCGGAGCGGTTGGGGCATTACCATGTTCCTGAGGGGTACTTTGATGACCTATCCCCTCGCATTCTATCGCAGATACCACTCGATGAGCCGGTGCCTGCGACAGACGCTGTGGTGGCGCCTAGTGCGCATCGTAGGGCTAAGCTCTGGGTGAAGCTACGTCCATGGACCGCTGTCGCTGCAGCACTGATTGCTGTAGTAGCTCTCTGGGGCGTATGGCAAGGAACTACCCAGAAGCCTCTTACAGCTAGCGATGAAGTAGCTAGCTCTGTATATGATCTCAGCGTCACACCTCTGACAGATGCCGAGTTTGCGGATTACCTATACGAGACCTGTGTAGATATTCTCACCGATGACTATGCCATAGGAGAAACTTTGGGGGCACTCTCTGAAGACGAGATGAGTGATGAGATATAAATGATCACAACGCACGGACACGACGATATGATGAGACGACGCAAGCTTTTTCATTTTCTATTGGTAGTACTTCCTCTGCTGCTCTTGCCCAATGTAGTTGTAGCTCAGCAGTTCCGCAGTGAGACAGACAACTGTAGCAGAGAGGAGCTGGTCAAGCTACGCAAGGAGTTCTTTTCTCAGGAACTAGGCCTTACAGTTGACGAGGCTACCTATTTGGACCGGACCTTGCGCACAGCTGATAAGAAGCGCATACCCTTATGGCGCGAGCTACGCAAGCAGTACGAGGAGACGAGGAGCGAGTCCCTATCTGAGGCGCAAGCAGCCAAGTGCCTCGAGCGCGAGCAGCAACTCAAGTCTCAGCTAGCAGTGATAGACGAAGAGACTATGACAGAGCTACGCAAGCAGATCCCCGCACGCAAGCTCGTCAACTACCAGCAGGTACAGCGAGAGTTTGCTAGGAAGTATATCAAGCGTAATCAACTCCGTCGCACCGACAGAAGGTAGCCAAACAAAAACATTCCAAAACATGAGAAGCTCCGTCGCAAGTTACTTGCGACGGAGCTTCTTTTCGTATGCCCAGCATGCGCATTGTCTAATGGGTGAAAGCCTGAAGTAAGCTCTCATAGCGGGAATTACCTAGCCAACGGCAAGGAGTGTATTTCGTAAGGGGAGGCTTGAATTAGTTTCATACATTATGAAGCCTCACCTTTGGAAGAAAAATCGAATTCCATTGGCTGACAGACTATTTTTTAGTAGCTTTGTAACATCGCAGCAACGATAGAGTGACTTTGTGGGAGTACTTTTGCATTGTCTCTTGGTAGGCTCATAGCGACCTCCGCTAGTTGCTACGGTATCATACATTCCAGTTAATTTGACATCAAACTAATCTATGGTAAATAGGACATATCGTCTACTCTTTGCGCTCTTAGTAACCTCTTGGAGCTTGCTGCTGACGGCTGCTTGCCAGCCAAGCGGTAGGCAGGGGGAAGCGGAGCAGCCTCAGAGCGAGACCAATCAGACTTTCTTAGCCTCACAGCAGGACTACGACCTGCGCGTCGCTGGCACCGCATGGGAGGCTGGCGATCAGATAGGTATCTACGTACGTCGCACGGCGCAGAATACCACTTGGTCAGCTGAGCAACTACAGCATAGCAACCTACACTACAAGACGATCCGTGGCGGGGGCATCGCTACCTTCCAGCCAGTCGACGAGCAGCAGAAGGTGGCTTGGGATTCATCGATGAAGTATGACATCCTCGCTTACTACCCCTACAATGCTCAGACGCAGGGGGGCAAGATCGCTTACAGCGTTGCTGATCAAGCTTCGCTCAAGCCGCTCCTTATCTCGGACAATCTCTCAGCCATTGCGCCCGATGTCGCAAAGGAACTAATCTTTCGTCAGGCACTCGCCTCGCTCCGCTTTGAGATGCGCAGTGAGGATGGTGGTTCTCTAGAGGGTGTCCAGGTGCGCATCGTTGGTATGCCGACGACGGGTACGCTAGACCTCTATAGTCGTCAGTGGCAGGTCGATACTAGCTCTACGGCTGAGATCTCCGTGCCAGTCACCGTCTCGGGGGCTACCGTTACGGCCACGGCACTGCTCCTACCTATCGAGACGACCACGAGCGAGATGAAGGTACTCTTCACCCTGCCCAACGGACGTACCTACACCTGGCCACTACGTGAGGGGCAGAGTCTCATCATGGGACAGCAGCGCACCCACACCATCACGCTCAAGGATACAGGCACGGGCAAGGTCACAGAGGTTGGCCGTTACTTAGAGCTACCCGCCAAGACGGCGCTCCCCAATACGCTGGAGGTGCAGCACATGCTCCCGAGCAATCGCTCGGCACGCAACTACTTCCTCCTATATGATACGAAGCTGCACCTAGCTCACTATGTCGCTTATCCGCTCTACAAGGATGTAATGGATAAAAAGGTTAAGCGTACTGATGCTTGGGGCTATGATCCGGATATCTCTAAGGCGTATCAACCAAACTTGACGGGGGCTTATGTCGGCTACTCTCGAGGACACCAAATTCCTAGCGCTGATCGACTCTCCTCTCGGGCTGATAACGCCAGCACGTTCTACTACTCTAATATGGTGCCGCAGAAGCAAACCCATAATGGTGGTATCTGGCAACAGCTAGAGGGCGATGTACGCACGCTTGCTGAGAGTGTCGACACGCTCTATGTAGTGACGGGCGTAGGCTTTGACGATACGAACTATAAGTACACTCGGGATCGAAGTAATGTGGCTTGCCCAGTACCTGACTACTTCTATAAGGTAGTCGTATGGCGCGACAAGCAGGAGCGCTGGCACTCCAAGGCGTGGTGCATACCGCACGAGGGCTTTTCAGGAAAACCTAACAACTACAAAAAGACGCTCCGTGAGATGGAGGAGAAGACAGGCTTTGACTTCTTCCCTGCGCTCAACGATGTCCCCGTACTTGATAACTAATCTGTAGCTCACCTACTACTATGAATAAGTTACTGACAACAATCTCTATACTACTCACGACGCTACTCCTAGCCACCTCTTGTACCAAGGAGCAGTCTCGCTGTACCACTTGCCCCGATGCAGACGGAGCGCAAGCTAAGGACTACATAGTCTTCAAGAGCAACATACGTCTCAGCGACAAGGAGGTGCGCGCTACGAACGAACGCTTTGACGTGAGCGACCAGATCGGTGTCTATGCGCGTGGTGCTGAGGAGCGCAATAACCTACACTACCATGCCATCCCTGGTGGAGAGATAGCGATCTTTCACCCCACGACAACTGCTGACCGCATCTACCCCAGCACCGTTAAGGAGCTAGACTTCTACGCCTACGCTCCCTACCGCACAGCCGTTCAGAAGGGGATTATACACCTTGATCTAATCAAGGAGCCCATTGACCTCCTCTGGGCTCATCACCGGGAGGTGGCACCTCGTGTAGAGAAGAAGGAGTACACGCTCCTCTTCGGACATGTCCTCTCACGCATCGTCTTCACTGTCCAGGGACTTCCCGCAGGTGTAACGCTGCAATCGATGAAGCTACAAGGCATGGTCGTCGAGGGCGACTTTGACGTCCTCACGGGCGAGCTACGCACACCATATAGTTCGAAGGAGACGCTACCCCTCACCATCGGTGCAGACCAGCGCTCTGCCTCGACTCTTATTCTTCCGAAGGATATTGTAGACGTAGAGCTACAGCTCACGCTCAGCAATGGACGCACCTACACCAAGGCAATCAAGCAGCTGGACATCATTAGCAACAAGATCTACTACTATAACATCACCTTCGACGAGCAGCAAGGGGGTATATCTATAGATCTAGTCAATGGGCAGATCGTGGATTGGGAGGACGATGGCACTGTTTCTAATATTGTGGTTACACCGACCGAAACGCCTACGCCTGACCCCAAGCCGGCTGGCGAGAATATCTATAGTGTAGACCTTACACAGACGGCTCGTGCACTACCGCTCAACGATGACTTCGCCAAGGGGGGTAAGGACTACGATCCTTTTGCGCTTCCAGGCTGGCTCAACAAAGCACTCGTCGGTACGCGTGACTTCCAGAAGCGCTCTTTCGGCGACGTGCACTATGCTCAGGCCAGTGCCTATAAGTCTACGGATCCCGTAAACAAATGTGTCCTCATCACGCCACGTCTGCAGATGACCGCAGGCTCTAGCTATACGGTAGAGCTAACATACAGCTCGGGACACACCAACGGAGCTACGCTCACTGTCCAGCAGCTAGACAAGGATGGCGCACTCGTCAAGACGCTAGAGGTCATCAACGATAGCACTTCCCCGCGTGGCTATGGCAATCAGCACTACAAGAAGAGCTACGCTATCGCAGGCTCTGCTGAGGCTGGCTACATAGCCCTCCTCTACGAGGCTTCTCAGGAGCCTCTCCACTCCACGACTTATCAAGTCGAGGCTTTAACTGTTAAATAGCAAATAATCAATAAACACCTAAATAGAACAAGACATGAAGAAACTACTTGTCGGTGCACTAGCACTACTCGCACTTACTGCCTGTAACAAGGACAACAAAGGTGAGTGCCTACAGCCAGAGGCGATGCAGTTTGGCTCAAACATCCCAACGCTCAACCTCCGTATGGCAAACAATGCCTTCGAGGCAAACGATGCCATCGGTATCTCTATGACTGGTGACGCTACCGCTACCAACGTAGAGTACAAGACCACCGCAGGAGGTGCTACAGCTACCTTTGCCCCTGCCACTACTGGACTAACCTTTGCCGAGGGGCAGACGGTCAACTTCGTCAGCTACTATCCTTATAGCGCTAGCGCTACGACCGATCTAGCTATCGACCTGACCAACGATCAGACTGACGTCCTCTACTCCAATAACCTGACGGGCATCAAGACTGCCAAGGACGCTACGGGTGCTAACCACGTACTACAGTTTACGCACAAGCTAGCTCTCGTGAGCTTCACCATGGCTGGTCTACCCGCTGGTACGACTATCACCTCAGCTCAGCTAGAGGGCATCGTCACCACCAGCTCAATGAAGATCGCTGATGGTACACTCACCAACGGCACGGCAACGGCTACGCAAAAGCTGCAGCTTGCTAATGGCGCCTTCGCTCCAACGATTGTCATCCCTGCTACCAATGCTAATGCTAAGCTAGTCATCACGCTCAGCGACGGCAAGAGCTACAGCTACACCTTCGCTAGCCTCGCTCTTCAGTCTGGCAAGAACCACAAGTTCAATGTCACCCTCGCATCTGGTGCGCTCACGGTAGACGAGATCAATGGTCAGATCGCTGACTGGGACGTCGTAGATGAGGACCCTATCGTCGTTAATCCTGATGACAATGGTGGTACGGAGCCTACTCCCGATCCCGATCCAGAGCCACAGCCCACTACCGGTGAGCTACTCTTCCCCGGTGCAAACTTTGAGGACTTCGCAGCTTTCACGGGTACACTAAATCGCTTCGGTCTAAAGGACTATGCTACTGAAGCAACAGGTGCTGGTCGCAATGGCAGTACAGCTCTCCACATCAAGGGTACGCCTACTGGTAATGACTACCTCTTTACTGCTATGAACAATGCAGGCAAGGACTTCTCTGGCAAGACCAAGATCTCATTCTACATCAAGGGTACGGTAACTGGCAAGAGCCTATCGTTCAATCTGTATCCTGAGGATAAAACAGATCCAGACCTATTCGTGACTAGCAAGGGTGAGAAATACTATACTTACAACTTAGGAGTTGTCAACAACGCTGATGCTAATCTGTCTGTTGCTAAAAATAATCAGTACAGTGGTAGTATTACCGCTACCGACTGGGTTAAGGTAACGCTGGACATCAGTGGTAGGTCTATTGCTAAGAGTGGCAACCTCTTTGCTATTAAGACTGGTAAGACAGGTGTCTATGACCTCCTCATCGATGACATCACGATCGAGTAATCAGTCACACCTGCGAGCCTTCGTCGCCTAGCGCGAGAGGCAGCCCGCTAACGAATAACGTAGGGACGTACGGCATCGTGCCGTGCGTCCCTACGTTCGTTTTGATGCTATTGCATAAAGGCGAATCGCTGTGTTGCTTTCGGGATTCGGCTTCGGTCACATACGGAGGTATGCTCCCTTCAGACCTCACCCTCAGCGCCTTGCTCTTCATCCTTTCTGCAAAGTCTAGACAATCTTGCAAGCAAGATTGTGAAACTGTTGACTTTGGCAACAGTCTCGTTTTATCCCAAGCCTCTCGAGGAATTTCCCAAATTCCTCCCGAGGAAATTTCGATTTCCTCGGGAGGAAAGAAAAAATTCTTCGGAAGAATCAAATGAAACTTCGGAAGAATCAAATGATAAGTCCGAAGAAATTCGCCATTCCTTCGGGAGAAAATCAAAAATATCCCCCGAGATATTTGAAAATTCATCGGGAGAGATTGAGATGAGCTCGCTCAGTTCATATTATTATAATGCGTCAGCCCTGTTCTTTTAGCGGGGAATTAACCTCCGTTCAGCGGTTAATTCGTATCTTAGCAACGCAGAGAGGGTTATCCTCAGCACCACTTGTCACGTGACCACCGAGCCGCTAGCGCTGATCGGGAGTAGGGGAGTGGTGGCACCGTTACCTCCAAGTAATTTACTATCTATGAGTTATCTCAAGTTTGACCGCACGACACTTTCTAATCTAGACCGCTCGCTACAGCTGGAGCATATACGCTCTAACCGTGGGGGCGCCTTCAACTGTACGACCCTCGTGGGGTGCAACACGCGTAAGTATCACGGTCTGCTCGTGGTGCCGCTGCCTCACCTGAGCCGTCACAATCATATCCTCCTCTCCTCGCTAGACGCTACGGTGATACAGCATGGAGCGGAGTTTAACCTCGGAGTGCATCTCTACGGCGATGGCACGGTCTATCCCAATGGTCACAAGTACATACGAGAGTACAACATAGACAAGATGCCGCGCACGATATACCGTGTGGGCGGGGTGGTCCTGCAGCGAGAGTCAATCTTCTGCCACTACAAGAATCAGGTGATTATCAAGTTCACGCTCCTCGACAGCCACAGCGAGACCACTCTGCGGCTGCGTCCGGTGGTCGCCTTTAGGGATGTGATCCTCCTATCGCATGAGAACGAGACCGCTCACACGACCGTCTACCCTGTCGGCACGACGGGTGTGCGCACCTGTCTCTATGAGGGTTATCCGGATCTATACATGCAGGTGGATGCCCCCTCGCATTGGGTCGATGAGGGCTACTGGATCAAGAACCTGCACTACCCTAAGGAGCAGATACGAGGGTACGAAAGCTGTGAAGATCTCTATTCGCCAGGTTACTTCGAGATGGAGCTACGCAATGGCGAGTCGGTTTACTTCACCGCTCAGCTAGAGGAGGTAGATGTGACCACGCTGCCAGCGCTCTTTGACTCGGAGGTGGCGCACCGCAAGGCGCGAGTGGATCTACGGAGCTGTCTGCGCAATGCTTGTAGCCAGTTTTACTATAAACCAGAATCCAATCGGCACTATATCCTAGCGGGCTTCCCCTGGTATGGGGTGCGGGCGAGGGATGAAATGGTCGCTTTGCCTGGGTGCTCGATCTACAGCGATCACCCAGAGCGCTTTCACAATGTGATGAGCACCTTCATACGGAGCAGTATCAACTTCATCAAGCAGATCGCGCTGCCACTAGATATGGAGGGAGTGCGCGACCCCGATGTGGGGCTCTGGGCAATACGAGCTATACAGCTCTTCCTCGCTGAGTATCCAGACGACAGCCACCGCACCTTCTACCTAGACTTCGTGGGGCGCATCATCGACTACTACCTGAGCGACCGCCACCCGATCCTGCGCATCGAGCCAAACGGACTGCTCTATGCCGAGGGAAGTGGCACGCCTCCAGTCACCTGGATGGACTCAACGATAGCGGGGCAAGCGGTCGTGCCACGACGGGGCTATCTGGTGGAGGTGAACGGCCTGTGGTACAATGCGCTCTGCTTCTACCGTGAGGCTCGTGGCGAAGGGAGCTTTCCCGAGGAGCTGGCTAGCGTAATCGAACGCTTGGGACCTGCCTTCGAGCAGACCTTTGTCAATCCCTACGGCTACCTATATGACTACGTTACCAAGGAGGGCTATCGTGAGCGGGCCGTCCGTCCCGATATGCTGATAGCTATCTCGCTGCCGTTCTGCCCGCTGAGCCGTGCTAAGCAGCGACAAGTGCTAGGGATCGTGACCTCTGAGCTACTCACGCCAAAGGGTATTCGCTCGCTGAGCCCCCGCAGTGAGGGCTATGTGGAGCAGTGCAGCGGACTTCAAGAGCAGCGAGAGCATGCTTACTACAATGGCTCCGCTTGGCCTTGGCTACTGGGTGCCTACACGGATGCTTATCTGAAGATCAATGGGCGTAGCGGTGTGACCCACCTAGCACGCCTGCTCGGAGATATACAGGATGAGCTACAGCATCACGGGATCTCGACACTGAGTGAGCTGTACGATGGCAACCCGCCTTACGATAGTCACGGCGGTATCTCTTTTGCGATGAGCTGTGCGGAGGTCTTGCGCGCCTTGGTGACCCTGGAGCGGTACAACAGCGAGGAGACCCCTTTGGCTAACTACCTATACTATACAACCAGCAACGAAGAGCGTCCTACAAGATGAGAGTATTGATGTA